>JBOGJI010000138.1:0-8990 GCA_050747865.1 Thermoanaerobaculia bacterium
AGACAAGCAGTATCGGTCGTGGGAGCCGCGCCAGGGTTTTCTCCTGCCGCCATCGCCTTTGGACTGGCTGCCGGAAGGGCATCTAGCGTATTTCATCTTGGAGCTTCTCGATCAGTTGGATGTGACGCAGATCGAGCGCTCGATTCGGTCGAAGGACGCTCGCGGGACGCGTCCGTACTCGCCGGCGATGATGACGGGTCTGTTGCTGTACGCCTACTGCGTGGGTGTGTACTCGTCGCGCAAGATCGAGCGAGCCACGTACGAGGACGTGGCGTTTCGGATATTGGCGGGGGGTCAGCATCCCTACTTCACGACGATCAACGAATTTCGCAAGACGCACCTGGAGGCTCTGTCGTCGCTATTCGTTCAGGTCCTGCAGCTATGCCGCAGGGCGGGCCTGGTGAAGCTGGGTCACGTGGCGATGGACGGTCTGCGCCGCATCCGGCAGGCGAAGGCGGAGCTGGAGGCCGAAGCTCGTGCGAGTCGTGCGGCGGAGCTTCGAGAGCAGGCCGAGCAGGCGCGGCAGCGTGCGGCGCAGGAGTCGCGCAGCGACAAGGCCCGCAAGGCCGAGGAGACTCGAGCTCGCCGCCGCGAAGAGCAGGCTGCGGCTCTCGACGAAGCCCGCGTCGAGGACTTCGTGACACAGGAGGGCTTGCCGAAGCATCGAGTCCGGACACGACCCGATGGAACGCCTCACCCGAAGGCCCAACGCAATTTCGTCGACTCCGACAGCCGGATCATGGAATGCGGTGGGAGCTTCTTACAAGGGTACAACTGCCAGCTGGCGGTCGACGAGGAGCATCAGATCATCGTCGCTCAGGCGGTGACGAATCAGTGTCCGGACAACGGCAACCTCGTCCCCCTGTTGGACCAGGTTGCAAGGTACTGTGGGCGCAGCCCGACGCACGCTACGGCCGACGCGGGCTACTGGTACCCGCAAGCCGAGGAGGACTGCTGCAAGCGAGGCACCGATGGCTATGTCGCCCCGGATCGGCAGCGGCGCGGAGGGGATCCGCCGCCGTCGGCACCGAGTGCTGCCGAGCAGCCCACTGAAAGGGATCGCATGCGAGAGAAGCTGCGGACGGTGCAGGGGAGAGCGATCTATGCCCGGCGCAAGGCGGTGGTGGAGCCGGTCAACGGTCAGATCAAAGAGGCTCGCGGATTCCGGCGCTTCCTGCTGCGCGGTCTCAACGCCGTCGGCGGGCAGTGGTCGCTGGTCTGCACCGGCCACAACATCCTGAAGCTCTACCGGGCCGCCCAGGCCGCCACCTGACCGGCCTTCGCCAAGCCTTCATCGGCCAGGCTGCCGGGACCGATCCCTCCACGGCGCCACGCAGATCGTTACCCAAGACCTCGAGGTCGTGATGCCAAACGATCCCTTCATCATCGCCACATATAACCAGCGGCGACACCAGCTGCTATCCGGTACACGCTCCTAGCCGTGGACGACGCCGTGGCCCGAGTGGCGCAGGCGATTGAACTGCCCGTAGGTATCGTCGAGCTCGAGCCGGATGGCGGCTGTTGCCGTGGTCGTCGCGCTTCCGATCTCCGCTTGCTCGAACTCGATTCCGTCGACGTACCAATCGATCATGTCGGAGATACCTCCCTCTCCTGAGAGCTCGGCTTCAGGGTATCCAATCCTAGCGTCGCCTCTTACGCCGAGCCCAGCGCATCAGGCTCGATCGGTACGAGATCGCACTTCACAGCCCGTTTCCAGCGGGCCGAGGTGAGCGGTGGGCGTGCAAGCGATTAGAGAGCGTGGGACGGGCAATCCGAGCGAGTGGGAAAACCCGGCAGGATGGGACCTCTCACCTATCCAGCAACGCGCGCGAACGGGCGCGCAGGGAGAACGCCAATGCGAACCCTCCGGATCCCGTCCTTCATCCTGACCGCTCGCATCCAAGCGCTTCGCGCAATCGTCTTCCTGGCCGCCCTGCTGGTGTTGGGGTCGCTACCCGCGCAGGCCGCACGCTTTACCGTGAGTGCCCGCATCCTCTGCCCGGCGAGCGTGGTCATGCCGGGAAACCCGGCCCTCACCGCGAACCCGCTCGTCGGGAGCGTCCAGATCGATCCGAGCTTCACGCGATCGGTCAACGTGCCCTGCGCCGGCATTCGCGTCGTCGCCATGGACGCCGACATCGGATTCGACGGGTTCTGTGGAGCTGCCTATACGGACTCCGGCGGCCGGGTCAATTTCCGCGGCGATTGCGGCGACCCGTTCCGTCCCAGCCCCGAGGTCTACCTGAGGATCGAGGGAAGGAGCTTGAACGGCTTCAGCGTGGGCATCATCGAACCCAACCTGATCGAGCGCGCCCTCGATCAGATCGTGGCCGTCTGGCAGCGATTCGTCGAGGACGGCGTGCCTGTTGCGGTGCCGGCCCTGGATCAACTGCGCACGCATCAGACCTCCGAGTGGGAGACGCCGTGGCGGCGAGTGGCCAACGGAGCGTCGCTCGCCCTCGGTGATTTCGCCATCGGCATGGGCGGCAACATGCTCGCCGGCCCGCAGTCGTTCATGGCGGCCCGCCAGTATTGGGCTACGCACTTCACCACGCTGCGGCTGCGGGCCGGTACGCGCTACCGGCCGATGCATTTCAACTACACGATCAACGCGCCGCTGCCCGACTTCACCTCCGCGTTCACGGCCTACGACACGGTGGTGGTCAACTTCTTCAGGAACGCCGGCGGACCGGCGTCGGTGTCGCTCAACGCCACCGCGCACGAGATCGGGCACGTGCTCTACAACACGTATCACAGCGACAACCTGCACTGGGTGGCCGACTGCCTGGGCTTCTTCTGCTTCCGCCCTCACGCCCTGTGCGGCGGGGAGCGATTGAAGTTCGCCTGGTACGAGGGTTTTGCCAACTTCGTCCAGGACTATGCCTATCAGCAATGGGTCTGGCCCACGTGGACGTGGCCGCCGCCGCCCGCGCCGACCGCGGTGCCTCCGGCGGGGCCCCCACCCTTAGTGCTCATTCCCTTTGACGGTTGCGCCGTCACGGGGGGTCCCACCACCATACCGCCGCCGCCGACACCACCCGTGATCACAGGCCCCCGGGCGATGTCGTTCGAAGGCAATGTCAGCGGCCTGCTGAACAACGTCTTCTTCGGGCCGGTGCGGCCGCAGCTGCTGACGGCGGCGAATCCGCGGTCGGGCGGCTTGGCTTTCCTCTGTCCGAACGGCAGTGCTCCCGTACCGGCGCTCGACGGCAGCGGCGCGCTCGAATGCGTGGTGGCGGTGCCGGCGACCTGCGACCGGTACGCCGACCACGCACACCTCGAAATCGACGCCGTCGGCGTTGCCGACCGGTGCCGCTATACGTCCGAAAACCCACGTTGCCGCAACGCGCCCCCAGGTCGCAACACTTCGTGCCCCTACGACCCCGTGGTGCATGTAGGGGACCAGCCGTGCGGCGGAGGAGAGATCCGCCTACCCGGCCGCGACGCCTGCCCGGTGCGCGTGCCGGCCAGTCACACTCTGCCGAACGGCAATCCGCGCCCGCGTCCGGACGGCACCCCCGACTTGATGCTCGGCGCCAGCGCCACGGCGCCCGGCGGTCAGGCCTGGTTCGCCCTGCCCGACCTGGACGACGTCATGGGCTGGGTGGACGAGACCGGGAGAGCCGGCCCCCGCGCCCACCGCGCCGAAGAGTTCTGGCGACTACGCATCCGTCGCTGGTGCGCGCTGCCGGATGGGCTGCGCGACCGCTACTGCAACCCGACCCGGTCGCCGAGCTTCTTCGGCGAGTTGACCGCTCTCGACGCCGGACTGATGTAGGAGGCCACGACCATGATCCGTACCCCGCTCGTGCTTCTCACCCTCGGCGCTGCCATTGCGGTCGCGTCGGCGCAACCGCCCACGCTGCCGCGGACCACGCCGCCGAACAGAGTTACGGACGTGACGGTCCACAACATCGCTCTGCCGCTCGACCCCGGGGAGGCCGAACGCCTGCGGCGGCGCTTGCGCAGCTCGCTGGAGCAGCAAGCCGCGGCCGCCCCCCATTCCAGCGCCCTGCTCTCGGCCGGCCTGCACCCTGAAAGCGATGTGGTGGAACAGGCTGACGCCGCGGAGCGAGCGGGAACGATCGGCCCTGTCGGGGTCGGCCTGGCCCTGCCGCCGCCGCCCGGTCCGAAGATGGCCGTGGACCCGGCGCTGGCCGAAGTCACCCGCCTGCAGCTCCGCGCCCGGCTGGATCGCGACCCGACCGCAGCGGAGCTCACGGCGGAACTGCAGGCCTTCGATGCTCGCGTCGCGCGCGCGAACCAGTGGTTGGTCGCCAACCGTACACGCCTCGCCAAGGTCTACGCCTCCGCCGGCACCTTGCCGCCTGCCTTCGACGACGCGGCTCTGGACCCGGCGCCACCCGATCGCCGGAGCGATACTCCCGCGGTGCGCGACGCCTTCCGCGAGCTCTTCCGTGCGCTGCTGGCCCAGCCCGATCCGACCGGTACTACCCCAACGACGACCACCCCAGCGACCCCGCCGATCACGCGCGATCCCATCCCCACCCCGCAGCCCGACGCCGTCCCGAGACGCCCCACCCGTCCATGATCGATTCCGACCCAACGCTGGCGTCCGCGACCTCCCGCTCGTGGCCCGGGAGGCGGGGCGGTGCACTTCTCCACCCCGCTCCTCAGAGCCTGTGAATGAATCTCCCATGGGTCGCGTTGCGAGCGCCGGACCAACGCGCTTCGCGCGTCGGTGCCCGCCTGCTGCAAGGAGCCGCGACGCAGGCGATGCCGTTGTATCGTCGAGGAGCGGCGACGCGGCAGCAGGCCCCACGCCGCCGCAAGCCCCTGGCGCGCGACCCACGGGAGATGTGCTCACAGGCTCTCAGTTGACGAGTCCCTCGCGCCTCGTGCCTGCTGTTATCATACCCCGCGACCGCTGTACGGACCGCGCGCCGTCGACGCGCCGTCTATGCGGCGTCCCTGCGAGGCTCACCCCATGCTCATCGTCATGAAGATGGACGCCACCGCCGCGGAGGTGGACGGCGTCGTCGAGGTGATCGAATCGCGGGGCCTCAAGGCGCACCCCATCCCCGGGGCGCAGCGCACCGCGGTCGGCATCACCGGCAACCTGGGGGTGGTCGAGCCGGCGCTCTTCGAGTCGCTGGCCGGCGTGCTGGAGGTCATTCGGGTCAGCCATCCGTACAAGCTGGTGTCGCGGGAGTTCCGGCCCGACGACACGGTGGTCGAGGTGCGCGGCGTCCGCATCGGCGGCCCCGAGCTGGCGATCATGGCCGGCCCCTGCTCGGTGGAGAGCCTGGAGCAGACGCTGAGCATCGCCCGGCGGGTCCAGGCGGCCGGCGCACGCACTCTGCGCGGCGGCGCCTTCAAGCCGCGGACGTCTCCGTACAGCTTCCAGGGCCTGGGGGTGGAGGGCCTGAAGATCCTCGACCGGGTCCGCCAGGAGACCGGCCTCGCGGTGGTCAGCGAGGCCACCGACATCGACGTGCTCGACCGGGTGGCGGAGTACGCCGACATCGTGCAGATCGGCGCCCGCAACATGCAGAACTACACGCTGCTCAGGCGCGCCGGCGCGTGCGGCCGGCCGGTGCTGCTCAAGCGGGGCTTGAACGCGACGCTGGACGAGCTGCTGCTGGCGGCCGAATACATCCTGGACCAGGGCAACCCCGACGTCATCCTCTGCGAGCGCGGCATCCGTACCTTCGTGGAGCACTCGCGCAACACCCTGGACGTCGCCATCTTGCCGGTGGCGAAGCGGCTCTCGCACCTGCCGATCATCGCCGACCCCAGCCACGCCGCGGGGCGCGGCGCCATGGTGCCGGCGCTGGCGCGTGCCGCCGTGGCGGCCGGCGCCGACGGGCTGATCGTGGAGGTCCACGACCATCCGGAGCGGGCGCTGTCCGACGGCGTGCAGGCGCTGCTGCCGGAGCAGTTCGACGAGCTGATGGCTGAGCTGCGGCAGCTCGCCCTGGTGGTGGACCGGCAGCTCACGGCACCGGTCGCAAGCGCTTGAGCGTCTTCGATCCCCCATCGGCCCTCCTCGTCCTCGAGGACGGCTCCGTGTTCGAGGGCCGCGCCGTCTCCCCGGGCACGCGCTTCGGCGAGGTCGTCTTCAACACCTCGATGACCGGCTACCAGGAGATCCTCACCGACCCCTCGTACCGCGGGCAGATCGTGGTGATGACGGCGCCGCACATCGGCAACTATGGCGTGCGCTCCGACGTCGCCGAGTCGAGCGCTGCCTGGGCCGAGGGGTTCGTCGCCAGGAGCCTGACGCCGCAGCCCTCCAACTTCGCCAGTGAGGAGACGCTGCCGCATTACCTCCGGCACCACCTGGTGCCGGCGATCGACGGCATCGACACCCGGGCGGTGGTGCGCCGCATCCGGGAGAAGGGGGCGCTGCGCGGGGTGCTGACCTCCGAGCGCTCCGACGTCGAGAGGCTGCTCGCCGAGGTGCGCGAGTTCCCGGAGATGACCGGCCGGGCGCTGGTGGACGAGGTGACGCGCCGCGAGATCGAGACCCTGACGCCTCCCGAGGGCGTGGCCGAGCGCGCCCACCTGGCGGTCTACGACTACGGCTGCAAGAGCAACATCCTGCGCAACCTGGCCGCCCGCGGCGCCCGCGTCACGGTGCTGCCGGCGCGCACTCCGGCGGCGGAGTGCCTCCGCCTGGGAGTCGACGGCGTGGTGCTCTCCAACGGGCCGGGCGACCCCGAGCCCCTGGCCGGCATCGTCGACGCCGTGCGCGAGCTGGTCGCCTCCGGCAAGCCCGTGTTCGGCATCTGTCTCGGCCACCAGCTGCTCGGGCTGGCGCTGGGTGGCCGCACCTTCAAGCTCAAGTTCGGCCACCACGGCGGCAACCAGCCGGTGCAGGACCTGGCCAGCCGCAAGGTCTGGATCACCAGCCAGAACCACGGTTTCGCCGTCGATCCAGATTCCCTGCCCGCGAACGTGCGCGTCACCCAGACGAATCTCAACGACGGGACGGTGGAGGGGTTCGTGGTCGCCGATCGCCCCGTCTACTCAGCCCAATACCATCCGGAGGCTGCGCCGGGACCACACGACGCCTCCGGCCTCTTCGACGCCTTCATGGAGGCGGTCTCCCCGGGCTGGACCGAGGCCGAGTGAACGCGCCCCTGTCCGGCCCCCTGGTCTGGACGCTGGCCTGGAGGTTCCTGCGCGGGCACAAGAGCCGCCTGCTGGCGGGCACGGCGCTGGCCGCGCTGCTCGCCACTGCCGTCGGCGTCCTCGCCATGGTCATCGCCATGGCCTTGATGACCGGCTACCGCGAGGACCTGCAGGCCAAGCTCATCCGCGGCAACGCCGCGGTGGTGGTGGCGCCGCTCTCCGACGCCCGCGACGAGCTGCCGGCCGCCGTCGAGACCATGCGGGCCGAGCCCCGGGTCTCCGACGTCAGTGCCGTGCAATACGGGCAGGGCTCGCTCTCCGTCCCCGCAGGCGCCGCCGCCGAGGTGACGCTGCGCGGCGTCGACCCGGGCTCGTCGGCGGACTTCACCAGCGGTGGGGGGCTCTCCGCCGGCGACGGGCAGGCTGGGGTGGGGCTGGGGCGGGAGCTCGCCGGGCGCCTGGGAGTGGGCCCCGGCGACTCCCTGCGGCTCGCCGCCATCGGCTACGCCGAGGGCAGCCTGCGCTTCCGCTACCGCAGCGTGCGGGTGGCCGAGCTCTTCGACACTGGCTTCTCCGAGTTCGACCAGAGCTGGGTGATCCTCGACCGCGGCGCGCTGCAGGAGCTGACCGGCACCGAGGCGGCCGACGAGCTGTTCGAGCTGCGCCTCGCCGATCCCGGCGACGCACCGGCGGTGGCGGCCAGGCTGCGCGAGGCGCTGGGCCCGGCTTTCGTGATCTCCGACTGGCGCGAGCTGAACCGCGAGCTGTTCACCGCCTTGAAGCTCCAGCAGCTCGTGCTCTTCCTGGTGCTCGGCCTCATCGTCCTGGTCTCCACCTTCAACGTGGCCTCGACGCTCGTCGTGCTGGTGCGCGAGCGCATGCGCGAGATCGGCGCCCTGGCGGCGGTCGGCTTCGCCCCTGGCGGCCTGCGCCGCGTCTTCCTGGGCTACGGCCTGCTGCTCGGCGCCGCAGGCGCCCTGGCCGGACTTGGCCTCGGCGCCGCCACCGTCTGGATCCTGGACACCTTCGAGCTCATCCGCTTCGACCCCGAGGTCGCCTCCATCTATTTCATCCGCTCCGTCCCCTTCCGCCTGCGCTCCACCGATCTGGCCGCCATCGTCCTCTTCACGTTGGGCATCACCTTCCTGGCCTGCTGGCTCCCCAGCCGCCGCGCCGCCCGCGTCGACCCGGCCGTCGCCCTGCGCTACGAATGAGACCTTACGGCGATGCCGCCGCATGACCCCACACCCGAGCGGCTGGCGCGCCTCACGGCGGACGTCGGGCTGTGCCGGCACTGCGTCCACCTGAAGCTGCTCGACTCGGGGCGCTCGGTGTTCGTCTACTGCGGGCTGTCCGAGACCGACGGCCGGTTCCCGCGCTACCCCCGTCTGCCGGTGCGGGCCTGCGACGGCTACGGTCCCGCCGAGCGCTGATAGATTCCCGCCGTCGACATGCGGGCCTGGGGCTGGGTGGAGCGGATTCGGAAGTTGCGCGGCCTGCGCACCGCGCGGGTCGTGGCCTGGCGGCTCAAGCGCTGGTGGGCCGGCGTCGAGTTCACCCTCGCCCGCCGCTTCGGCCTCGCCACCCGCGAGGACCGCACCTTCTTCTTCTTGATCGGCCTGGTCGGCGTGCTCGCCGGAGTGCTGGGCGTGGCCGTGCACTGGCTGATCGACGGCTTTCAGTGGCTGCTCTACAGCAGCGGCGAGAGCCTGGTCGCCGCGGTGCGGGGGCTGCCCAGGTGGTGGGTCGTAGGCGCGCCCGCCGTCGGCGGCGTGCTGGTCGGCCTCATCGTCTGGCTCGCCCGCCAGCCCAAGGGGGGCGAAGGGATGGCGGCGCTGATCGAGGCGGTGGCGCTGCGCCGCGGCGAGGTGCCGGCGCGCCCCATCCTCACC
>JBOGJI010000139.1:0-4114 GCA_050747865.1 Thermoanaerobaculia bacterium
GTGGCCGAACGACTCACAGATCTCGATCGACGCCTGGAAGCGAGGCAGGGCATCGGCCGGACGCTTCCGGACCAGCTCGAGATTGCCAAAGAAGTTGTAGATACGAGCCAGGCCCAGGCGGTCACCACCGACTTCGAATAATGTCCGCGCCCGGCCCAGATCTTGCGCACCGGCGTCGAAGTCATGCCGAGAAATGCGCACGGCGCCGCGCATCGTCAGTGCCGTCGCCAGCTCCGGAGCCCAGGGCTGCCCGTCCAGGGCCTCTACGGCCGCGTCGAAGTAGGGCTCGCCTCCGACCCAGTCTTCCTGCTCGCGTCCCTCCGCCAGGCCACGGAGCATGAGGATCTCGGCGTGTACACGCGGTCGCGCGGCGACGGACGGGGCGTCGAGCAGCTTCGTGGTGATCGCCTCGGCTTCGTCGCCTCGACCGGCGCGGTACTCGACCCAGGCCAACTGAAGGCGGAGCTCCGGTTCGTCCTGCAGCGATTCCGGAGCACGAGTCAAGATCGTCCTCGCGGTCTCGAGCTCGAGCGCGAGGATGGCGGCCTTGGCCCGCTGCAGCAGCTCATCGAGCGCCTGGTTTCCGTTCTCCGCAGACGCAACGGGCTCACCGAGGGCCGCGAGCAGGAGATCCGCGGCCCGGCGAGCGGAACCGACGACCTCGGTCGCATCGGATTCCACGCGGCGCCGATCTCCGTCGGCAGCGGTCGCGGTCAGCTCGACCTTCCAGCCGTCGGATGCTTGTGAGGCGCTGCCCTGCACCAGGAGGCCGGCGCCGAGGGTGTCGCGGAGGGCCGTCAAGCGCCGGTGCTCGGGGCGCGCCTCGACGGCGTGCAGGGCCGCGACGACGCTGTCGCTCGAGGGTACGGGGAGGCCGGAATCACGCAGGCGCCCGGCGATCAGGTCCATGGCGCCCAGACGGATCCAGCCGGCATCCGTACCCTCGCGGGCGCGGACATCGAGCGGCAGGACGACGACGGCCTCGCCGGGCTCACGCGGCAGGGGCTTCGTGTGGTTGCGCTGGATGTAGGCATGAGTCAGGGCGACGGCGGCGAGCACGACCACGAGCGCCGCGGGGACGAGGAGTCGCCAGCGCCGGAAGCCGAGCCCGGGGAAGGCGGTCGTCGCCGCCGGGCTTCCCGGCGCTGCAGCCGGCAGCCCTTCTGTCTCGGCGATCCACCGGTAGCCGAAGCCGCTGACCGTACGGATGAAGAGAGGCTCTTGGCTGCTGTCGCCGAGCGCCCGGCGCACCTGCATGATGCGCTGGTTGACCTGGGCCTCTTCGACGTAGGGCTTGTCCCATACGGCGGCGATCAGCTCCTCGCGGCTGACCGCACGGTCACGGTTCTCGATCAGGAGAACCAGGCAGTCGAACGTGAGCGGTGGCAGCTTGAGCAGTCGATCGCCTCGCCGCAGCTCGCGTGCGGCGGGGTCGAGGCGAAACTCTCCGAACTGGTAGACGGGAAATGCCGAGGCGGTCATCGGGATAGGCGGTCATTCTAGCCGCCTCTCGAAGCGCTCCCCCCACTGCCCCTTGATCTCGCCTCGGCTGCCGGCTCACGCTTCGGCGGAGGCGAGCACTTCCCGAGCGCGCTCACTACTGGCGAGTGGGAGATTCCGGGGCTTGTTCTCGTCTTACCCTGGAGAAGGGCGGGGCCCGACAATGCGGGGCGCACACTCTCAATCCAAGCGCTGTCGTCACACGGCTATCCCAAGCGGATGGGTTTTGTGCTAAGGTACTAGATGCCGACGGTTCTGCGCATGGGCGACCTTCGTGTCGTCATCTACCCGAACGATCACCGCCCTGCGCACGTTCACGTCATCGGGAGTGACGGAGAAGCCGTGTTCAACCTGCACTGCCCAGAAGGGCCGCCCGAGCTTCGTGAGAGCTTCCGGCTCTCGCGGCCGCGCCTGAACCGGATCGCGGCGACCCTCGCGACCCACCAGACCACATTGTGCGCCGCATGGGAGCGAATCCATGGCGATTTCTGAAAGGGAGATCAAGCGGGCGGAGGAGCGCATGACCGCCAAGCGTGACGATGCATTCGCCGTCGGCGCCCACTACGACGAGGATCGAGGCCGTGTCGTCGTGCTCCTGAACAATGGGCTCGAGCTCACCTTCCCGCCGCAAATCGCCCAGGGACTGGAGACTGCCACGCCGAAGGATTTGCGCACGGTCGAGGTCACTCCCAGCGGCCTCGGCCTGCACTGGCCGGAGATCGATGCAGATTTGTACGTCCCTAGCCTGCTGGAGGGGACACTGGGTTCGCGACGATGGATGGCTGCCCGGCTGGGCGCCGCCGGAGGCCGTTCGCGGAGCAGCGCGAAGGCTTCGGCCGCCCGCGAAAACGGAAAGCGCGGAGGTCGGCCACGGAAGTCTCAGACAGCCCGTCGCACGCGTTGACCTCGCCGCCTACAGCCACCGCGCCCGTTCTCGACTCGCCCCCTCGCCTCACCTAGTTCGCTGCGCTTGCGACGACTCAACTGCTAGTCTACTGGCCGTCTCCAAGGCAGCCCGCAATGCGCTTCTGGTGGGTGAATCAGAACCAAACCCACCGCCAGGAGGTCTCCGGCGGTTACCTCTGGTCTCCCAAGAGGAAGGCGAACGGTGACCGCAACCCCTTCTACGAGTTCATGCGCGAGGTGGCTCCGGGTGATCTCGTCTTCTCGTTTGCCGGTTCCCGCGTCGCGGCGTTTGGCATCGCTGGCTCTCATGCCTATGAAGCGCCGAAGCCAGAGGAGTTTGGCGCCGCTGGGCGAAACTGGGACGACATAGGGTGGCGGGTCGACGTCGAGTTCCATCAGCTCCGCAAGCCGTTTCGGCCCCAGGACTGGATCGACAAACTCCGACCGCTCCTTCCGGAGCGCTACGCGCCGCTTGATCAAACGGGTCGGGGCCTGCAGGGTATCTACCTGACGGAGCTTCCCCAGGTCTTGGCTCTGGCGATCGCCGACCTTGCGGGCCCGGAGGTGGCGGCACTTGCCCGCGCGGAGGAGGTCGCGGAGCGCTCACTTGAGACTCCGGGTAAGGACATCGTCCTCTGGGAAAAACACCTACGCGAGGAGATCGAGACGAGCCCGGTGCTACCGAAGACTGAGAAAGAACAGCTGGTCGTCGCGCGTCGGGGACAGGGCCTGTTCCGCGAGCGCGTCCAGAGGATCGAATCGAGCTGTCGCATTACAGGCGTCGATCGATCGGAGCATCTTCGTGCTAGCCACACGAAGCCCTGGCGAGACTGCACCAACCAGGAACGCCTGAATGGCGAGAACGGCCTGCTCTTGACGCCGTCCATCGATCACCTCTTCGACCGCGGCTTCATCTCGTTTCGCGACGACGGCCGCCTCGTGGTTTCCCCGGTCGCTCACTATCCATCTCTCGAACATATGGGCGTGCCAACCGACCGAGATCTCGACACTGGCTCCTTCACGCAGGGCCAGATCCGCTTCCTCGAGTATCACCGCGACCTGGTCTTTCTCCGTGCGCAGGTTATTGGGCGATAGCAGCCCGGAAAAGGTCCGAAGTACAGCGCGAGGCGGTGTAGGTGCGGACTCCGGTCCCGCCGCGTAGCCGCACTGGCAGCAGTCGGTCAGGGGGCGAGGCGGAGGCGGGCGCGGGCGGAGGCGATGGCGCGGGCCTTGGCGGTCTGGGCGGTCTCGTCGGTCGCCGGCAGGGCCAGGGCTGCTTCAAGAGCCTGGCGGGCGGCGGCGCGGTCCAGGTCCTCGGGGCGCCTTGCCTGCTCGGTGAGCACGGTCAGGCGGTTGTCCACCATCTGGGCGAAGCCGCCGTCGACGAAGTAGACCTCCTCGCCGCTGGCGGTCTCGACGGTCAAGCGGCCGGCGCCCAGGCGCGCCAAGAGCGGCGCCCGGTGGGCGAGGATGCCGAGCTGGCCATCGTAGGCCGGCAGAACCACGGAGCGGGCTTCGGTCTCGAGGACCACCCGCTCGGGGGTGACGATGGAGAGGTGGAAGGTGGGCTCGGCCACGGTCAGGCGGCTTCCATCTTCTCCGCCCGCTCCGCCGCCTCCTCGATGGCGCCCACGTACATGAACGCCTGATCGGGCAGATGGTCCCACTGGCCCTCGCACAGCTCGTCGAAGGAGCGGATGGTGTCGGT
>JBOGJI010000140.1:0-15562 GCA_050747865.1 Thermoanaerobaculia bacterium
GGTCGTAGCGGATGGGCGAGCGCGGCAGCGCCGCGAGCAGCGCCGCCTCGCCCAGCGACAGCCGCGACGCCGGCTTCTCGAAATACCGCCAGGCGGCCGCCTCCACGCCCTCGAGATTGCCGCCGTAGGGCGTCAGGTTCAGATAGAGCTCCAGCAGCTCGTCCTTGTCGTGGTGCCAGTCGAGTTGCAGGGCCCGGAAGGCCTCGACCAGCTTGGCGCCGAAGGTCCGCGGCCTGGACTCCACCATGCGGGCGATCTGCATGGGGATGGTGGAGGCGCCCGAGACCACGCGGCGGGCGCGCAGGTTCGACCAGGTGGCACGGAGGACGGCCAAGGGGTTGACGCCCGGATGCCGGTAGAACCAGCGGTCCTCGGAGCCGACCAGGGCGCGGACCAGCTCGGGGGACACATCGTCCAAGCCCACCGGCAGGCGGTAGCGGTCGTCCGGGGCGAGGAAGACGCGCAAGGGCCGGCCCTCGACGTCGCGGACCACGGTCGAGGATGGGCGTCGCAGGCGCTGCTCGGGAAAGGGGAACTGGGCGTCGAGGGTCAGGAACGAGGCGAAGCCCAGCCCCAGCGAGCACAGCCCGGCGGCCGCGAGTGCGACCCAAGCCGTGCTCCTTTTCCGTGTCGCGGACACTAGTGTCGTGTCTCCGACATGGGTTTACCAGATGCGCGAGTCATCGTCGCCGCTGGCAAGGCGCGCTGACGCAGGCATAGTGGGGCTATGTCGAGGAAGCGCAACGCCGCCAGCGGCGACGAGGGCCGCGCAGGTGGTGAAGCCATGTCGGAGACACGACACTCGCTACCTCCGCAGCGCCACCTCGAGGGTGCCGCGCTCGCCGGTGGCTTGGATCTCGGGCTCGTACATGGCCTCGGCGTGGGCCGGCGGCAGCCGGAAGGTCCCCGGCGTCATCGCCCGCAGCAACACGTAGGCGGTGCGCCACTTGGCGTCGGGCAGGTCGAGGAAGACCAGCGCCTGGTCGTCACGGAAGTCGAAGAACGCCGGGTCCAGGTTGGCGTCGGTGATCCAGGGCAGGGTCTCGCTGGTGGCGAGCCGCGGGTTCTCGACCTCGAAGCCGGCGGGGAGCAGGAGCTGCAGCGCCACGTTCTCGAGCCGCCCCGAGGCGCTGCGGATGCGGCTCTTCAGCACCACCAGGTCGCCCTGGGCGACGCTCGCGAGGTCCAACGGCCGGCCGTTGCGGTCCTTGAGGCTGGTGTGGAGCTCCAGCCCCGCCGTGACCGGGGCGAAGGCGGCGTCCGTGGGAACGCCCCGCACCCGCAGCGAGTAGAAGGCGGAGCCGGCCTCGTAGCCCGGATCCATCTCGACCCGCACGGCGCCGGTCGCCGGCAGCTCGAAGACGGTGGTGTCGGCGCCGAAGCGCCCGATCTCCTTGCCATCCACCAGCACCCGACCCGAGTAGGGAGGACGCTCGGCCTGGCGGCGGAAGAGCTGCCCGAGGGCGAGCAGGGCGAAGGAGCTCTCCTGGGTGTTCCACCAGGGGCTGGTCCGGGCGTCGCGGCCCAGGCGCTGGGCGAGGCGCGGGACGGCGGGGTGCTCGGGGTCGGCGTCGAGCAGGGCCAGGAGCACCATGGCGCGGTTGCGTGTCGTGGAGCTGAAATTGCCTCCGGTCTGGCGGCGGATGCGCTCCACGTCCTCGAGGCCGGCCAACATCTCCTCGACCGCGTCGCCGCGCCCGATGGCGGCGTAGGCGCCGGCGAGCAGGGCGCGGGGCAGCGCCTTCAGGCCCTCGGCGTGGCGCTGGCGCACGAAGTCCATGGTGCCGAGGTCGGGCTCGTCCGCCCGCGCCAACACGTAGAGCGCGTAGACCACTCGCTCCAGCTCGTCGCCGGCGTAGCCCTCCCGGGCCCGCGCCTCGGCGTCCAGGAAGGCGATGGCGTGGTCGTACAGGAAGCCCGGCACCAGGAAGCCGCCGCGCCGGGCCTCGACCAGGAAATGGGCGGCGTAGATGCTCGGCCAGGGGGCGACCGCGTCACCGCCGGGCCACAGGGAGAAGCCGCCGGTGGAAAGCTGCAGGTTGGCGATCTGCTGGATGCCCGCCTGCACCATGGCCGCCGGCTCGGCCTCCTCGAACAGCTCGGGCTCGAGCTCGCGGGCGAGATCCCCCAGGTAGATCAGCGGAAACGCCCCGGAGGTGACCTGCTCCAGGCAGCCGTAGGGATAGCCGACGGCGTGGCGGAGCTGCGCGGAGAGCTGGACCAGCGGCAGCGGGCCGAGGCGCAGGTGGCGCTCCACCGTGCCGGGACGGAAGTCGGTCTCGGCGTCCAGCGCCAGCTCCGACGACACCTCGGTGAGGCTGCCGACCGCCTCGCGCGTCGTCGCCGGCAGGTCGGGCCGCACGGCCAGCTCCACCTTCTCGGAGCGGGTGGTCTCGCCGTTGCCCGAGGCGGTTGCCTCCATGGTCACGGTGCCGGTGCGCGGGGCGCTGGCGACCCGGAAGTGGACCGTCTGCTCGGCGCCCTCCTCAATCTGAACCGGCTGTTTCGCCTCGCCGTCGATGCGTACCGCGCCCGAGGTCGCGAGGGAGACCTCGAAGGAGCCGTCCCGCCCGGTGTCGTTGCGCACGGTCACCGGAATCTCCGCCGTCTCCTCGAAAGACAGAAAACGGGGGAAGGTGGGGAGCACCACCAGGGGGTCGCGAACGCGCGCCGACGCCGACTCGGCGCCGAAGCGCCGCCCCGCGTAGCTCACCGCCATGAGCCGCAGCGCCCCCTGGAACCGCGGCAGCTCGAAGCGCACCGAGGCCCTGCCGCCCTCGTCGGCCCGCAGCAGGCCCGACCAGAACGCCACCGGCTCGACCCGCCGGATGCCCTCGGTGCGCACGTATTGGGCCGCGCCCGCCGCCGCCTCGTCGCCGCCGGCCGCCGCCGCGCCTTCGATCTCGACCTCCGGCAGCAGCAGCGCGAAGCTGTCGGCGCTGTCCACCCCCAGGGCCAGCTTGCGGTAGAAGTGGGTGAAGGGGTCGGGAGTCTCCTGGGCGATGAGCTGCAGGATGCCCTCGTCCACCGCCGCCAGGGTCAGGGCGGCGCCGGGCTCGGTGGTGACCGAGACCTCGAGCGCGGTGCCGGGGCGTACCTCCTCCGGGGCTTCGATGCTCACCCGCAGCCGGTTGGAGGCGCGATCGACCGCCAGGGGAACGGCTCCGAAGGCGCGGCCCACGGTGTCCTGCCCGGCATCCAGAGCGCTGGCGGCGCGCACCACCGTGGCGGTGACGTAGACGTTGGGCCGGTAGCTCCCCGAGACGGGTAAGCTCACCGTGGCGGTGTTGCCCTCGAGGTCGAGGATCCGCGTGTCGAGGACGCGATCGCCCTCGACGGTGAGCAGGAGCTTGCCGGCGAAGGGAGAGCGGATCTGCACCGACGCCGACTCCCCGGGGCGGTACTCCTCGCGGTCGAGGTCGAGCTCGACCCGCGCCGGGTTCTCGATCGCCCACGGCGAGTAGCCGAAGCCGCTGACGTAGAAGTGGACTTGCGTCGAGGCCCCGGTCTCGGGATCGCTGAGCACCGCCCGGTAGGAGCCGAACTCGCGGGCGGTGAGCTCGAAGCGGCCCGAGCCGCCGGCCGCCCCGACGATGCGGCTGTCGACCGGGCGCGAGGTGCGTGAGGTCTCGTAGCGGAAGGTGCCGGCGGGCGTGCGCCGCAGCACCGTGTCCCATTCGTCCTTGAACAGCTCGGCGCGCAGGCGGCCCGCCGCTTGCGCCGGCTTGCCGTCGGCGTTGAGGGCCACGAGCTCGAAGCTCTCGGGCCTCCCCGGCTCGCCGTAGCCGTCGCGGCCGCGGCGCAGTCCCAGGTAGTAGGGGTAGGGATGCACCGGGGCCGTCTGCCGCGCCACCACGCCGCGGCCGCCGGCCTCCTGGACCCGGGCGATGACCACGGCGCGCAGCGACGACGGCACCCGCAGGCCCTTGGGCACGGTCACCGTGAGGGCCCGGCTCCCCTCGGCGTCGAGCACGCCCGAGTCGGTAGACAGCTCTCGTCCTGTGAACCGGCGCTCACCGTCGGTGAAGGTGTAGGTGTCATAGCCCGGCGGCGCGAAGGTGTCCGGCTCGAGGCGCACGCGGGCCTCCACCGCCAGGCCGGCCGCGGGCGGTCCGAAGAGATAGGCGCCGTGGACGCCCAGCTGCAGCTCGTCGCCCGGGCCGAAGGGCCCTTCGCCCACCGACACGTCGACGCGGATGCGGTCGGGCACGAACTCCTCGACCTGCCAGCGGTAGCTGCCGATGACCCGGTCGCCGGCCAGCAGCTCCAGGCTGTGGTGGCCGGTCAAGGCGTATTCGGGCAGCTCGAGCTCGAAGGCGGCCAGCCCTTGCTCGTCGGTCTCCAGGCGCTGGGTGACGCCCTCCATGCCGCGCGGATCGCGGTGCCGCAGCAACACGGGCAGGGGCGGCGGCGGCTCCAGGTTGTTGTCGCGCACCACCGCCACGCCCTCGACCAGCTCTCCCGGCCGGTAGATGTCGCGCTCGCCGTAGAGGTAGGCGTCGTAGCCTTGCGGCGCCCGTTCGGCGCCGCCCACCTCGAGCCCGGCGGTGTCGACGCGCATGCTGTCGAGCACCAGGAAGCTGAAATCCGCGCCGCGCTCGGCGAGCAGCAGGAAGGGGCGGTTGTCGGCAAGGGTCTCCCCCAAGCCGCGCCCGTGCCAGATGCCGCGCGCGTCAGTTTGCCCGGTGGCGATGAGCTGGTTCTGGTCGCTCAAGAGGGTCAGGCGGGCGCCCGCGACCGGTGACAGATCGGCGAACGACGACGCCCATACCAGCACCTCGTCGTCGCCGGTCTTGGCGACCATGCCGATGTCGGTGACCAGCACCCAGCGCTGCACGGCCTGGTAGCTGCCCGGCCGGGACACCGCCACCCGGTAGAGGCCGGGCTCGACGTTGCCGATGTAGCGGTCGAGCTCGAGCGGCAGCACCTGCCGCCGGTTGCGCTCGCGCCCCAGGTCGAGCCGCTCTTCGGCGATGCGATCGCCCAGCGAGTGGGCGAGCGACGAGCCGGCATAGGTCTCGCCCTCCCACACCTCGTAGCCGTAGGACTGGAAGAGGTAGTGGAGGTTGTTGCGGTAGACGCGCTCGACCACCAGGTCGGCGCGCGTCACGTTGACGCTCTCCAGGGCCAGGCGCCGCCCCCCGGCGGCCGAGAGGAACATGCCGTCGCCCTGGAAGCCCAGGCTCTCCGGCAGGTCGGGGACTTGGACGCGCTCGCTCCAGGGCTCCCGCAGCACGGCGTCGTCGCTGGACGGCAGACCCTCGGCGAGCTTCAGCTCGTAGCTCGCGCCGGGCGCGAAGCCGCCGGTCAAGACCAGCTCGTTTCCCGCCGCCGTCAGGCGGTAGTCGACCAGCGGATCCACGGTCAGGAAGTCCGCCGCGGTCTCCGCGTCGACGGGCGAGGAGAACCGGATCCGCAGGCTCGACGTCCCCTCCCCCGGCTGCGGCACCACCTGCCACACCGACAGCACCTCGCTCGAGCCCAGAGCCACCACCTCTTCGTGGTCGTTGCCGAGCGGCACGTTGCCGGCCGCCGGCGTCAGATCGCCGCGGATGACGAGGCGAAGATCCCGCGGCTTCGGCTGCTTGCGCACCGGATCGCTGCGGAAGGCGATGACGCGGTCGCGGTAGTAGGTCTGGATCACCACCGGCACCGGATCGCCCTCGCCCCGCGCCGGGTCGACGAGCCGCAGCCGGGGCGCCAGCTCCTCGGGCTCGACCGGATAGTTGAAGCGCAGGTTGCCGACGATCACCACCTCGTTCTTGCCCTCGAGGCGCGGCTCCTGGCGCACGTCCACCCGCTCGACCAGGAAGTCGTCGGTGCGAACTTGCGCCGAGGTGTCGCCGGTGAAGTGATAGGCGTCGCCGGTGAGCCGCTCCGGCACCAGGGTGACCTCGTACTCCGTCGCCATCTGGAAGCCGCCGGTAGGCTCGAAGCGCAGGACGTTGGTGGCCTGCCAGCTCCACACCCCGCCCACCGCCGGCTTGAGGGTCGCCGGGTCGGGATCGAGAACCTGGCCCACCAGGTCTTTGCCCAGGGGCCGGTCGAAGAAGATCTCGAGCTTGGTGAGATCGGCGCGATCGAGGATCACGTCGGCGATCGCCACCGGCTGGCCCGGCAGCCGAGGCGCGAACCACCCCCGGACGGTCGGCACCCGCTCGAGCGCCAGCGCACCGGCGAGCACCGCCACCAGCGCCCCGAGCCCGACGATGGCGACGTTCTTCCGATCCTTCAACCAGCCGAAGCTCCAGGCCTCACGAGACATCGACACCTCCGCCTCATTCCAGCTCCGGCTCCGTCTCCGGCACCCGGGCCGTTGTCACCGGAATCTAGAGACCAGGGGCGAACACAACCCTTGGTGCTCATGCCGGTGACGTGTTCATGAGCGTAGACTTTCCAACAAGTCTAGCAAGGCTGAGCCCACGCGGCGTCAGAACTCACGAGGCCAACGGCGGGTGCCGTGCAGCACTCGAAGGATGAGCACTGCGTCGTCGTGCGCTTCGACGCGATAGGCGGCAATGTACGGCGTGCCGCTCACCACGAGCTCGCGCGTTCCCGGTACGCGTCCTGGTCGACCCATGCGCGGGAAGTCGGCCAGCATCGCCACCTGGCGGTGAATCTCGTTGTAGATCGCCCGGGCCACAGCGTGGGCGTTGACGTGGATGTACTCCGCAATCTCCAGCGCGTCGGCTTCTGCCCTCTCGGTCCACTCAACCCTCACTCTTGGTTGCCTCGGTGATCCTCTCCTCGATGCGCGCGCGCATCTTCCTCATGACCTCTTCGTGCGGAATATGGCGCGCCCCAGGGTCCACGGCCTCACGTTGAGCCTGTTCGACCTCGGCACGGAACCAGGCGTCGTGCTCTCGCTCCTGGCGCTGGCGCTCCACGAACTCGCGCATGAACTCGCGCACGAGCTGGGATGCCGGGCGGTCGGTCGCCGTGGCCTCCGCGACAAAGGCATCGCGGAGCTCGGCCTCGAGCTTGACGGTGAAAACGGCATCCTTGGGCATCGGGTTGGCCTCCTCCGGTATGACGTTGACTATACCATAACGTCGAACAGGAGAGCCATGTCGTCGAAGCCGATCGCCCACAGGGCGTCGAGGACGGCGTTGAGCTCGGGTCGACCGTCGCCCCGTCCGTCGGAGGGTACGATGGCTGACATGAACCGCTCGGCCATGACCAGAGTCCTCACCTTGCTCGCCCTCAATCTCGTAATTGCTCCCAACTTCGCGGACAGCTTCGCCTTCGGGCTCATCCACGACTGGGCGCGGGCGGCGGGCGACGCGCAGATGGAGGGGCTGCTCGCCGGCCGGATCGAGGATCTCTATCTGCGGGACAAGGACTGCCCGCTCACCTACGAGCCCTCCGGCCAGGACTTCCTCTCCCCCTGCTTGGCCGAGGCCGACCTGCTGCGCCGCGTGTTGCCGCTGCCGCGCTATGCCACATGGCTCGGCTCCTTCCTGCCGACGATTCCCGTCGACGGCACGCGGGCGTGGCTCGAGCCGGCGGTGGTGACCGATCCGAGCGATCCGAAGCTCGCCCATCTCGACCGCCTGAACCTCTCCCGCGCCTGGATGCTGGAGGGCATTGCCTCGGGCCTGCCGCCGGAGGATCCCCGGATCGCGGCGCTCACCGCCGCTGCGAAGGCCCACCGCGAAGCCGGGCTCGCCTCGGTGACCGGCGAGCACTACGAGGGCGGCCACTGGCTGGGCAGCTTCGCCACCTACCTGGTGACCGAGCGCGGCCTGCGGTAGGCGCGCGGTAAGCTGCGCTGGGATGCCGATCGAGGTCCAACGCCACGACTCGCCTTTGGGGCGCTGGCTGTTCGCCCGCTGGAGCCCCCCGCGCCTCGCCTCGGTCGTGTCCACGATCTGGTACTTCGAGGGCACTCTCGCGTATCTGCGCGAGCGTCACTTCCCCGACGGCCTGATCGACCTGGTCGTCCACCTGGGGCCGGTCTACCGCCGGGTGGAAGGTGACCGATCCGAGCCATTCAACCGGACGTGCGTCGCGGGGCTCCAGCTCGGCCCGGACGTGATCGAGGCTCCTCCCGGACCATCCGCCGTTCTCGGTCTGGAGCTTCGCCCGGTGGGGGCGTTTCGGGTGCTCGGCCGCCCGCTCCACGAGCTCACGGACCGGACGGTGGACCTCAAGGACATCGCGGCGGAGGCCGCGACGGAGCTTGCGGAATGCTGTGCCGCCGCCGCGACTCCCGAGAAGCGGCTGCGCGTCGCTGCCTGCTGGATCGACGCCCGCGTCCGCACCGGTCCGGCCCCTGCTCGAGCGGTTACCTGGCTCGCCGGCGAGCTCGAACGCCGAAACGGCGCCGTGCCGATCGGAGAGCTGCAGGCGCAAACCGGCTGGTCCAGGACCCGCCTCACCACGGTCTTCCGCGAGCAGATCGGCGTGCCTCCGAAGACTCTCGCGCGCTTCTACCGCTTCCGGCGCGCCCTGGAGATGGTCCACCGGGCCGAGGTGCCGCTCACCGAAATCGCTCTAGCCACCGGGTATTACGACCAGCCCCATTTCAACACCGAGTTCCGCGAGCTGTCGGGCTTCGCGCCCCGCGACTACCTGGCGCAGGTCCGCTACCCTGAGAGCGTGAGCGTGGCGGAAGCCGCGCCCTGACCCGGAACGCACGTCGACTCTCCGACGAGCCCGTCAACGGCCGAGCGGACGTTTTTCCAAGACGAAGCGCTCGATCCCGCGGTACCGTTTCGACGTTCGGGAGCATCCCGGACGCGACAACACCTGATACCCGGAGGCAAGCCATGACAGACACCGTGAAACCGATACCCGACGGATACCACACCGTGACGCCGTATCTGCTGGTCGAGGACGCTCCCGGCATTCTGAGCTTCATCGAGCGGGCGTTCGGCGGCAAGGTGCTCAGCCGCCACCTGGCACCGGACGGCAGGGTGGCGCATGCCGAGGTGCAGATCGGCGACTCGCGCGTCATGCTGAGCGAGGCCCGCGAGGAGTGGCCCGCGATGCCGGCGATGCTGCATCTCTACGTCGAGGACGTCGACGCCGTCTACGGGCAGGCGGTGGAGGCGGGCGGCACCTCCATCCGGGAGCCCGAGGACATGTCATACGGCGACCGCAGCGGCGGCGTGCGCGACGCGGCGGGGAACCAGTGGTGGATCGCGACCCACATCAAGGTTCGGGCACTCTGATAGGCTCGAGCCAAGGCGCCAGAACTTCTCTCGTCCGGCGTCGTACTTCCCTTGGACCGCTGGGGTCAGGAAGGCCCCAGACGGGTCCGCTCAGGAGACCCCGACCATGAAGGATGCGCTCGTGCTGATGATGATGGCCGCCGTCACCGCGTTCGTTTCGACGTCCTGCTCCCAGAGCCCGGCTCCGAAGACCGCGGCCGAGGCGACCCCGGCGTCCGACAATCCGCTGCTCTCGGAGAGCAGCCTGCCGTTCCAGTATCCGCCGTTCGACCGCATCGAGGACAGCCACTTCGCGCCGGCCATGGATGCCGGCATGGCCGAGCAGTTGCGGGAGGCCGGGGCGATCGCCGCCGATCCGGAGGAGCCGACGTTCGACAACACCATCCTCGCCCTCGAACGCTCGGGCCGCGCGCTGGGCCGTGCCACCTCCGTGCTCTTTGCCCTGCTCTCAGCCGATACCAACGACGCGCGCGAGGCCCTACGGGCCGAATACGCGCCCAAGCTGGCGGCGCACCGCGACGCCATCGCGTTGAATCCCCGGCTCTTCGGGCGGGTGGCCGCGCTCTACGAGCGGCGCGATTCGCTCGGCCTCGACGCCGAGGGCGTGCGGCTGATCGAGCGCTACCACACCGACTTCGTCCGCGCCGGCGCCGAGCTGTCGGAGGCAGAGCGCGAGCGCTTGAAGGAGATCAACGCCGAGCTCGCCACCCTGGGGTCCGAGTTCAGCCAGAAGGTGCTCGAGGAGGTCAACGCCTCGGCCGTGGTGGTCGACAGCGAGGCGGAGCTCGCCGGGCTTTCGGAGGCCCAGATCGCGGCCGCGCGGGACGCGGCGGCGGCACGCGGCCTCGAGGGCGGGTTCGTGCTGGCCCTGCAGAACACCACCGGACAGCCGGTGGCGGCCAGCCTCGAGAACCGGGAGCTGCGGCGCCGGGTCTACGAGGCCTCGCTGGAGCGCGGCAGCCGGGACAACGAGCTCGACACCCGGGGCATCGTCTCGCGCGTGCTGGCGCTGCGCGCGGAGAGGGCGACCATGCTCGGCTATCCCAACCCCGCGGCCTACGTGCTCGCGGACGAGACCGCCCTGACACCCGAGGCGGTCAACGCGATGCTGGCGCGGCTCGCTCCCGCGGCGGTGGCGAACGCCGAGGCCGAGGCGGAGGCGATCCAGGCGATCATCGACCGCGAGCAGGCGGCCAAGGGAGAGCCGTCGTTCGAGCTCGCGCCCTGGGACTGGTCGTATTACACGGAGGAGGTCCGGCGCGAGCAATACGACTTCGACGAGTCCGAGCTCAAGCCCTATCTCGAGATGACCAACGTGCTCGAGAACGGGGTCTTCTACGCCGCCAACCAGCTCTACGGCCTGACCTTCGAGCGGCGCACGGACCTGCCGGTCTACCACCCGGAAGTCACGGTCTACGACGTCTTCGACGCCGACGGCGAGCAGCTCACAATCCTCCTCGTCGACCTCTACGCCCGCGAGTCCAAGCGCGGCGGCGCCTGGATGAACTCCTACGTCGACCAGTCGGAGCTCCTGGAGCTGCGACCGGTGGTCGCCATCCACCAGAACGTCCCAAAGCCGCCCGCACGGCAGCCGACGCTCTTGACCTGGGACGAGGTCACGACCATGTTCCACGAGTTCGGCCACGCCCTGCACGGGATGTTCTCGGACGTGAAGTACCCCTACTTCAGCGGCACCAACGTGCCGCGCGACTTCGTCGAGTTTCCGTCCCAGGTGAACGAGATGTGGGCCGACTGGCCGTCGGTGCTGGCGAACTACGCCAAGCATCACCAGACCGGCGAGCCGATGCCGCAGGAGCTGCTGGACAAGGTGGTGGCGAGCGCCAAGTTCAACCAGGGCTTCCAGACCACCGAGTACCTCGCCGCGGCGCTGCTCGACCAGAGCCTGCACCAGCTCGACACCGACGCGATCCCTTCGGCGAACGAGCTGATGGACTTCGAGGCCGCCGCGCTGGCGGAGCACGGCGTCGATTTCGCCCCCGTGCCGCCGCGCTACCGGACGCCCTACTTCAGCCACATCATGGGCGGCTACGCGGCCGGCTACTACTCCTACATCTGGTCGGAGGTCCTGGACGCCAACACCGTCGAGTGGATCAAGGAGCACGGCGGCCTGACACACGACAACGGCGACCGCTTCCGCGACACCCTCCTGTCGCAGGGCAACAGCAAGGACCCGCTGCAGCTCTTCCGCGACTTCGCGGGGCACGAGCCGCGGATCGAGCCGCTGCTCGATCGCCGCGGCCTGACCGCGGGCGCCGAGGCGCTGGCCGAGCAGTAGGACGGGAGGGCCGCCGCGGGGAATCGCCATGCGCCGGTGCCCGGGGAACCTGGTCGCGGTCGCGCTGTGCCTCTTGGCGGCCGCGTCACCCCTCGTCGGTCAAATCGCCGCAGAGAGCACGCCGGCCCAGACCCTCACGGAGGAACAGCTCGCGGCGTTGCGCCAGGGCGCAGCCGAGGCTGTGCTATCCAATGAGAGCGTTACCGTGCCTCTGGTCGGCACGCCTACGCTTCCCCTGGTCGAAACGCACATCGACGGCGCTGGTCCGTTCCGTCTCCTTGTCGACCTTGGATCGAACGTCACCATCCTCCGGCGTGACGTGGTGGACGCCGCAGGCATCGACGTCGTTCTCGATCGCGAGTCGAGTGACATCGTCCGCGCCGATTCTCTGACGATCGGCTCGGTCCGATTTGGCGACGTCTGGATGGGTGCCTATGACGAGCTCGACGTCGATGGTGTGATCGGCTACAACCTCCTCGACGTGTTTCCCTTCGTTCTCGACCTCGCCGCGCAGAAGCTGACCCTCGGCAGCTCCGAGGTGACCGACGTGGATCCACGGTACGCTGTCGAGAACCGCCTACCGTATTTCCCGGCTCGAATCGGCGACCGCGAGATCCTCCTCAACCCGGACACCGGCGCGATTGAAGAGATGACCGTGCCCGCCGCCTGGGAGGACTCCCTACCCCTCGACGGGGAACCCGAGCCGGGACCGATCACCCATAACGAGCAGACAGGAGCAACCCACGTGCGGGTAGCCCGTCTTGCTACAGACCTACGTGTCGGCGAGCTCACTCTCGGGCGTCCGCTCGTTTACTTCAATCCCGATGCCGAGGACGCATGGAT
Organism: Thermoanaerobaculia bacterium; assembly: GCA_050747865.1. Classification (GTDB taxonomy): domain Bacteria; phylum Acidobacteriota; class Thermoanaerobaculia; order Multivoradales; family JAHEKO01; genus JBOGJI01. The sequence continues at coordinate 12,316 of JBOGJI010000140.1, forward strand.
CGGGTGCGGGCTGCTCCGACACTACGTCTTGTCGATCGACCCGGAGAGAGGCCGCTATCGGCTCGAGCGGTCAGATCATGCCGCGGCCGTCGCCGACTCCTACTCCACAGGTGATCGAAAAGCGGCGGCCAGCTCGGCATCCGTGGCGGCGTCGGCGAGATAGGTGGAGGTCCCCGTGTCGAGCAGCTCGCGCGCTCCCCGCAGGAGGGCGCCGTAGGCGGCGCGGGCGAGGGCGCCGCCGGTAGAAACGCGGCGTACGCCGACCGATGCCAGCTCGGCGACCGACGGTCCGTTCGCCCGGGCCAGTACGTTGACCGGGACGCCGACCTCGCGCACCAGCCTGGCGATGTCGTCAAGGTCGGTCAGGCCCGGGGCGTATACCACGTCGGCGCCGGCGTCCCGGTAGGCGCACAGTCGCGCCACGGTGTCCGCGAGGTCTTCGATTCCGTAGAGGTGATTCTCGGCGCGAGCGGTGAACACCAGGCCGTGCGCACGGGCGGCCTCGGCCGCGGCGGCGACTCGCTCGGCCGCCTCGTCGATCGGATCGATTCTCCCGGAAGCGGGATCGTAGTCCTCAATCGAGCAGCCCGCGGCACCGGTCTCGGCGATGAGCTCGACGGTGTCGGCGACGCCTCGAGGGTCATCCGCGAAGCAGCGCTCGGCGTCCACGTTGAGCGGCACGTCGATCCCCGCGACGAGGGCGGCGGCGTGGGCGAGTAGCTCGTCACGGCGGACATACTGATCGACGCGCCCGAGGGTGGCGGCATGGCCCGAGCTGGTCGTGGCCAGCGCCGGGAATCCGAGCCAGGCGAGGAGCCGCGCGGACCCGAGGTCCCAAGGATTGGGCATCATGAACAGACCGTCTTGGTGGAGATCCCGAAACCGTTGACGGACAGTGCCGATCTCGCTCATCTCATTCCCCGCGGTCTGCCGCTTGGCGGCTATTCGTGGACCATGTTACCCGCGGAGTTCCAGACCCCGCTGGCGGCGGCATCCCGGGCGTAGGCCGAGAAGTCGCGGGGGCTTCGCGCCGCCGTCGCGCTCCCGTGCCTCCATGGATTTGACGAACGAGATGCGGGCGGATCGACAGGTCGAACCCCTCGGACATAATGCCGCCGCAGGGACACGAGGGGGAGCATGGACAAGACGACCGCAGCCGACGACGTGCGCATTCCGGCGCTCGATCCCGCCGCGGAGACGATCCGTGAGATGGCCGCGATGGCGACGGAGCTCGTCGCCGACTACTACGGGGGACTGCGCGACCGTCCGCTCTATCCGCGCACCTCGGCGGCCGAGCTGCGGGCGGCTCTGGCGGAGGCGCTGCCCGACGAGGGCCGCGACTTCGCCCGTCTCCTCGACGTCTTCCGCGAGGTCATCGTGCCGGGGAACCGCCACAACGGCCACCCGCGCTTCTTCGGCTACATCTCGGCGCCGGGCACGGCGGTGGCCTCGCTCGCCGACCTGCTCGCCTCGGCCCTCAACGCCAACGTGGTGGCCTGGCGCTCGGCGCCGGCGGCGACCGAGCTCGAGCACGTGGTCATCGGCTGGATCCGCGATCTCCTGGGCTGCGGCCCCGGCGCCGGGGGCCTCCTGGTGAGCGGCGGCTCGATGGCCAACCTCGCGGCTCTCGCCGCCGCCCGGGAACGCCACTGCGGGAGCTCGATCAGCGCCGACGGGGCACGCTCCTACCCGCGCGACCTCCGGATCTACGCCTCCCAGGAGGCCCACCACTCGATCCACAAGGCGGCCGCCCTGCTCGGCATCGGCCGCGCCAATGTGCAGTCGGTTGCCGTCGACGGGCGTTTGCGCATGGACGTCGACGATCTTGCCTGCGCGATCGAGGAGGACCGCACCGCCGGGCGGGAGCCGTTCTGCGTCGTGGCGACGGCCGGCACGGTGCCGACCGGCGGTGTCGACCCCCTGGCCGAGGTGATCGCGTTGGCGCGCCGGGAAGGGCTCTGGGCCCATGTCGACGCCTGCTACGGCGGCTTCGCCAGGCTGGCGCCGTCGGCGCGACCGCTGCTGGCGGGGATCGAGGAGGCCGACTCGATCGCGCTCGACCCGCACAAGTGGCTCTACCTGCCCGCCGGCTGCGGCTGCCTGATCTATCGCGATCCCGAGGCGGCGCGGCCCGCCTTCGCCCTCGGCGCCGACTACACGCGGGTGATGGAGCGCGAGCCGGACGAGGCGTTCGCCTTCTGGGACTACGGGCCCGAGCTGTCGCGCCGCTTCCGCGCCCTCAAGGTATGGATGGTGCTCGCCCACGTCGGGACGCGGGCCCTGGGGGAGGCCATCGAAGCCAACCTCGACCGCGCCCGTTACGTCGCGGACCTGGTGGAAGCCAGCCCCGACATGGAGCTCCTCGCCCCTGTAGAGCTGTCGATCTTCTGCTTCCGCTACCTGCCGCCGAGCTTCCGGCGGTCGGCCTCCGCGGCGCCACGGTCCGCCGCCGACCAGCGCGAGCTCGACCACTTCAACGAGCGCCTGCTGGTGGCGCTGCAGCGGCAGGGCCGCTCCTATCTCTCCAACGCTACGGTCCGCGGCCGCTTCGCCCTGCGCGGCTGTGTGCTCAACTACCGCACGACGCGGCGCGACATGGAAGTCCTCCTCGAGGACGTGCGTCGAGCCGCGGCTGAGGTGCCGGGCGACGGCCCGGTCTGACTCCTTCATTCCCCGGGTTCATTCCTCCGGCGCATCGACGGCGGCCGCCCGCCGCAGGGGCTCGATGTCGGTTATTGGGGTCATGAAGGACCACAGGCGCCCTTCGAGATCGCGGGCGCCGTACTCGCGAAAGCCGTACGGCATGTCCGCCGGCGGATAGACGATGTCGGCGCCAGCCGCCTTCGCATGTGCGTGGTGCGCGTCCACGTCCGCGACCAGGACGTCGACGCCCGCGGTGTCCACGCCGACACGCGCGGGCGACGCGACGCGGAACTCGGGGGCGACCCGGTGCAGGTAGAGGACGGTCTCGCCGACCCGGAGCTCGGCGTGGACCGGGTGACCCTCGCCGTCGCGGTCGACGCGCCCTTCGCCGAGACCGAAGACGCGCACCAGATAATCGTACGCCGCCGGGATGTCCTCATAGACGAGGACGGGGATGGCACGTATCAGGTTAGGGCTCATTGGTAGATCCTTACTGCCTCCCCGCCGTTTGGCGAGGGTTGAAGTCAAGACCCCCTTTCAAACCGTGCATGCGGATTTCCCGCACACGGCTTACGGGTGGCCGCTCGGGTCGCGGCATTACGCA
>JBOGJI010000141.1:0-3400 GCA_050747865.1 Thermoanaerobaculia bacterium
GGCCTGCTAACGGTAGACTGGTTGCCCACGTCTGTTGCGGTGAGAGTGAGCGCGCATGTGCTGCACCCCCTGCAAACGGTTTCGGCCGGCGCGGTGAGGATGCCGGTGGAACGGCGGGAGCCGCGCGCGGAGCCCGTGCGGCTGGTGGAGGCCGCGCGGCGGGGGGATCGGGGCGCCTTCGGCATGCTCTATGAGCGCTATGGACGCATGGTGCACGGCGTGCTGCTGGCGCGCGTGCGGCCGGCCGACGCCGACGATCTAACGCAGGACGTCTTCCTCATCGCCTGGCGCCGGCTGCGCTCGTTGCGCGATCCGGCGGCATTCGGCGGCTGGCTGGTCACGATCGCCCGGCGACGGGCGATCGATCATCTGCGGCAGGCACGCGACGAGGTCGAGCTGGAGGAGACACACCTCGGCCGTAACGATCCCGATTGGGAAGCGCACGCCGCCCTGGCGGCGCTGCGCACGCTGCCCAAGGCCTATCGCGAGACCCTGATCCTGCGCTTGGTGGAGGGGATGACGGGACCCGAGATCGCCGAGCGCACCGGGCTGACCCCCGGATCTGTGCGCGTCAATCTGCACCGCGGCATGAAGCTCTTGCGCCAGCGCCTCGAGGGAGAGAGAGCACGTGTCTGACGACTATCTGTGGGATCGCAGCGGCCCACCCGACCCCGAGGTCGAGCGGCTCGAGAGCCGGTTGGCGAGCTTCCGCGGCCGCCCGCAGCAGCCCGTCTGGCCGCAGGAGCCCGCCGGCTTGCGGGCTCGCCCGCGCCGTCTGATCCCGCTTCTGGCCGCCGCGGCCGTCCTGCTGGTCGCGGTCGGCATCTGGCTGCGCGCGCCGCGGCGCGAGGCCGGCACTCCATGGGCGATCGCCAGCATCGAGGGTGAGCTGCGACGGACGACCCAGGCGGATTCCGTAGGCAGCCGGCTCGCGGCCGGACGATGGATCGAGACCGCTCCCGGTTCCCGCGTCGTGCTCGAGGCCACGCGGGTGGGGCAGATCGCCGTCGAGCCGTCGACTCGGCTGCGGGTGGTGGGCGGCCGGTCGCAGGAGCACCGGCTGCAGCTCGCCCACGGCACGCTCCGGGCCGTGATTTGGGCCCCGCCAGGGCGCCTGGTCATCGACACGCCGTCGTCGACGGTGGTCGACCTGGGCTGCGCCTACACCCTGCGGGTCGACTCGCGTGGCGTCGGCCTGATCGAGGTCACCGCCGGCTGGGTCGGCTTCGCGTACGACGGCCGCGAGTCCTTCATCCCCGCCGGCGCGGTGGCCGCGACGCGGCCGAGACTGGGACCGGGAACGCCCTACTACGACGACGCGACGGTCGCCTTTCGCCGGGCGGTGACGACGCTCGATCTCGACTCCCGGGAGCGCAGAGCGAGAGAGGCCGCCCTCGAAGCGATTCTCGACCAAGCCCGGCCGCGGGACGCCCTGACGCTCTGGCATCTGCTCGCGTGGGTCGACCCCGGGGAGCGGAGCCGCCTCTACGATCGGCTGGCCGCGTTCGTGCCCCCGCCACCCGGCGTCACGCGCGCGGGCATCCGCCGTGGCGATCGCACGATGCTGGATCTCTGGTGGAACGCACTCGGCCATGGAGATCTCGACTGGTGGCGGACCTGGCTGCAGCAATGGCGGGACATCCCGCGCTAACGGCCCACCGGAGCGCCTCGTCCTTCCTGGTGAAGCCAAAACCGACAACCCTGATCCAGGAGGACCCCATGACCGTACGCAGCCTCGTATCTCTCGCCGCCGCAACACTCGTTGCCGCCCTGATGCCGGCGCCCGCCCTGGCCGGCCCGCCGCTGATCTGCCATCCGTTCGAGATCGCCGACGCCGCCTCGCTGCCGTGGCAGGGCGGCGGATGGCACACGCCGGACCCGGGGTACGACGTTGGACGCCTGACACGGGACACGCTCGCCCTGCTCACGCCGTCGACGCCGACCCTCGTCCGCATGGAGACGCTGCGCCGCGCCGCGATCTACGCCGCCGAGGATCGGAGCGCGGCGCGTGAGCTTCTCGCCCGGCTGATGGACCGCGCGCGGGGCGTGGAGGCGTCCGGCGAGATCGACTATCGTCCGTGGTTCGACGCCGGCTACTTCGCCGCGACCCTCCAGCAGCTCCGCCACCATGACCCCAGAGTCGCCCGCCTGGCCGACGACGTGGACGCCTACGGTCTGGTCAGCAAGAGCCTGGAGCTGTCTGGCGACGACCCGACGGTCGAGTTCGCGGCAGCGCTGGTAGCGGCGGGAGAGGCCGAACGTCGCCACGACTACACCCGGCATGCGGAACGAGCCCGCAAAGGCGCGCCTCGGGACAAGCTCCTGGCACGCAACATCGCGCACCTCTACTAAGAGCCTGCCGACGTTCTTACCGGGTCTCACGGACGGCCTGTCGCATCCAGGTGACCAGGAGGTCTCGATAGCCGGATGGAAAGCGCGGGGGCGGCAACCCCCCGGGCAGCCACCACTCCACCGTGCCGTGCTCCATGCGCGGAAAGATCCTGCCGGTAAAGCGGTCGTTGCCGCCGGCGGCGAGCGCGGCCGCGATGCCCGCCTGGCTCGCCTGCGGGTCGCTGTTGCGGTCGAGACCGCCCGAGATCGCGAGGACCGGCGCCCGGACGTTGCGCCAGTGGAGGCGGGGGTCGAAGTCCATGACCGACCGCCACCAGGCGTACTCTTGCGGCTCATACAGCCTTCGCGGCAGCTCGGCGGCCTTCTCCACGTCCTGCCGAGCGAACCCCTCCGCCGTCACCGCCGCCCGGGTCTCGTAGACGACCTGCTCGGCCGGCGACAGGTCGGTGGCCGAGGTCACCACCACGAACGCCAGCCGGGGGAGGCTCTCGGCGACGATCGGGGCCACCCAGCCGCCTTCGCTGTGGCCGAGCACGCCGAGGCGGCGCCCGTCGATCTCGGCGCGCTCGGCGAGCCACGCGAGGGCGGCGATCGCGTCGGTGGCGTAGCCCTCGTAGCCGACCTCCCAGGTCGAGCCGCCGGAGCGGCCGGCGCCTCGCTTGTCGTACGCCAGCGCCGCGAACCCGTGCCGAGCCAGGAGCTTGGAGTGCCAGCCGAACTCGTGACGATCTTCGGCGCCCGAGCCGTGCAGGAAGATCACCGCCGGGAATGGCCCCTCTCCTCGAGGCGCGAACAGGGTTCCCAGGAGAACCGTACCGTCGGCCGCGGTGAACCTGACCTCGTGTTCCGCGTATGTGAACAGGAGCAGCCGCAGTCCCAGGATCGTGACCAGGCCCGCGCCCACCCATCCGGCCGCCGCCACCTTGCTTCGGTTCCCGCCGAGCAGCGATCGTGTGGCGAACAGGGCGAGCGCGCCGATCCCGAATCCCACGGCGAAGGGGCGGGGATCGTACAGAGAAGCGACGGCGCCATACTCGAATCGGACGTG
>JBOGJI010000142.1:0-1756 GCA_050747865.1 Thermoanaerobaculia bacterium
CACAGCGACGTCGGCGGCGGCTACTTCCAGACCGGCCTCTCCGACCTCGCCCTCGAGTGGATGATCGCCAAGGCGCGCGCCGTGGGGCTCCACTTCGACGACGCGGCGGCGTTCGCCCACCCCCTGCAGCCCGACCCCCACGGCGAGCTGCACAACTCGAAGAAGGGGCTGTACCGGGTCACCGCCGGCCTCGACCGGTCGATCGGCCTGGTCCCGCGCGACCCGGACGCGTCCGTCGAAGCTCCCCGCGGAGAGGATTCCACGCAATCCCTGCATCCCAGTGTGCGCCGGCGATGGAACGGCACGCCGCGCTACCGTCCGAACTCGCTCATCGAATACTTCCGCAGGATCGGCGAGGCGCAGGGCGAGGAGACGCGCGAGCGCGTGCCGGCGGTGCCGTGACATGACGCGCGGCCGCATCCAGAACCTGAACCGGTGGACGAACGCGGCGCAGCGCAAGGCGTTCGAGGCGCCGGTTTTCTCTACGCCTACCGGGGCTACGGAGATCGGGGGCCTGCGCTGGGGTGACGAGGTCGACATCGTCGAGCGCCGGGAACGGCGGACCCGGGTGCGCGCGGACGGTGGCGTCGACGGTTGGGTGCGCAACGGGGGCGTCGTCGAGTTGCGCTGGATCCGTCGACGAGGCAAGGCGTATACGGCGCCGCTCTACCGGGAGAGCGCGGGCGGCGCCAAGCGGCTCGATCTCCTGTGGGGCGATCCGGTGCTGGTCCTGACGCCGGGCGAGGACCGCTGCCGCGTGTGGGCCCGCGGCTGGACGGGCTATGTCGACGAGAGCTTCCTGGGCAAGACGCCGCTGCTGGAGCTCTATTTCATCGACGTCGGTCAGGGCGACGGCGTCCTGATGCGACTCCCCGACGGGCGGCATCTCCTCATCGACGGCGGCTACACGCGTGCCAAGCAGCCGACCGGCAAGTCGGCGGCCGACTTCGTCGACTGGAAGTTCTTCAAGGACTACGGCCTGGCGGACGTCCGGCTCGACGCCGTCATCGCCTCGCACTGCGACGCCGACCACTACGGCGGGCTCTGGGACCTGCTGCGGGTGGATGAGGAGGCCGGCGCCGAGCTCGACTGTGAAGACGTCGAGATCGGTGCCTTCTTCCACGCCGGGGTGTCGTGGTGGCGCCCGGGCGATCGCTGGCTCGGCCGCGAGAAAGATGGACTCCTCATCGATCTCCTCGACGGCGTCGATTCCGTCTCCGCGGCGCTCCAGCCCGACGCCGATCGTCGGCTGCAGGGAGAGTGGGCCGGCTTCCTGGACGATGTCCGGAGGGCGACGTCGAACATCCACCGCCTCGGCGTTCTGTCCGGAGACGGGGGCGAGGTCCTCGTTCCCGAGTTCGCTACGGCCGACGGCGACGTCCGCATCCGAGTCCTCGCCCCCGTCCTGCACGCAGTGGACGGCCACAACGGTGTCCGCAGCCTGGGACCGGCGTCCCAGAACACGAACGGCCACAGTGTGCTCCTCCGCGTCGACTTCGGGGCGAGCCGCATCCTGCTCACCGGCGACCTCAATCGCAAGAGCATGCGCCTCCTGCTCGATGAGTACGAGGGTAGAGAAGGGGTCTTCGCCTGCGACGTCGCCAAGGGCTGCCACCACGGCAGCGACGACGTCTCGTTCGCCTTCCTGCGCCACGTCAACGCCGCCGCCACGGTGATCAGCTCCGGCGACAACGAGGGTCACGGCCACCCCCGTCCAGCCATCGTCGCCGCCAGCGGCGCGGCCGGCCACATGTCG
>JBOGJI010000143.1:0-5055 GCA_050747865.1 Thermoanaerobaculia bacterium
TCAGGGTGGCGAGCAGAGCCGCGACGCCGAGCACGACCACCGCACCGAGATAGGTGCCGACATCCCACGGACTTATCTCATAGAGAAGCCCCTCGAGCAACCGCGCAAAGGCAACCGCACCGGCAAATCCCAGGACGAGGCCGACCGCGACCAATCGCAGTCCCTGGCCGACGATGAGGCGGATGACCTCGGCGGTCTGGGCGCCTATAGCCCGACGGACGGCGATCTCTCTGGTTCGTTGTCCCACCAGGTACGCCAGCACGCTGAAGATGCCCACGGCGGCAAGGAGGACAGCCACACCGGCGAACACGCCGATCAGCTGCGTGCGGAACCGCGGATACGCCACCGCGTCCGCAAACAATTCCTCCATGGACTCGAATCGGATCGGAATCTCCAGCGTCTTGAAGTAGTCCGGCGTGATCGCGTGGAAGTCAGCCTGCGGCCGCTCCCCTGGTTGTCCCTCCGGTCGGCCTTGAATGAAATAGTCGCGAGCCATGCAGGGCCGGCATGAGCCCGAAGAGCACCGTCGACACCAGCGAGAGCCCGAGCGCGAACAGGAGGACCGTCATGTCAATCCGCACTTCGTCCAGGCGGGGCAGGTCACCAGGTGACAGCGCCACGAGCCCCTGCACGAGCATGAACGCCAGCAGGAGACCTGTCAGCCCGGCCACCCCCGCGAGCACACAACTTTCGGTGAGCAGTTGCCGCACCACACGGCCCCCGCCGGCGCCCAGCACGGCGCGGAGCTCTCGACCGCGACGATACGCTCGGCGTCCGGGTAAGGGAGCGGCTGGAGCAGAACCGTATTCCCAACCGAGAAGATGGCGATAGAGGCACCTATGCCGAGCGCAAGCGTAGTCACCGCAATCGCCGCGAAACCCGGCCGCCGGGCGAGTGAGCGAAGCGAAAGTCGAGCTTTAGGTGATCCATGGCGTTGCTCCCCGGGGCGTTGCCCGTTCGGTGATGACGGAGTGCGTGAGCCCACTCGGCGGGCGCGCTCGTGAAACGGTAGCCCTCCCGATGTCTCCTGCTCTACCAGCGACCCTTGAGCGTCCGCTTGTGGGTCAGGAGGTTGTGGGCATGAGTTTCAGGTCCTCCGGTCGGCGGTGATCCAGCCGTCGGCGAGCTCCACGACCCGCCGGCCGTAGGCGGCGACCCGCTCGTCGTGGGAGACCTGCAGGATCGTGGTGCCTTCCTCGTTGAGACGACGCAGAAGCTCCATGATCCGCTCGCCCTGGCTCCAGTGGAGGCTTCCCGTCGGCTCATCGGCGAGCACCAGCCGCGGCTCGGCGATCACCGCCCGCGCTACTGCCACCTGCTGCTGCTGGCCGCCGGAGAGCTGGGTCGGGAAGAGGTCCTTCTTGCCCACCATCTGGAAGCGGTCGAGGATCTCGGCCACCCGAGACTGGCGCTCTTTGCGCGGCACGTTGCGGTAGGAGAGGGGGATCTCGAGGTTCTCGTAGACCGTCAGGTCGTCCAGCAGATGGAAGTGCTGGAACACGAAACCGATGTTCTCCTTGTGCAGCCGGTTGCGCCGCTTGACGCTCGACCCGTGCACGGCCTCGCCGTCGAACCAGTACTCCCCATCGAACTCCCCGTCCAGCATCCCGAGGATCGCCAACAGCGTCGACTTGCCCGCCCCCGACGGCCCCATCACGGTCACCAACTCCCCTTCCGCCACCTCGAGCCCGATCCGCCGCAACACCCACGTCCGACCACCCCGGTACGGATACGACTTCTCCACCCCCTGCATCCGAATCATCGTCGCTCTCCCAGGCTCTCTCGTATCCAGCGCTTCTACGGGCGTGTGCATCACGATCGTCCTCCTACTCGCTGCGCATCGCAACCATCGGATCCACCCGCGAGGCGCGGCGGGCGGGGAGCAATCCGGCTCCCAGAGCAACAATCGCCAGCAGCAGGGACGCGGTCGTCATCGCCACGGGGTCGTCTGCCTCGACTCCGAAGAGGAGGGAGCGGACCGCGCGACCGGCGACCAGCGCCGCGACGATGCCGATCGTGCCGCCTACCAGTGTCATCTGGGTCACCTTGCCGAGCACCATCCCTCGAATCTGTTCGCGGCCGGCGCCGAGTGCCATGCGCAGACCGATCTCGCGGGTGCGTTGTGCCACCGTGTAGGCGAGCACGCCGTAGAGACCGATCGCCGCAAGCAACGTCGCCAGCACCGCAAACGCCGCCGACAGGGTGCTGATCAGCCGGTCCTCGGAGACGTTCTCGCGCACCTGCTGGCGCAGTGTCTTGAGATCCTCGACCGGCAGGTTGGGATCGAGACGTCGGATCACAGCGGGAATCGTCGCCAGAAGCGACTCGGGCTCGACCACGGTGCGGGCGTAGAAGGCAAGCTCGTCCTGCTCGCCGTGTTGCGCCAGGGGCATGAACCACACCGGCGGCACGTCCTGCTTCACGGCTCGCCGGTCGCCACATTCGCCTCGATGGGCCGGTGGGCCGCAAGGGCGGTCAGGGTCTGCTGCGCCCGCTCGAGGTCCCGAAACATGGGGTAGCTGAAGATGGCGTCGATATCACCCGGCGACCCCGTCCACTTGGGGCCTGGTTTGGGCGCGTCGGCGGACAGGTTTACCAGCCGGTCGGGTTCCGGCACCGGCAGGGGACGCAGCAGCACCTGCTCGAGCAGGGAAAAGACCGCTGCATTCGCGCCCACTCCCAAGGCCAGGGAGAGAACCGCCACGACGGCCGTTCCCGAGTTGCGCCGGAGCTTGCGCAGCGCGTAACGGAGATCCTGCAAGAGCCTGTTCATGCGTCCACCCCATGTAGATGGGACCCAACGGTCGTTGTCAGGATGGGATCCACGAGCTACGCTCCGGGCAAGGCTGGTGCCAGCTACGACTTGGGCGGAAACCCTGTCACTGCGGGCATTCTCCCAGCAAGCGGCACGCAAGGCGTTCGATTCCGGACACCTGGCGTCCGACGGCGGACAGAAGCGCAATGTGCTTCATATTACACATGCATCACTGAGATGGTGTAAGCTACCACCATGAAGCGTCTCCAGGTGTTGATCGAAGAGGAGCTGGACGCCGCACTGGAGAGAGAGGCCGCAGCAGAGGGATCCTCGAAGGCGGCTCTGATCCGTCGCTACGTGCGAGAGCGGCTCAAGCCCCTGCCGCCGCCCGAAGCCGATCCTCTGTGGCAGATGGCCGGAGTAGACGACTACGAGCCGGAGCCGGTCGACGACGTCGTCTACCGATGATCTACATCGATACCTCCTTCTGGGTCGCGCTGCGGAATCGCAGGGATCGCCATCACGAGGAGGCCCGCCAGCTCTATCGGCACCGTGCGGATGCCGGGCTCGTCACCTCGAACCACGTGCGCGGGGAGACTTGGACCTACCTGCGGCGGAGGGTCGGGCATGGCGGTGCCGTCGGGTTCCTCGATTCCATCGAGAGGTCTCCGAGACTCCAGATCCTCCGGGTCGAGGCGAAGCATGAGGCGGAAGCTCTCCGTTGGCTGCGGCAGCACGACGAGAGGGAGTACTCGTTCGTCGAGCTCCGCCTCTGAAGGGATCCCTTGTGGGCCTGATTCCTAGTCTCTATTCCAAGCGCAGCGCCTGCATGACGTCGACGTGCGACGCCCTTGCGGCAGGCGTCAACGAGGCGAGGACGCCGGCGGCGGCGAGGACGGACGCCGCGCCGAGGAGGGGCAGGACACCGGGCAGGCGCACGCCTTCGACGACGCTGCCCGCGACAGCCGCGAACGCGTAGCCGCCTGCGGCGCCCGCGACGATTCCGATCCCCACGATCAGCACGCCCTCCCGCAGCACGCGCGCCAGCAGTTGACGCGGTGTCGAGCCGATCGCCAGCCGCACGGCGAACTCGCGGGTGCGCGCGCTCACCGAGAACGCCAGCACGCCCGCCACACCCACCAGCGCGATGAGCAACGCGACGCCGGCAAATCCGGAGATCACGAAGGCGTTCAGCCGATCCGAGGCCAGCGCTTCGGCCCGCACGTCCTCGAGCGTGGCGGCACGCTCCACGGCCTGATCCGCCGACACCTCTCGGATGACGCGGGTTACCTGCGGCACGAGCGCGTACGGATCGCCGGCCGCGTGCACGAACAGGCGCCCGCCGACGCCGACTTGCTGCAGCGGGTGGTAGATCGTCATCGCCGGTCCCGGCACCACGCTCTCATCCTCTACATCCGCCACCACGCCGACGATGCGGCACGGCTGTGGTTGGCAGAATCGTTCCGGTCCACCAGGGGCCCACCGGAGGCGCCGGTTCACCGCCTCGCCATTCGGAAACAGGCGCTGCGCGATGCTCTCGCTCACGATCACGACCCGCTCGCCGTCGGCGCGATCGTCGTCGGTGAAGTCCCGGCCGGCGACGAGCGGCACGCCGAGCACCGCGAAGAAGCGCGGCGCGACCATGCGGATCCGCGCGTGCGGATACTCTTCGCCGTCCGCGGGCGTGTAGCCCTCCGCCGCGAACTGGAAGCGAGGGAAGCGCCCGGCATCGCGCCAAGGCACGTAGCTGCCGGCCGCGACGCCCAACACGCCCGGCAGCTCGCCGATGCGCCGCGTGGCCTCCAGCGAGACGTTCATGACCTGGTCGAACCCGAAGCCCGTTGCCGGCGCGGGGATGTCGAACGCCACAACCTGCCGCATGTTGTAGCGGGTGGGTGCCGTCTGCAGCGCGACGAGCGCGGCAAGCAGCGCGGCCGCGCCGGCGAGCAGGACGAACGAGAAGGCGATCTGCGTCGTCGCGAAGACGCGCAGGCGGCGGCTCGTGCCGGGGGTGACCCGGACGCCACCACCCGCGAGCCTAATGCCGGTCGGCGCCTGAGGGGAGGGCAGCCGCGGGACGTAGGCGAGCAGCACCGCCGCCGCCATCGCGAGACCGGCGCCGACCCAGAGCAGGCTGGCGTCGACGGTGACGTCGAGTGCCCGCACCGAGAAGCGTGACGCGTAGCGAGCGACGACGGAGACGAGCGGGCGGGCCAGGGCGACGCCGAGCACGGCACCGGCGCCGCAGAGCACGAGACTCTCGGCCAACAAGGTGCGCCGCAGCGCGCCGCGGCTCGCAC
>JBOGJI010000144.1:0-8410 GCA_050747865.1 Thermoanaerobaculia bacterium
AGGAGCTGTGCATGCGACTTGAGAAGACCATCGGTCAGCCGTGTGCGGGAAATCCGCACGCACGGTTGGAACGGGGACCTCAGGAAACGGAGTCGACAGGCCACCGCGCCTGAGGTCTACCAATGGCCGGCACCGCGCTGTCCCTCGACGAGCTTCGCCGCTATGGGCGACATCTGGTCCTGCCCGAGGTGGGCAGGGAGGGCCAGCAGCGCCTCAAGGCGGGGAGCGTCCTGATCGTCGGGGCGGGCGGCCTGGGCTCGCCCGCGGCCCTCTACCTGGCCGCCGCCGGGGTCGGGCGCCTCGGCCTGGTCGACTTCGATTCCGTCGAGGAGACCAATCTGCAGCGCCAGGTCCTCTACGGCGAGGCGGATCTCGGCCGCGACAAGCTGGAGGCCGCCCTGGAGCGCCTCCGCGACCTCAACCCCCACGTCGAGCTCGTGCCACACGCCACACGCCTCACGTCGACCAACGCGCTGGAGATCCTCGAGCCCTACGACGTGATCGTCGACGGCTCGGACAACTTCCCCACCCGCTACCTGGTCAACGACGCCTGCGTGCTGCTCGACAAGCCGGACGTCTACGGGGCCATCCATCGCTTCGAGGGCCAGGCCGCGGTCTTCTGGGGCAGCCGCGGGCCCTGCTACCGCTGTCTCTTCGACCAGCCGCCGCCGCCCGAGCTGGCCCCGAGCTGCGCCGAAGCGGGGGTGCTGGGCGTGTTGCCCGGAATCGTCGGCTCCCTGCAGGCGAACGAGGCCCTGAAACTGCTGCTCGGCGTCGGCCGGCCGCTGGTCGGCCGCCTGCTGCTCTTCGACGCCCTCGCCACCGGGATGCGGGAGGTGCGGGTGCCCAAGAATCCAGCCTGCCCGGTCTGTTCGGAGAGCCCCACGCAGACCGAGCTGATCGACTACGAGGCCTTCTGCGCCGACACCGCGGGGGGTTACGCCGCCGCGAGCCAGGAGACCGCGGCCGCGGGCGATCCCTCCACCGTCCCCTTCGACATCGCCCCTGACGAGCTACGCACGCGGCTCGCGGAACCGGCGCCTCCGATCGTTCTCGATGTGCGTACACCGCAGGAGCACGCCATCGCCCGTCTGGATGGCGCCGTGCACATCCCCCTCCAGGAGCTGCCGCGCAGATTCGACGAGCTGCCCCGGGGCCGCGACCTGGTGGTCCACTGCCACCACGGCCCGCGCTCCACGCAGGCCGTGAGCTTCCTGCGCGCTCAGGGCTTCTCTGGCGCCCGCAACCTCGCCGGCGGTATAGACGCCTGGAGCCGCGAGGTCGATCCCACGATTCCCCGCTACTAGTCGTCCGACTAGAACCAAGCCGATTTAGGCGCGTAGCACGAGAACATGGCAAGATCGCGGCTACCGCGATCAAGTGGAGGATTCGGATGTCGATAGGGAAACACGCGACGCGCTGGGCCACGCTGCTGTTGTTGCTTGCACCGGTCGCCGCTCCCGCTGTCTCGCAGGAGGAGGCGAACGATCAGCAGGAGAAGGCGGAGAAGAAGGAGAACGGGAAGAAGAAGGAGCCGCAGGACGAGACCTCGGTCACCAAGCACCGGGTCAGCGTCGGCGGCCAGGAGATCGCCTACACCGCGACCGCGGGCACCCTGGTGATGAAGAAGGAGGACGGCAGCCCTCTGGCGTCGATCTTCTATATCGCCTACACCCGGGACGGCGTCCGCGATCCCGCTACCCGCCCGATCACCTTCTCCTTCAACGGCGGCCCGGGCTCGTCGTCGGTCTGGCTCCACCTGGGCGTCCTCGGCCCCAGGCGGGTCGACATGCCGGACGAGCCGCAGATCCCACGCCCGCCCTACCGGCTGGTCGACAACGCCGAGTCGATCCTCGACGTCACCGACCTCGTCTTCATCGACCCGGTCACCACCGGCTACAGCCGCGCCGTGCCGCCGGAGAAGGACGATCCGTTCCACGGTTTCGAGCAGGACATCGAGTCGGTGGGCGACTTCATCCGCCTCCACCTGACCCGCAGCGAGCGCTGGGCCAGCCCGAAGTTCCTGATCGGCGAGAGCTACGGCACCACCCGCGCGGCCGGCCTGTCCGGCTACCTCCAGGACCGCCACGGCATCTACCTGAACGGCGTCATGCTGGTCTCGTCCATCCTCAACTTCCAGACCGCCCGCTTCGAGGTCGGCAACGACCTGCCCCACGTGCTCTTCCTGCCCACCTACACCGCCACCGCCTGGTACCACCGGCGCCTCCCCGCGGACCTGCAGTCGCTGCCGTTGCGCCAGGTGCTGGACGCCGCCGAGGCGTTCGCCAGCGGCGACTACAGCCTGGCGCTCGCCCGCCAGGCGGAAATGCCGGAGGCCGAGGTGCGGGCGGTCGCCCAGGACCTGGCGCGTTTCACCGGGCTGTCGCTCGACTACGTGCTGCGCTCCAACCTGCGGGTCCCCGCCAGCCGCTTCTTCAAGGAGCTGCAGCGCGACGCCGTCCTGACGACCGGCCGTCTCGACAGCCGCTACACCGGTGTCGACCGCGACGCCGCCGGCGAGCGCAACGAGTTCGACCCCAGCTACGCCGCCATCCAGGGCCCCTACACGGCGACGCTCAACGACTACGTGCGCCGCACCCTGGGCTTCAAGAGCGATCTGCCGTACGAGATCCTGACCGGCCGCGTCGGGCCGTGGAGCTACGAGGAGTACCAGAACCGCTACCTGAACGTCGCCGAGACGCTGCGCCAGGCGATGGCCAAGAACCCGTGGCTGCAGGTCTACGTCGCCAACGGCTACTACGATCTGGCGACGCCGTATTACGCCACCGAATACACCTTCGACACCCTGCAGCTCGCCCCATCGCTGGCCGACAACGTCACCATGGGCTACTTCGAGGCCGGCCACATGATGTACATCCACGGCCCCTCCCGCCGCGCCATGAAAGAGGACCTGACGGAGTTCATCCAGACGGCGTCCGGGGCAGGGTCGAGCCCCGAACCCTGACCGCGTAGGATGTCCGGGTTATGTCCTGGACCCGCGAGCTCAGGGCTGTCTGGCCCCTGCTGGTGCTGCTCGGCGGCGTCGGGGGGTTCACCTGGCTGGCCAAACATCCCGAGGCGGCGGTCGTCGACTGGGCGCTCGAGCGGCCGTTTCTGGCACCGGCGGCGCGCGCCTTTCGCGCCCGTTGGGGACCTCGCCCCGAGGGGACTGCGGCGGAGCTTTCAGCGGTAGCGGAGGCGGCGCCCGAGGCCGGGACTCCGCCGCATGTCGAGCTCATACCCCTGGAGGCCCGTCCGCGTGTGTGGGCCCCGGCCGGGACGCCGCTGTACACGCGGCCGGACGGCGGGGCGGAAGTCGCCCGCCGGCTCGCCGCCACCCGGCCGCTGCCGTATCTGGCGCGGCAGGGGGACTGGTTCCAGGTGCGCGCGGTGGGCCTCGAAGGTTGGGTCGAGCTGCCGGGCTACGACGAGGTGGCGAACCCGCCGCTGGGCAGCGGCCGGCGAGCCTCTGTTGCCGGGCCCGGTAGGCCGCCCGATCAGGAGCTGCTGATGGCCGCCGAAGGGCTCATGGGATCGTCGTTGCGCCGAGGCGACTTCGGTCCGTTCGCCCTGCTGACCGACGTCGACGACGAGGCGCTGCTCGCCCGGCTCGCGCGGCTGGCCACGGGGCTCGAGGGCGCTTTCACCGAGCGTTTCGGCCTGGCGCCGCGCGCCGAGACGGTCGCCACGGTCGTCCTCTTCCGCCGCGAAGCGGACTACCGGCGCTTCCAGTCGCTCAGCCCGCAGATCGCCGGTCTACCGTCCACCGGCCACGCCGGAGGCGGCATGGTCGCGCTGTTCGCCGAGA
This sequence comes from Thermoanaerobaculia bacterium, assembly GCA_050747865.1. Lineage (GTDB taxonomy): Bacteria > Acidobacteriota > Thermoanaerobaculia > Multivoradales > JAHEKO01 > JBOGJI01. Next base: position 3,809 of record JBOGJI010000144.1, read on the forward strand.
GGGACGGATCCGATGAGGTCGAGGCTTCGCTGATCCACGAGCTGACCCATGAGGTGTCCCGCCGCGCCGTCGGCCCGGCGTTGCCGCCCTGGCTGGCCGAGGGCCTGGCTGACGAGCTGGCCCGGACGCGCTGGGATGAGGCGGGTCGCCCGCTTCCCGGCAGCCTGAGTGGCGAGGAACGGCTGGTCGAGCGGCGCCGTGAGACGGTCGAATCGGAGCAGCGCCGGAGCATGAGGATCGAGGAGCGCTATGAGCTGACCGGCGGCAGGGCGGCGCTGGCGCTGGCCCGGGACGCCGCAGGGCGGCGCCGGCTGCCGTCTCTCGAGGACCTGACGAGCCTCGAGTGGCGCGCCTTCGTCGGCGGCGGAATGGACGTCCACTATGCCGAGGCGTTCCTCTTCATCCGCTTCCTGCTCGCCGAGCCGCGTCGTGCCGGGCCCTTCCGGACCTTCCTGGCGGATGTCGCCGGCGGCGGGTCGCCCGCCGGCGAGGCTCTGCGCCAGCGCCTCGGCGTCTCCTGGGACCGGCTCGACGCGGACTTCGGGGCCTGGCTTGCCGCGCAGTCTCCCGAGGAACCGCGAGATGCGTGGTAGGTCGCTCGCTCTCGCCCTGCTTCTCCCGTTGGCCGTCTCGGCGGCCGGGCCCGCGCATGAAACGGAGCCGTGGGAGGTCGAGATTCGCGCCTTCGAAGCGGCCGACCGCGGCGACCCGCCGCCCGCGGGCGGCGTGTTGTTCGTCGGCAGCTCGTCGATCCGGCTGTGGACGACGCTGGCCGAGGACTTCCCCGGCGAGCGCACGATCAACCGCGGCTTCGGCGGCTCCGAGATCGCCGACGCGACACGCCTCGCCGACCGCGTCGTGCTGCCGTACCGGCCGCGCGCGATCGTGCTCTATGCCGGCGACAACGACCTCGCGAACGGCAAGACGCCGCGGCGGGTGCGCGACGACTTCGTCGCCTTTGTGGTGCGGGTGCGGCACGACCTGCCGGGCGTGTGCATCGGATTCATCACGGTCAAGCCAAGCCCCGCGCGCCGCCACCTTCTGAATGCCGTGCGCCGCGCCAACCGGCTGGTGCGCGACTACGCCGCGGCGCAGCAGGGGGTCGCCTACCTCGACGTGTTCACGCCGATGCTCGACGGAGAGGGCGAGCCGCGCCCGGAGCTCTTCGTCGACGACCTGCTGCACCTGGATCGCGACGGTTACGCGCTGTGGATCTCGGTCATCGGGCCCTGGCTGCGCGATCTTCCGGCCGCCTCTGTGTCCTCACCCCACAGCTGCCCGTAGCGCCGGCCGGCCGCCCACCTCCCAGGCACCGAGGCGTCTGGTGCAAATCGGTGCGCGGTTGTCGATTCGCGGTGCGGTCGATCGTCGATAAGGGTGTCCGCAACCCTTGACCACTCGCGAAAGGAGTGAGCCATGAACGATCGATGCCTCGCAGACAAGAACGCCCTGATCTACGGTGCCGGCGGTGCCATCGGCGGTGCCGTCGCTCGCGCCTTCGCCCGCCACGGCGCCAGGATCTTTCTCGCCGGCCGCACCGTGACCAAGCTCGACGCCGTGGCCTCGGACATCGCCGCCGCCGGCGGCGGCGCGGAGACCGCGCAGGTGGACACGCTCGACGAGCGGGCGGTGAACGAGCACGCCGATCGCGTGGCAGCGACCGCGGGCCGCATCGACATCACACTCAATGCCGTCGGCATCCCGCACGTCCAGGGCACGCCGTTCCTGGATCTCGCCCTCGACGACTACGCCCTACCCATCCACGCCTACACGCGGACCAACTTCATCACCGCGAAGGCGGCCGCCCGGCACATGGCCGAAAACAGCGCCGGCGTCATCCTCACGATCTCGACCCCGGGATCGTGGTTGCCCGGCTCGGGCTACCTGGGGTACGGCGTCACGTGTGGGGCCGTAGAGACCTTCTCCCGCCTGCTGGCGAGCGAGCTGGGACCGAGCGGCATCCGCGTCGTCTGCATCAGACCTCACGCGATCCCCGAAGCGGCAGCGCGCGGCTCGCACAGCCACGAGGTGTTTCGCCCCGTCGCGGAGGCGGCCGGTGTCACGGTCGAGCAGATGCTGGAGCAGGCGGCCGGTGGAACCCTCCTGCGGCGCCTCCCCACGCTCGACGAGGTGGCGAACGCGGCGGTGTTCCTGGCGTCGGACGGAGCGAGCGCGATGACCGCGGTCATCGCGAATCTCAGCTGCGGCGCGCTGGTGGATTAGGGGGACCGGTACTATCTCGACCTGTGTCGATCGGGCGAGATCGCAGGCTCCTGCTGACCGGCGCCGCCGTCCGAGCTGCCGCAACGTCCCTCATCGGCGTCCTGTTGGGTGTCCACCTCGCGCGCCTGGGTTTCGGCAGCCGCGAGATTGGATGGATCTCGGGGCTGGGGTTGGCCGGAGTCACGCTCGCCGCGCTCCTGGTCACCATGGGAGCCGACCGCTGGGGTCGACGCCGGACGCTCCTTGTGCTCACCACCACCGGCGTCGCGGGGGGTGCGGCGCTGCTGCTTTCCAGCTCGTTCTGGCTCCTAGCGCTCGCTGCGTTCGGCGGCATGGTCAACGCCATGGGACGCGACCGGGGGGCCTCCGGCATCCTCGAGCAGACGCTGATCCCGGCCGTTGCCACGCACGAGCGCCGAACGCTGGCCTTCGCGTGGCTCCACATGGCGCGCGACGCGGGCTCGGCTCTTGGGGCGCTGCTTGCGGGGCTCCCCACTTGGCTCGAGCACGGTTTCGCACTGTCGCCTACCGAGGCGAGCCGTGGCGGGTTGGCGCTCTACCCGCTCCTGCTTGCGGCCAGCATTCCGCTCTATGCGTGCGTGTCCCCAGCCGTCGAGCGCGGCACAGGAACGCTCCATTCGCGCCTCTCGCCTACAAGCCGGCGCATCATCTCGCGCCTCTCCATCCTGTTCGCGTTGGACGGCCTGGGGGGCGGGCTGCTCCTGACGACTCTCGTGGCCTACTTCTTCTTCGAACGATTCGGTGTCGAACCCGGCGGGCTGGCGCTCCTCTTCTTCGGCGTGCGCCTGGCCAACATCGCCTCCTACTTCGGGGCCGCCTGGCTGGCCCGCCGTATCGGGCTGGTGAACACGATGGTGTGGACGCACCTACCGGCGAGCCTGCTGCTCATCGCCGTCGCCATGGTACCGAGCCTGCCTTGGGCGGTCGCACTCTTCCTCGCGCGCGAGCTGCTCGTGGAGATGGACGTGCCGACCCGTGAGTCCTATACGGTGGCGGTCGTCGGGGAGAGCGAGCGCCTCGCCGCGGCGGGCCGGACGAACCTGGTCCGCCTCGCCACATGGGCGATTGGCCCGGTCGCCGGCGGCGTCGCCATGCGGCATCTCGGGCTCGGCGCGCCGCTCGTCATCGGCGCCGGGCTCAAGATCCTGTACGACCTCGCTCTGTGGACGAGCTTCCGCCGCCTCCGGCCACCGGAGGAGCATTGATCGGCTCCTCCTCGCGCCAGGCGCTGGAGCCGTCGGCGTAGCGTTCGCGCTTCCAGATCGGCGCCTCGCGCTTCAAGCGCTCCAGGGTCTCGCGGCAGGCGGCGAAGGCCGCCTCCCGGTGGGCGGCAGAGGCGGCGATGGCGACGCTCGCCTCGCCCACCACGAGGTCTCCCAGCCGGTGGCGGATGCGTACCCGGGCCCGGTGTCCGGCTCCGACCTCTTCCTCGATCCGGACGAGGGTGGGCTCGGCCAGCGGCTCGTAGGCCGTGTATTCGATCCCCGTGACCCGGCGGCCGCCGTGGTTGTCGCGTACCACGCCGACGAAGCTCACCACGCCGCCGTGCGAGACATCGGTCACCTCGGCGAGCAGGGAGTCGGGCTCGAGAGGTTCCCGGGTCAGACGGGAGGACATCGTCAGCCCCCGGAGACGGGCGGCAGGAGAGCCACCTCGCAGCCATCGGCAAGGGGCGCGTGGGGCGACACGAGCTCCCCGTCCAGAGCCACGGCGAGGCGCGCGCGCAACGGACCGAGAGTCGGCCGCCGGCGCGTCAGCTCGTCGAGGAGCGACTCGACGGTCGCGGCGTCGGCCAGCTCGACCTCCTCCGCCGTACCCGCCAGCACCTCGGCGGCCGAGGCGAACGCCACCACGCGAACCTTCATGCGGCCATTGTAGCGTCGGCTGGTGGCTAGGGCCCGTAGAGCGTGAGGCTGAAGGTCTTGGCGAGGAAGACGGCCATCTGGTCGCGGCTGACCGGGTTGGCCGGGCAGTAATTGCCGGCGCCGCAGCCCGCCGTGATCCCGCGGTCGACCAGGTCCTCGATCCAGTCGGCGAACAGCGACGGGCAGGGCACGTCGTTGAAGACCCCCGTGCACGCCGGCGGCGTGTAGGTGCCGCCCTCCAGGGCCTTGAGCAGGAACACCGGCATCTGGTCGCGGGTGTTGGCCGCCGAGGGGCAATATTCGCTCGCCCCGCAGCCGCCGGTCACGCCGTGGTGCAGCAGGGTCTCGATCCACGGGTAGAACGAGCTCGCCCGCGGCACGTCCGTGAAGCTGTCGCCGATGTGCAGGGTCCAGATCCGGGTCGGCCCTCCCGCCAGCGTCTCCTCGAAGGTCGCATCCCAGTGCGCCGCCGGACGCGTCGCCGGGTCGTTCA
>JBOGJI010000145.1:0-1390 GCA_050747865.1 Thermoanaerobaculia bacterium
AGCATCAGGCGGGTCTTCGACACGGTGGCGGGCTGGGCCCAGGGCGAGGAATCGCCGGGCCTGCTGAGCCCTGCGGAGGAGCCCGTCCTCGCCGAGGCCATGAGGCCCTTCCTGCAGTACGGCTGGCTGCCGCAGGTGATGGGCCTGCTCGGCCGCCAGAAGGTGATCCGCGCCGGGGAGCTGCTGGAGGTCTACGACGTCGTCGCCGATCCCGAGGAGGCGGAGGATCTCGCGGATCGCTCCCGAGTCGACCGGAGGCTGGCGGCGGCCGTCACCGAATACCCGGCTCCGGCGCCGATCTCACCGGAGCCGGACTCCTTGACCGAGGAGCAGCGCCGCCAGCTCGCCAGCCTCGGCTACGTGGCCTCCGACGTGGCGCCGGTGGTCCGGCCGGACGCCCCGGTGCCGCGGCAGATGACGCACCTGTTCGAGGATCTCGACCTCGGCTCCGGCCTCTTCGTGCGCCAGCGCTACGCCGAGGCCATCCCGGTCTTCGAGCGCGTCCTCGACCAGGATCCGCAGAACTTGATGGTGGTTCTCCGTCTCGCCGCTGCCCACTCCCTGCTCGGGCGGGCGGACGCGGCCATGGAAGCGTTTCGCCGCGCTCAGGAGCTCGCACCCGACTCGCTGGACGTGCAGCAGTATCTGGGGTTGCACAGGGTCCGCGTGGGGGAGTGGGAGCGCGCCGCCCCGCTGCTCGAGGCGGTCGTCGCCGCCACCCCGCATCGCCTGCCGGCCGTCGAGGCCCTGGCCCGCGTGCGCGAGCACCAGCGCCGCCCGGCCGACGCCATCCGGCTCCTCGAGAGCGTCGTCGAGCTCCACCCGGAACCGGCCGGCGTCCTGGTACGGCTCGGCGAGCTGCACATGCAGATGGCGGACACGCCGGGAGCCATCGAGGCCTTCGAACGAGCGCGCCGCCTGCAGGGAGACGCCTTCCAGCACCATCTCGAGCTCGGCGTCCTCTACCTAGCCGCCCACCGCCTCGACGAGGCCCGCGACGCCCTCGACCGCGTCCCTCCCGACCACCCCGCCTACCCCATGGCCCTCTTCAAGCGCGCCCAGGTCGCCGTCCTGCTCGACGAGCCCGACCGGCAAGCCCGCATCCAAGCAGCCCGCGACCACGCCGACGCCACGACCGGCCCGTTGATCGAGAACGAAGCCCTCTTCCGCGGTACAGGTATCTGAAGCGGCAGGCGTCGCGTGACGCTACAATGCGCCGCCAATGGTGCGTCCTGATCAGCCGTACCCGGCTAGCGGGTGTGAATCCCGCCGCGGTAAGCATGCCGGTGCGCCGCGTAGCAGGCTCCGGGCGTGGGTCGAGAGGCCTCCGTCTGAGCGGAGCGTCCCAAGCCCTGCACGGGTCGTAGGACTCGTGGGAGGGGAGCAAAGC
>JBOGJI010000146.1:0-6719 GCA_050747865.1 Thermoanaerobaculia bacterium
GGCCGCGCGGCCACCCCCGGAGCTCAACGAGTCGGGCTCGATCCGGCGCTCAGCGGCCGGGGTGCTCCTCCTCCTCCTCGCCGGTCGGATGCTCCTCTTCGTGCTGCATGGCCTCACCGGCCTCGTCCATCGCCTCGCCGGCCTCCTCCATGGCCTCTCCAGCAGCCTCACCGGCCTGATCCATGGCCTCGCCGGTGGTCTCGGCGGCGCCCTCCATGGCCTCACCGGTGGCGTCGGCCGCGCCTTCCATGGCCTCACCGGCCGCCGCGCCCATCTCCTCCATGCCTTCCATCGCCGCCTCACCCGCCTCCTGCGCCTGGTCCATCGCGGCCTCGCCCATGTCCTGGGCCTCTTGCATCATCTCGCCGGCGGCCTCCTGCATCTGGTCCGCCGCCTCCTCCATGTCCTCGGCCGCCTCCTCGGCGGCGCGCTGCTGGCAGGCGATGGCCGGAACCATCAGCGCCGCCAGCAATGCCAACATGCTCAGCTGTGCCAGGGTCTTTCGCATGGTCGTTTCTCCCTCCTGACTGTGGTTGAGTGGTGGGACGCTCGGAGTGTACCAGAGAGTCGGGCCCGGGAGGCGTTACAGTAGAGTTGGCGGACGAGGGGGCGACGATGAATCCGTTGTTGCAGCTTGCCGAGCGTGACCAGGCCATCTGGATCGACTTCATCGAGCGCCGGATGCTTGAGGAGGGGGAGCTGGCCCGGCTGGTGGAGGACGACGGGGTGCGCGGCGTCACCAGCAACCCGGCGATCTTCGAGCAGGCGATCACCTCCGGCGACGCCTACGACACGCAGATCGCGGAGCTGCTGGCCGGCAATCCGCAGATGCCGGTCGGGGAGCTCTACGAAGAGCTGGCGGTGGAGGACATCCGCGGCGCGGCGGACGTGCTGCGCCCGGTCTGGGAAGAGACACGGGGCGCCGACGGCTTCGTCAGCCTCGAGGTCTCACCCCACCTCGCGGCGGATACGGACGCCACGATCGAAGAGGCGCGGCGCCTGTGGCGGCGGGTCAACCGCCCGAACCTGATGATCAAGGTGCCGGCGACGCCCGAAGGCATCCCGGCGGTGGAGGAGCTGCTCGCGGCCGGGATCAACGTCAACATCACCTTGATGTTCTCGCTGCAGCACTACGAAGCCGTGGCCCGCGCCTATCTGGGCGGCCTGGGGCGGTCGTCGCGACCTCAGCAGGTCGCCTCCGTCGCCTCGTTTTTTGTCAGCCGCTTGGACAGCCTGCTCGACCCGCGACTGCGCGAGCACCCGACGCCGGAAGGCCGGGCGCTGGCCGGCAAGGTGGCGATCGCCAACAGCAAGCTGACCTACGCCCGTTTCCGCGAGATCTTCCACGGCGAGGGCTTCGCGCGCTGGCGCGAGCGCGGTTGCAGACCGCAGCGGGTTCTGTGGGCGAGCACCAGCACCAAGGATCCGGAGTATCGCGACGTCCTCTACGTCGAGGAGCTGATCGGCCGCGAGACGGTGAACACCATGCCCCCTCACACCCTGGAGGCGTTCCGCGAGCGCGGCCAGGTGCGCCCCAGCCTGACCGAAGACGTGGAAGGGGCGCGGCAGACGATCGAGTCGCTCTCCTCGCTGGGCATCGACCTCGACGAGGCCACCGAGACGCTGCAACGGGAGGGGATCCGCAAGTTCGTCGAGCCGTTCGATCGCCTCTTGGCGGCGCTGGAGGAGAAGCGGGACGCCCTGCGCGAGCAGGCGGCCGCCGGCTCGTAGCGGCCGGACCACATCGCTTCGCGGTGCGGTGCCCCGTCTCGGCCGGTCATTGATCGAATGACAACGGAGATCCCGGCAGAGGTCCTGGCGCCGCTTGCGCGCACCTGTCGCGAGCGATTGGTGCGAGAGCGGGTCCTGTCCCGGGTATTGGCGCGTGACACGACACTGTGGGCGCCGCCGTACCGCGACGAGGCGGTCCGGCGGCTGGGCTGGCTGGACCTGCCGGACGCGAGCCGGCATGAGCTCGCGGCGTGGCGCGCCCTGGGCGAAGCGGCGCGCTCGGAAGGCGTCGAGGCGGTCCTCCTGCTCGGCATGGGGGGCTCGTCGCGGGGCGCCGCGGTCCTCTCGCGACCGCTGCCTGCCGCTTCGCGCTCACCGAGCACGACCGTTTGCGACAGCACGCACCCGGATCACGTGCGGGCCATCGTCGAGCGCCTGCCACCGCGCCATACCTGGCTCATCGTCGCCACCAAGTCGGGGACCACGGCCGAGACGCGGGCCCTGGCGACGGTCTTCCGCCGGTGGATCCGCGACGCGGGGGCAGACCCGGACCGGCAGAGTCTGGCGCTGACCGATGCCGGCTCGGCGCTGACCGATGTTGCCGCGAGCTGGCGCGCCGTCGTCACGCCGCCGTCCGACGTGGGCGGCCGGTTCAGCGCCCTCTCCGCCTACGGCCTGCTGCTCCCGACGCTGGCCGGCGTGGACGTCGCCCCGGTGGTCGAAGGCGCGTCGCGATGCCTGGCGGCTCTCCTGCGGGGCGAGACCGGAGTGGTCGAGCCGCTGCTCGCCGTGGCTGCAAGTGTCGCGGCGGCGGCCCGGGAGGGGTGGCCCCTGCGTATCGAAACCCACGCCGAGGAGCTGGGCGCCTGGCCCGGATGGCTGGAGCAGCTCCTGGCGGAGAGCCTGGGCAAGCTCGGCGTCGGGCTGATTCCCGTCGCCGCCGGATCAGGCCACGTTCACGGCAGGCGGTTCCTGGGAGCCGAGTTCGTCCTCGCGGAGAACGGTCGGCGACTTGACGAGCAAGCGCAGGCGGAACGCCTGCTCAGGGCGGTCCCGACGCCCGAGGCCATGGGGGCCGAGATGCTCACCTGGGAGCTCGTCACCTCGCTCGTTGCCTCGTGCCTCGGCGTCTTCCCGTTCGATCAACCGGACGTGGAGCGCGCCAAGCAGGCGGCGCGGCGCGCTCTGGCCGGCGAGACGGAGGCGATCGCTCCGCCGCTGCCGGTGCCGTCGGGAGAGAACGCCCATCGGAAACATGGCTGGATCGAGCGGGACCTGCGCGTCTGGCTCGATGCGGCGCGCGGCTGCGCCTATGCCACGGTGCAGCTCTTCGGGCCGCCGGAGCACCCGCTCGGAGTGACCGTGGACGGTTTCTGCGGCGCGCTCGCCGAAGCCCTGGGCCGCACCGTGACCTGGGGGTACGGACCTCGCTACCTCCATTCCACGGGCCAGCTCCAGAAAGGGGGGCCGCCGGTCGCCGTGATGCAGCTCCTGGTGCCTCCGCGAGGCGGAGACATCGAAGTCCCGGGCGAAACATTCGGCCTCTGGGATCTGTTGCGGGCGCAAGCCGCGGGCGACGCCGCGGCCCTCGCGGCCCTGAGCAGATCGGTGTTGCGCGTCGAGCTCGACGGAGCCCCGGAGGAGGCGGTGCGCGTTCTGCAGGGCGCGCTCCACGCTTTGTAGCAACCGAGCTCGTCTCCGCGCCGTCTGACGATTGTCGCCCCTGCTCCGGCCGAGATGAGGGCGGGCGCTACGGGCTCGGATCCGCCGGCGCGGGCTCGTGCAGGATCGCGAGCTGCCGGGACGAAGGCTCTGGGATCGCCTCGACGACGGGAAAGTGGATGGCGGCCGGGGCGTCGCCGTCGAGCAGCCGCCGCTCGCGGGCGAACAGGACGCCTCCGCTGGGCCGCCAATCGCTCCAGATCCAGGTGGTCGGAGGCTGGTCTCCCGGAGAGCCGTCCTCCTGCTGCAGCACGTATTGCCAGCGGTCCATCAGACCGGTCGCCGGATCGACCCATGCCCAGTAGCGGTCGCCGGAGGTCAACCCGGTCCCGGAGACGAAGCTCAGGACCGCGACCTCGTAGGTCCGGCCGTCCACCGCCCGCTCTCCCTGCCACTCGAGGCGCACTCCCGGCTCTAGCCACTTCCAGGGCATGAGCAGCCAGTAGCTGTCGTTGATGTAGGCGCCGTAGGCCCGCTCGACGAGCGCCTCCTCCTCCTCGCCGGCCAGCCGGGAGCCCTGCGCGAACGCCCGGCCTTCGCGGGTGCGCAGATTGAGCAGCACCACGGCCGGAGCCCCGGAGCCGATGTGCAGATCCACGCGGTAGTCGCCGGTGGCACGGTCCCACCAGTGCTCGCGCTCGGCGACGATCTCGTCGCCGCGCTCCACCTGCCAGGTGAAGTGGAGGAGACGGATGCCGTCGAACGCCTCCCGCCCCCCCATGGCCCCCGTCGTACGCTGCGCCAGCTCACGCGCCTGCGGGTCGGCGTCGCCCGCCTGCCCTTGCGCGGCCCCCTCCCCGCCGCGGTCGTGCCAGGCGGCCAGCTCGATCTTCGCCGAGTCCTCCCAGGCTCGAAGCAGCAGGCCGGCCAGGAACTCAGTGCCGTCGCGAAAGCGCTCGCGGGCGAAGGCGGCGAGCCGTGGCGTGGACTCGCCGCCGTCGTCCACGGCGCGCATCGCGGTCTCCAGGTCGTAGACACGGTCGACCTGGCCGTGGGAGCTCCAGAAGCGTGTCATCACCGCTTGCAGGAGGTCGCCCCGGGGTGCCGCCGGGCGCACATCGGCGACTGCCGCTTCCGCGTCGAACGGCACCAGGTCGAACAGGGCGTCCGCCAGGAAATGGATGCCCGTACGCGGCGAGCTGCCATCGGGCAGCCGCCGCCCGTCGTAATGCACGGTCGTGTGCAGGGGCTGCGCCAGATCGCCGGCGTAGTGGGCGAGCTGCCCCGCGTAGATCAGCGTCTTCCAGCGGATCGCCTCGTCGCCCGGCCATCGCCGGTGCTCGGCGAAGGCGACGGTGAGCTTCTGCGTCCCCTCGACGATGGCGTAGGGCAACACGCCGACGCGCTGCGGCGCCAGACCGCGCCGCACCAGGGTCTCGACGAAGTCCCAGCGCTGCGGCGCCAGGCCGCGGCCTCCCAGATCCTCCACGTCCAGGAAGTGCTCCGGGTTCTCGGCCTCGCGCAGCTGCGGCGCCGCGTCGTGTTTCCAGACGTCCGGGTCCTCCGCCACGTGCCCCACCACGTCCGCGCCCTGACGGAAGTACTCCGGAACCGACCCCGGGAGGCGGGCTACGGCGGCGCGTGCGAGGCTGTTGTGCCCGCTGGTGTGCCAGGCCGTCGAGGCCGTCGGCACGAGGAACGCCAGCGCCCCGGCGACACCGATCCAGTGCCTTTTCGTGTTGATCACAAGCCCGCGGCGCGCGCTGTGGCGTTCATCGGGTGAGCCCCTCCGGCACCCCGTCGGGGAACTCGGCGTGGATCGCCCGCTCGATGTAGTCCAGGCGGTTCTCGGGGTTGGGGTGGGTGCTGAAGAACTCCGGTGGGCGCGGCCCCTGGGCCGCCTCCGCGAGGATGCGCATCACGTCCAGCATCGACTGCGGATCGTAGCCGGCCTGCGCCATCAGGTGGACGCCCAGCCGGTCGGATTCCAGCTCGTCCTCGCGGCCGAACTTGAGATTGACCACCTGGCCGATGAGGGCGGCCACGGCCGCGCTGCCGCGCGAGGAGGGGTTGCTCGGGTCGTAGGTCGCGAGCACAGCGGCGCCGGTCAGCCCCTGGGTGAGCTTGGCCTTGGCCAGGTGCTCGGCGCCGTGCCGCGCCACAACGTGTCCGATCTCGTGGCCGAGCACGCCGGCGAGCTGGCCGATCGAGTTCATCCGATTCATCAGCGCCGCCGTGATGAAGACCTGGCCGCCGGGCAGGGCGAAGGCGTTGACCACCTGCTCGTCGGCCAGCACGTGAAAGTCGAACTGGTACGGGGTCTCGCGGACCCGTGTCCGGGAGACGATCTCGCCGCCGACGCGATCGGCGAGCTGCTGCACCCGCTCATCCGGGTAGAGGCCGCCGTGCTGCGCCGCCATCTCGGGCGCCGCCTGCACGCCGAGAGCGATCTCCTGCTCGGGGCTGAGGTCGACATATTGCCTCTCCCCGGTGACCGGGTTCTCCACCTGACCGTTGCAATAGCCGATGATGGAGATGGCCGCGATCGCCAGCGCCAGCAGCAGCCGGCCGCGGCTGAACCCCGCCCCGCGAGCGTTCGATCGTGGAGTCCCGCCGCTCATGTCATGCTCTCCTTTCCACGCAGCCACCCATCCGGTGACTCTCTCGCCATTCTCCCCGATCGCGGCGAGAGCTTCACTCGGCGGGACGCGAGGAGGCAGTATAGCGCCGTGTCAGGCTGGGCCACCTTGATCGCATCCCTCACCTCGCCGGACGATCTCGCCCGGCTGGAGTCCCTCGCCGGCTACGCCGACATGCTGGAGGTGCGCGCCGACCTGCTCGGCGACTTGGCCGTGGACCGCCTGCGGGACGGCTTTCCAGGAGGGCTCCTATTCACGCTGCGCAGTCGCGCGGAGGGAGGGCAGGGAGAGACCGCGCCCGCGCTTCGTCACGAGCGGCTCCTGGCGGCCGCGGAGGCCGGCTACGACCTGGTCGATCTGGAGGCCGATCGGGACCTCGATCCGGCCCTGCTCTCGCGGCTGCCGGAGTCGCGCCGCCTGATCTCCTGGCACGGTCCCGCGGTCGAGCTGGACGGGCTGCGGGAGCGGTTCCGCGCTCTCGTCTCGACCCCGGCCCGCTGGTACAAGCTGGTGCCGGCGGCCCACGAGCCGGGCGAGGAGTTTGCCGTGCTGGCGCTGCTCCGCGGCCTGCGGCGCCGCGATGTCATCGCGTTCGCCGCCGGGGAAGCGGCCGCCTGGACGCGGCTGGTGGCGCCGAGGCTGGGCGGCCCGATCGTCTTCGCGGCGGCGGGCGAGACGGCGGCGGCG
>JBOGJI010000147.1:0-3783 GCA_050747865.1 Thermoanaerobaculia bacterium
CGCCTCCTCCGGCCTTTGGGTGGAGGAGGCGCGCGCGGGTCGGCAGGGAGATCCCCGCCTCAGCGGCCGGGGGCGCCGCCGATGATGATGATGAAACAGTCACCCGGTCCTGTATCCGGCCCGCCGAGTTGGAACGGCGCGCCCCGCTCGATGAGCGTCCGGCACTGCGTCTCCGAGAACGGCAGCCGGACGCGAATGTCCGGGTTGCCGATGGCGCGGGTGGATGAGGTCGTGGGCAGCAGCAGTGCCCCGGCGAGCAGAAGCGCGACGACGAAACGAACCTTCATGTGGAACCTCCTCAAGCACTGCCAATCTGGGCCGCATCACGAACCGTGCGTACGCCGCCCGTCGTGGTCGGCCACGACCAACAGCATGCCCTCACATAGTAGGGACGCGGTCCGGTCGGCACATCCGGGGATGTACGGAGGAGCGCCCAATCGCGCATGAAGCGGGCATCCGGGGATGTACGGAGGCGGCTAAGCGGCGAGGCGACAATCGTCTTTCCACCCAACGCTCGCGTCAGATGAGGCCCCGACGGATCGCCGTGGCCGCCGCCGCCGTGCGCGTGCCGGCGCCGAGCTTGTTGAGGAGGCTAGCGACGTGGGTCTCGACCGTGCGGACGCTGATGCCGAGCGCTTCGCCGATCCCAGGGTCGGTCCGTCCCTCCACGAGTAGGCGCAGCACATCGAGTTCGCGGGGCGTCAATCCGCGCACCGCCGCGGAGACACCCGGTTGCTTGGTGTCGACAACCAGGGCCGGTTCCATGGCCACGACGAGAGCCTCGTCGATCGCCTGCTCCGGCGTCAGCTTCCGGCCCGCTTCCCAGGCATTCGCGAACGCCTCCATGCCCAGCGTCCGCCGCACGGCCGCGACGCCGCGATCGTAGCGGGCACGATCGGCCGGAAACATGACCGATCCGATGGCGATCCGCAAGGCGTGGGCCGCCCCGAAGAGGCGCGTGGCGCGCTCAGGGTGGCCGCGGTCATCGGCCGTTCGGGCCAGCCCCTCCAGAAACCGCGGCGTCGGGAGCTGCCCCCCCAGGTCTCGGCAGAGGGCCAGGCCCTCCGCGTACCGCGCGACCGCTCCTCCGAGATCGCCCTGCTCCTCGGCCAGGAGTCCCAGGTAGGACAGGGAGTAGGCCGTGAGCCGGTGATTCCCCATCGTCCGGGAGATGGCAAGACTTTCCCAGAAACACGCCGTCGCCCGCCCCGCGTCGCCGCGATGCTTTGCCGCCACCCCGAGGTTCAGCAGCGCCACCCCGATCCACCACTGATCGCCCGCTTCCCGAAAGAGCGCCAGACTTTCCTCCAGCAGGGCCGCCGCCCGCTCCTGGTCGCCGTGCTCGGTCGCGATCACGCCCAGTTTGTCCAACGCCAGGGCCATACTCCGGCCATCGCCAAGTTCCCGACAAAGTGCCAGGCTCTCCGCGAGGAGGGTCTCCGCCCGATGCGCATCGCCCTGGAGGTGCGCTTGAAACCCCAGGTTACTGAGGGCGACTGCCTCACCCCGCATATCCCCGGCGGTCCGGTAGAGCGCCAGGCTCTGTTCATGGCAGGCAGCCGCCCGTGCCCGATCACCCTGAAAGTAGGCGAGCGTGCCTGCCCCGCTCAACGCGTGCGCCCGCGAGCGAGTCGAGCCCGTGCCGGCGCTGGGGTGTGCCAGCAGTCGCTCCAGCCAGGTTCGGCCCTCGGTCAGATGACCATGCACTACCCAAAAGTGTGACAGGGCGCCGGCCAACCGCAGCGCCTCTTCCGCCCGCTCGTGCGTTGCGAGCCACGCGAGTGCCATCCGCAGGTTCGGCTGCTCGCGCTCCAGGCGATCGAGCCAGCGCGCTTGCACCGGGCCGGTCAGCTTCGGCTCGGCCTGCTCCGCCAGCGCCAAGAAGTAGGCGGCGTGGGCATCCCGGATCGTCGGCTCTTCGCCGCTCGCTGCCAGTTGCTCGAGTGCATACTCCCGAATGGTCTCCAACACGGCGAAGCGCGGCTCGCCATCGGCCGCGTCGCCTCGGTCCACGAGGCTCTTGTCGACGAGGGCGGTGAGGAGATCGAGCACGGACGGGGGTGATGGGGAATGGGGAATGGGTGATGGGGGCGCCGTCTCTCCCATCACCGATTCCCTATCACCCATCACCCGCTCGGCGGCCTCCAGCGTGAAGCCGCCGACGAACACGGCCAGGCGGCGGAAGAGGGCCTGCTCCTCCTGGTTCAGCAGGTCGTGGCTCCAGACGATGGCACCGCGCATGGTTTGCAGACGGGCCGGCGCATCCGTGGGACCACCGGTCAGCATAGGGAGCCGTGTCGCCAGGCGTGCCAACAAGGCGGGCGGCGGGAGCATCCCGCTCCGCGCCGCCGCCAGCTCGATCGCCAGCGGCAGCCCGTCCAGGCGGTGGCAGATCTCGGCCACCGCGGGGGCGTTCAGCTCGGTCAACGTGAAGTCGCCGCGGACCAGCCGCGCGCGGTCGATGAAGAGTCGGATCGCCGCATATTCCGCCAAGCTCCCGACGGATGGGAGGTGGGCCGGATCGGGCAGCGCCAGTGGCGGGACGGTGACGGTACGCTCGCCGGAAAGACGGAGCCGGACCCGGCTCGTGGTCAGGACCGTGAGGCGTGGACTGGCCTGGAGCAAGTCGCTCACCAGGGGCGCGGCATCGGCCACGTGCTCGACGTTGTCCAGCACCATCAGCAGACATCGGTCTCGCAGGTAGGACTGCAGCCGGCCGGCCATTGACCGGTTGCCGAACTCTCGTATCCCCAGCGCCTGGACCAGCCGCGAGGCAACCAGTGAGGAGGCGCGGACGGAGTCCAGCGGGACGAAGACGGCGCCGTCGGCGAAGCCGTCGGCCAGTTCCCACGCCACCGCGATCGCCAGGCGTGTCTTCCCCACTCCGCCCGGCCCGAGCAGTGTCAGCAGGCGCACGCCGTCGTCCCGCAGTTGCGCGGCTACGCTCGCCCCCACCTGCTCCCGCCCGATCAGGGGCGTGAGCGGGCGCGGCAGGTTACGCGCCCGCCCCCGGTTCCTCGGCGGGAGCGGGCTCAACCGGATGGGCTTCGCATCATCGATCGGCGTCGGGTTTGACCCGATGGAACCATGCTTGGTCACGACGCACCGCCTTGGTCCGACCGTCTGGATGATGGCAGATGGTCAGCGTTGCGTCAACGGATCGCGGTCTCAGGGGGACATCGCGGCGGGTGAGTAGGTCACACCGCAAGCATGGCATGATCTGCCCGATGCGTGAGTGCCTGGTGAAGCAGCCGGTCGTGCGCGCGCTGCCCGGCGTTCAGCAGCAACGGCATGACCCGTTCCGCGATCTTGTGAGGCATCGCCGAGTGAGCGGGATCGACGCCGCACCGGCGGGCGATGATCTCGTCGACGTCGATCGGGGGCACCTCGCGCTCGAAGATCGTCATGGCCCGCCCCGTGACGCCCCGGCAGCGAGCCAGTTCGAACGCCAGCCGCGCTTCGTCGGCCTGCCCAACACACTCGAACGGCGTGTAATCTTCTAGCCCCAGCATCTGCCGAAACCACACCTCGTTCGCCGGGTTGTCCAGCAGGTTGCTCCGAAACAGCGGCAGAACCACCTCGGGCGGGAGGTACGCCAGACAGCTGATCCAGACGTACGCGCACTTGGCGCACTCCTCGCACCACGGTTTGCGGATATTGCACGAGTGCGTGCGCCCCACCGCATCGAGGTGATCGCCCAGCAGATGAAAGATGACGACGTCCGAGAGCGGCTTGAGCAAACTGAAGTACGACAGGTCGGTCACCAGCTCCGCGCGCACGTAG
>JBOGJI010000148.1:0-11095 GCA_050747865.1 Thermoanaerobaculia bacterium
CGTCTGGGGCCTGCTACTCGGCGCACCGGCGCTTACCGAGACGGGACTCCCACCCGCTGGAGACGCGCAGCCAGCAGACGACACCCACAAAACAGGATCACCGTCTGCGTCACGACGCACCATGCGCGGAGTTTATGGCCGAGCACGGGGGGCGAGGGCGCGATGGGTCGGGAGATCAGGTCGCCGCGCGCATGCGGCGGGGACGGACGATGCGGGCGAGGCGGGCGCCGAGGAGCGGCAGCAGCGCGATGGGGGTGACGCCGAGGGGGTTGGCGCCGCCGATGCCGAGCAGGGCCAGCACGGCGATGCCGAAACACATCAGGAGCACGCCGACGACCAGCCGCCACGCCGTCGCGGCCTCACCCGGCGGCGCCGGGCGCTCGAAGCGGGAGAAGAGCAGCAGGAAGGGCCACAGGGCGAGCAGCAGGATCGCCAGCCACAGCGGCCGGGTCAGCCACCAGGTGCCGCTGCCGGGCTCGAGCGAAAGGCCCGGGCCGCCGAGCTTGAGCAACAGCCCGATGAAGAGCACCAGCGCCGTCGAGTGCCACAGGTAGAGGGTCATGATGTTGGCGTTGATCAGCACCGTGGCGGCCCAGGCGCGGAGGCCCGCCAGCCACCGCCGCACGGGCGCCTCCAGACAGAGCACCAGCCCCACCTGCATGGTGCCGAAGGCGAGCAGCGCGAAGGTCGGCGGCAGCGTGTTGGAGATCTCCTCGCCCGGCACGCCGACCATGGCGACCGGGTAAGGTCCGAGCTTCACCGCCGCCAGTGCCACGGCGAGGCCGCCCAACCCCCAGGGCAGGGCTCGGGCGACGCCAGCCAGACGGCCGTCCCGCCAGGCGTAGCCGAGCTGGTGGACGGCGATCCACACACACGCGTAGTTGACCCAGCGCAGCCAGCCCATGCCCCGGATGATGCCGAGGTAGTCGATGGCGAGCGCGGCGGCGGCGAGGACGGCGAAGGAGAGGAGGCCCCAGCGACGCCATGCCTTGAACGTCCAGGGCGCGACCAGCACGACGCCCAGGTAGACAGCCAGGAACCAGATGGGAACCAGGGCAACACGGGAGCCCACCTGCACCATCTGCGCCGAGATCCCGGCGAAACGGAAGGCCGCGGCGATGCCGATCCACACCAACAGCAGCGGCACCATCGGGCCGATCAGCCGGCTGATCCGGCCCTGCAGCCATTCGGCGTAGCCCTGGCCCTTGGCCCGGACGCTTTCCCACGACGTGGCGTTGGCGAAGCCGCCGACCAGGAAGAAGGTGGGCATGACCTGGAAGACCCAGGTCAGCCAGTGGATCCATGGCGCCAGCTCCAGCACGTGGCCGAGCTCGGGTCGGCCGTCACGCAGCATCGGCGCCGCCATGATCCAGTGGCCCCCGACGACGACCAGGATAGAGGCGGCGCGCAGGAAGTCCACGTAGCGGTTGCGCGACGCCGGCGTCAGCGCCGCCAGCTCCTGCGCCCGCGCCCAGGCCCCAGAGCGGGCGCGCCCTACCGGTTTCTCCACCACGATGCGCGCGAGTCTATACGCAACCGCCGGCTACAATCCCGGCCGGGAGGTGGCATGGACCGCAAGGCACTTCACAAGGCGGTGATCCTGGCCCGGGGGCTAGGAACGCGCATGCAGCGGCCCGGGTCGGGACACCTGAGCCGCGAGCAGGAGGCAGCGGCCGGCGCCGGCGCCAAGGTGATGATGCCGCTGGCCGGGGGGCGGCCATTTCTCGACTACGCCGTGTCGGCGCTCGCCAACGCCGGGTTCACCGATGCCTGCCTGGTCGTCGGTCCTGAGCACGACGGCATCCGGCGCTACTACCGCGAGGAGGCGCCGCCGCGGCGCCTGCGCATCGCGTTCGCCACCCAGCAGGAGCCGAAGGGGACGGCGGACGCGGTGCTGGCCGCCGAGGAGTTCGCCGGCACGGATCCGTTCGTCCTTGTCAACGGCGACAACCTCTACCCGACCGCCGCGCTGGTCGCCCTGCGCGAGCTGGACGGGCCGGGGCTGATGGGGTTCTCCCGTCAGGCGCTGGTCGAGCGAGGCAATGTCGACGCCGCGCGCGTCGCCTCGTTCGCGGTCGCCGTGATCGACGGGAGCGGCCGGTTGGCGCGTTTGGTCGAGAAGCCCGCACCGGAGTTCCTTGACGCCTTTCCCGAGCTGCCTGTGAGCATGAACTGCTGGCGCTTCTCGACCGCCATCTTCGAGGCCTGTCGGCGCGTCCGGCCGTCGAGCCGCGGTGAGCTGGAGCTGCCGGACGCGGTGGCCGTGGCGATCGAGGAGCTGGGCGAGAGCTTTCGCGTGATTCCCTGCGATGAGCCGGTGCTCGACCTGGGTCGCCGCGAGGACGTCGCCGCCGTGGAGGCGGCCCTGTCCGGCTCGACTCCAGAACCCTGAACCCGGCCACACCGGCAGCCGACCGACCACGGCCGGCACGGAGGCCGGCCGCTTCAGCTCTGGGCCGCGGCGCGCTCGACCTCCTCCCAGACGCGGAGGAGGTTTTCGCCCAGGAGCTTGCCCAGGTCCTGCTCGCTCCAGCCGCGGCGCAGCAGCTCAGCGACCAGGTTGGGGTAGCCGGAGGCGTCCTTCAGGCCGGTCGGTAGCGAGTCGCCGACGCCGTCGAAGTCGGAGCCGAGGCCGACGTGGTCGACGCCGGCGATGGCGACCACATGCTCGATATGGTCGGCGACGTCAGCGACGTCGGCGTAGGGGAACGGGTGCTCGCGCCGGTACTGCTCGAACCAAGTCTCCATCGCCTTCTCATCGGGCTCGGAAGGCTGCGCCGCGACGAACTCCCGGCGCGCCTTCTGGGCGACGCCGAAGTACTCGTTGGCCTCCGGCGTGAGGAAAGACGAGCCGAAGTTGATCTGGACGACGCCGCCCTTCTCCGCCAGCGCCTGGATCATCTCGTCGCTCATGTTGCGCTCGAAGCCGGGGGTGAAGTGGCGGCACGAGGAGTGCGAGGCGATCATCGGCGCCCGCGAGGCCTCCAGCGCCTGCCAGAAGGAGTCGTCCGAGACGTGGGAGACGTCGACCATGATGCCGAGCCGGTTCATCTCCGCCACCACCTGCTTGCCGAAGTCGGAGAGGCCGCCCCAGGTCCGCTTGTCGGCGTAGGACGAGTCGGAGATCTCGTTGTCCTCGCCGTGCGTCAGGGTGATGTAGCGGATGCCGCGGGCGTGGAAGTGCTCGAGGTCCTCGAGGGTGCGGATCGGCGCTCCGTTCTCCATCCCCAGCGGCAGCGAGACCAGACCCGGGCGCTCCGCCTGCGCCCGCACGTCGGCCGGGGAGACGGCGATGGCGAACTTGTCGGGCCACTCGGCCGGGAAACCCTCCACCATGTCGATGAGCTTCTCGGCGTGCTCGAAGGCTCCGCCCTCCTTCTGCAGCGACGCCGGGACGTAGATGGACATGAACGCGGCGTTCAGGCCCCCTGCGACCGCCTTGGGATGGTCGAAGTCCCCCTCGGTCGTGCCCGAGATGTCCTCCTCCTTCTCCAGCATGCGATAGGGGACGTCGATGTGTGTGTCCACCACGATGCTGGCATCCACCAGTCGCTTGGCCTCCCGGGCCAGCTCCTCCGCCGTCATCTCCCGCACCGCCTCCGCCTCCTCGGCGCCTTCGTCCGTCGGCTGCTCGGTGACCTGCCGGCCGCAGCCGCCGAGCATCATGCCGGCCAGGATCATTGCCGTGCTCGTGATTCGCGCTGTCGTCCTCATCGCAGTCTCCTCCCGCGGTTCCACTCCGGACGCGTCGTCTTGGGCCCGTGGCGTATACGCGCGCCGCGGCTGAAAGATCTCGCAGTGTACCGGTAGACTCCCCCTTCATGCCGCTGCCCTTCGCCATCAACGGGCTCGGCCGCATCGGGCGTGCCCTGCTGCGCGTCGCCCGCGAGCGCGAGGGGCTGGAGCTGGTGGCGGTCAACGACCTGGGCACCCCCGCCCAGCTGGCGCCGTTGATCGCTCGCGACACGCTGCACGGACGCTTCTCCGGCACTGTCGAAGCGGTCGACGACGCCTTGCTGCTCGACGGCCGCCGGATCCCGGCGAGCCAGGAGGAACAGGCTTCGGAGCTGGACTGGGGCGGCGCCGAGCCCGAGGTGGTGATCGACGCGACCGGCCACTGCAAGACACGCGAGCTGGCGGCGGAGCACCTCCGCGGCGGCGTCGGCCGGGTCCTGGTCTCGGCCAACGCGCGCGGCCTGGATCTGACGATCTGCATGGGCGTCAATCACGCCGCCTACGATCCGGTCCGCCACCGCCTGCTCTCCGCCGCCTCGTGCACCACCAACGCGCTGGTGCCCCTGCTCTGGGTGCTGGAGCGCGAGTTCGGCGTCGAGCATGCGCTGCTCAACACCGTGCACAGCTACAACAACGACCAGCGGCTGCTCTCCTTCCCCCACCCCGACCCGCGGCGCGCCCGCGAGGCGGCCGTCAACATGATCCCGACCACCACCAGCGCGGTGGAGGCTGCCATCCTCATCCTGCCGCGGCTCGAAGGCCGGCTCGACGGCCTGGCGGTGCGCGTGCCGACCGCCAACGTCTCGCTGATCGACCTGGTGGCGGCGCTGCGAGGGCAGCCGAGCGTGGACGAGCTACATCACGCGTTTCGCCGCGCCGAGACGGGGGACCTCGCAGGCATCCTGGGCACGAGTGATGAGCCGCTGGTCTCGTCCGACTACATGAGCGATCCCCGCTCGGCGGTCGTCGACCTGCCGCTGACCCAGCAAGTCGATCGGCGGCTCTACCGCGTGGTCGCCTGGTACGACAACGAATGGGGACACGCCAGCCGCCTGGCGGACGTCCTGGAGTGGATCCATCGTGGACATGACGCATGATCTGCTGACGCTCGACGACCTCCCATCCACCGCCCTGTCCGGCCGGCGTGTCTTCGTGCGCGTCGACTTCAACGTTCCACTGAACGACGGGGCGGTAGCCGACGACTCGCGGCTGCGCGCGGTGTTGCCGGCGTTGCGCGATCTGCTGGCGCGCGGCGCCCGCCTCGTCCTCGCCTCCCACTGCGGGCGCCCGGCGGGGGCGCCCGACCCCCGCTATTCGCTGGCCCCGGTGGCCGCGCGCCTCGGCGAGCTCCTGGACGGGCCCGTGGCCTTCGCCGCGGACTGCGTCGGAGAGGAGGCCGAGCGGGCGGTGGCTGCACTGGGGGACGGAAAGGTCGTGCTGCTCGAGAACCTGCGCTTCCACGCCGGCGAGAAGGCCAACGACATCGACTTCGCCCGCCGCCTCGCCAGCCTCGCCGAGACCTACGTGGGAGAGGCGTTCGGCGCCGCCCACCGCGCCCACGCCTCGGTGGTGGGCGTCCCCCGGCTGCTGGTCGACAGGGCGGCCGGGCCGCTGATGGTGCGCGAGGTGGCGGCGCTGTCCCGCCTGCTCGGCGACGTCGAGAGGCCGTTCGCCGCCGTCCTCGGCGGCGCCAAGATCGAGGGCAAGGTGGACACGCTCGCCAACCTGCTGCCCCGACTCGACCTGCTGCTCTTGGGCGGCGGCATGGCGAACACCTTCCTGGCGGCGCGGGGCGTAGACCTGGCCGACTCGTTCGTCGAGGGCGAGCGCTTGGGAGTGGCGCGCGACATCCTGGAGCAGACCTCCGAGCTCGGCGTCGACCTCCTCCTGCCCACCGACCTGGTGGTCACCGACGACCTCGAGCAGCCGCGGCGCGTCGAGACCGTGGCCGCCGATCGGGTCCCCGCCGGCATGCGCGCCGTGGACATCGGCGAGGAGACCCGGCGCCGCTATGCCGAGACGCTGGCGCGGGCGAAGACGCTGTTCTGGAACGGCCCGCTCGGCGTCTTCGAGAAACCGCCGTTCGACGCCGGGACCAATGCCGTGGCCGAGGCCCTGGCTGGGGTCGACGCGTTCACCGTCATCGGCGGCGGCGAGACCGTGGCCGCCGCCCGGGGGGCCGGCGTGACCGACCGCATCGACCACGTGTCGACCGGCGGCGGCGCCTCGCTCGAGCTGCTCGCCGGCAGGCCCCTGCCCGGCGTGGAGGTGCTAGTACGCCAGATCCCGGATACGGTGACGTAGTCGTGTTTCAGGCGCCCCGCTGGCAAGGCGCGCGACCGAGGCCTACCCGGAGGTATGGCGCAGGGAGCGCAACGCCGCCAGCGGGGATGCATGGGCCGCCGATACGTTGCCGTATCCGGGGTCTGGCGTACTCTAGGAGGTCGTGATAAGCGGGCGACGGCCGCTGGTGGGCGGCAACTGGAAGATGCACAAGACGGCGGAGCAGGCACGCGCCTTCTGCCGCGAGCTCGTCGGCGGCCTCCAGGATCCGGCGGCGGACATCGTGCTCTTCCCGTCCCATCCGCTGCTGCCGGCGGTCGCCGCGGCGCTCGACGGCGCCCCGGTGGCGCTGGGCGGCCAGGACGTGCACCCGGCCGATGAGGGCGCGCACACCGGCGACGTGTCCGCCGTCCAGCTCCTCGACGCCGGCTGCACCTGGACGCTTTGCGGCCACTCGGAGCGCCGCCGCGATCACACCGAGCTCGACGCCCTGGTGGCGCAGAAGGTGGTGGCGGCGCGGCGGCACGGCCTCACCCCCCTGGTCTGCGTCGGCGAGCTGCTGGAGGAGAGACGGGCGGGGAGCACCTTCGCAGTCCTCGAGCGCCAGCTCACCGCCATTCTGGACGCCGCGCCGGACAGTTTCGAACTCGCCTACGAGCCGGTATGGGCGATCGGCACCGAGGAGACGGCGACCCCCGAGCAGGCGCAGGAGGCACACGCCTTCCTGCGCCGGACGCTCGAATCCCGCCTCGGCACGGCCGCGGCGGCGCGGCTGCGGATCCTCTACGGCGGCTCGGTCAAGCCGGACAACGCCGCCGAGCTCCTGGCCGGCCCGGACGTCGACGGCTTCCTCGTCGGCGGGGCCAGCCTGGACAGCGCGCAGTTCCTTGCTATCATTACCGCTTGCGGTCCCTAGCGGTCGGGACGAGCTCGGCCGCTACGCGTTTTCCAGAACACGACTTCCAGGAGACCACGCGCAGGTGCTCTACCTTCTCTACACGATACACGTCATCGTCTGCCTTTTCCTCATCCTGGTGGTGCTGCTGCAGCAGGGCAAGGGGGCGGACCTCTCGGTGTTCGGCGGCGGCGGCACGCAGACGGCCTTCGGCCCCCGCGGCGCCACCACGCTGCTCCACAAGCTCACGGTCTGGGGGTTCGTGGCCTTCACCGTCCTGACCATCGGCATCGGCTTCCTCTCCGGCCGCGGCCGGGGCGGCTCGGTCATGGAGGGGGTCGAGACCGAGCAGTCCGGGCCGGCGACACCGGCGCCCGACCCGGCAGCGGAGTCCGAAGCCGGGCAGCCCGAGGCGGCGGAGCCTGGGACGGGACAGCCCGAGGCGGCAACGCCCGCGGCTGCGGAACCCGGGGCCGCTGAGCCCGAGGCCGCGGCGCCGGAAGCCGACCCCGCCCCCGCCACCGAGGCGGGACCCTCAGAACCGGGCGACACCCCCCAGTGATCGCGGAACGGCGAGTGCACTAGAATGCGTGGTGCGCCGAAGTGGCGGAATTGGTAGACGCGCACGGTTGAGGGCCGTGTGGGGGTGACTCCGTGCCGGTTCGAGTCCGGCCTTCGGCACCAGTTCTCGACGACGAATCTCTCCACGATGAGCGGGCGTGCGAGTCAAGGGCTGTGGACCAGCGTCCTGGCCCTAGTATCGTGTCACGCCTGTAGCGCCGCCCTCTGCGCGGCCCTCGTCGTCCCTGGCGGCGTTGCGCCTCCTCGACATAGTCCCACTATGCCTGCGTCGGCGCGCCTTGCCAGCGACGACGATGACTCGCGCATAGAACGACGCCACAGGCGTGACACGACACTCGGGTTGGCGCTGCCCGCGGCCGCGGAGACCTCGACGGCGGAGCCGGGGCGCTACGAGGTCTTCTACCGCGTCAACGCTGACGTCCGGAGCGTCGAGCTGACGGCTGACCTGCGCGCCGGCGGACGCCTCGCGGTCGAGGCGCAAACCTTGCCCGACGGCGGCCGCCGTTTCCGGCTCCTGCGCCCGCTCGCCGACCCCTGGAAGCTCTACTGGGTGGATCCCGCCGGCCCGGCGGGTGACGAGGTGAAGTACGCCTCCGTGGTGACGCTCGAGGAGGGGACCTGGGAGGCCCTCGATCGCGCCGACGTGGAGGTGCGCGAGCGCGGGCGGGCGATGTACGAACGTTGGAAGCAGGCGACCGGCAACACCCACACGTTCGACGGCGCGTTCGCGTTCGTCGTGATCGGTCCGCCGGAGGGGCGATTCAACGTCGATCTCGACCCCGGCGGGCGGCTCCGCGCCGTGCGCAACCGCCTCACCAGCCGATGGCAAGCCGGACCCTTCGACCGCTTCCTGATGCAGTGGGCCGGCCCCCGCTTCGAGGGCTACTGGTTCTGGAACGAGGGCGAAGGCCAGCCTCCGCACTGGGAGCCTCATACCTACCACGCCCTGGAGAAGGCGCTCGAGCTGCTGGCCCTGCCTCGGCTCGCGGCCGCGGAGGGTGCGCCGCCTGCCGACGACCTGCTTTGGGACGACGCTCCCTCACTGGCCCTCGCAGTGCTGACGACCCTCGCCTCGCGGACGGCCCGGCGCCTGGCGCCGCCCGCCGCCCAGAGCCTGGCACCCCGGCCCACGCCGGCCGAGACCGACGGCTGCGTGTCCGCGGTGGCACCGGGCGAGCGGGCCCGCGTGGAGCGGACCACCTGCGGCCCCGAAGGAGCCGCACTCCCGGAATCCGATCGCGTGCTGGTCTCCGTCGCCGCCCCCGGCGGCCGGCTCATCGTGGAGGTCGGCTACCGGCCGCTCACCGAGCGCCTCCCCTAACCGACCATGCCCGCAGAGCTCATTCCCCTCGGCACCAACGGCTACTACCCCAGCTTCGGCCGTCAGACGATGAGCGTCCTGCTGCTCGACCGCGGCCGCGCCCTGCTCCTCGATGCCGGCACCGGCGTCGGCAGGATGTCCGAGCCGGAGGTGGCGAGGCGGCTCGCCGCGCACGACTCCCTGAACATCGTGCTCACCCACTACCACCTCGACCATGTGGTGGGGCTCGCCACCCTGCTGGCGGTCTGGGATCGGCCGGTCCGCCTCTACGCGCCCGAGCCGCCGCTGGTCGACGGGCGACCGGACGAGGCGCTCGGCCTGCTCATCGCACCGCCGCTCTTTCCTCGGGCGCTCGCCGACTACCCGTTCCCGGTCGAGGTCGTCCCCTACTCGGAGAGTTCGCTCGAAGCCGGAGGCTTCCGGCTCACCGTGCGCCGCCAGCGCCACCCCGGAGGCTCGGCCGGGCTGCGGGTCGATGACCTGATCGCCTATTGCACCGACACCGCCGCCGATCCCGAGACCGTGGAGCTGGTGCGCGGCGTTCCCACGCTCCTCCACGAGGTCTGGCTCGACGGCGAGGAGGCGCGGCGCTCCGATCCCGCCGCCTTCGGCCACGCCTCGGCCCCGCAGGTCGCCCGCCTGGCCAGCGAGGCGGGCGTCGGCCGCCTGATCCCCATCCACCACCACCCGACGCGCGACGACGCCGCCCTCCAACGCATCGCAACCGAGCTACGCGAAGCGGGCGCGCCCGAAGTCGTGCTGCCGGACGAAGGAACCGTCCTCTCCCTCGCCTGAGAGCCGCGACCGAAGCGTCGCCACAGCTCACTTGCACCTAGATTGACAGGAGCCAGACGGGTGTATACGACTACATCAATCGTCAGTCGTACCCATCTTCTACAGTGTCCGAATCGAAGTAGTTCATTCGAAAGGCCTTACGAGTTGGCATGAGATCGTTGGCACTACGTCCGCCAGCGTCCGACAAAGCGCGTAGCCTCGCTCAGGCGACCTGGCTCACCGTCTGCGGCAAGGCGACGCCGGCGGCCTGAAAGACCTTGCCGGCGGTGCCGACGGTCTGCGAGCGCAGCACGAAGCGTTTGCCGTCCTTCTCGGTACTACGGCCGATACTCGAACGTCGCGCCGGCACGGCGCAGTGCTAACGACCTCGACGCGCACCCCGTCGTTCCTCCTCACGAGGAAGAGCCGCATACCGCCGAGCGTCGCCAAGCCCGTCGGTCGTCGGCACAGCGTATCCGCCGAGTCTACGCAATCGATCCATGGATCGGCCAGGAATGCGGCGGCGACATGCGCATCGTCGCTTGCCTCCTCCAGCCGGTCGCCAGCCGCAAGATCCTCGCCCACCTCGGGCGCCACAGGGCCTCGCGCCTCGAGGCCCGCCCACGGCCAGCACTGGCCAGGTGCGCGCCACTGTCGCCTCTTGAGCTCCCTGACCCAAAGCGCTCGATGCTCGCGCCGGGGACGCGGAATCGGTGTACGCAACGAGCGCCAAGAACGTCCTGCCCGACACGCCCCACTCCACTTCTTCTGCCTACTCCCCTGGTTCGCCGCCCGCCACCCGCCTCGGGCAGCCCTCAACACACCCCAACGGCCCATCCGAGGCGCCGCCGCAGCCGCCCCGATGTGTGCTCGCATTTCAAGCGATAAACGAACTCCTATCCTTGAGTCCCTTGCGGGGCTTCGGGTTAGCATACGTTTGAGCGTCTCGCCGAGGCCGGGATCGAACCGTCCGTGGGCAGCCGCGGTGATTCCTACGACAACGCCTTGGCCGAGTCCGTCATCGGCCTCTACAAGGCGGAGGTGATCCGCCACCAAGGCCCTTGGCGCGGCCTCGAGGCGGTCGAGTACGCCACGCTCGAATGGGTCGACTGGTACAACACCGAGCGTCTCCTGGAGCCGATCGGCTATGTGCCACCCGTCGAGCATGAAAGGAACTACCATTGGAACCAGCAGCCCTCGCCCGCTGGGGCGGGACTCAACTAAACGAGTCTCCGGAAATCCCGGGGCGATTCAGTTCAGTCCGCGCCAAGCGGCAGCAACGGCTGCCGGTCGTGCTGAGCCGTCACGAGGTCAAGTTGCTGCTGGCCCAGCTCCGGGGTACCCCTTGGCTCATGGCGTCCCTGCTCTACGGCAGCGGCCTGCGGCTCATGGAGTGCGCGCGGCTGCGGGTCAAGGATGTCGACCTCGAGCGGCGGGAGATCCTGGTGCGCGACGGCAAGGGGCGCAAGGACCGACGGACCATGCTTCCGGCTCCGCTGGTCCGA
>JBOGJI010000149.1:0-2574 GCA_050747865.1 Thermoanaerobaculia bacterium
CGATGCGATTCCAGTCGCTTGAGCGTGCCGGGCAGCAGCAACAGCAGGGCCCCCGCGGCCAGGGCGCCCTGGGGGGCGAGCCAGCCCAGCTCCTGCCACGGGAAGGGGGCGGCGCCGCTCACCGCCCCGCTTCAGCGCGCTCCAGGATGCGCACGACGTGGTCCACGGGCCGCTCCAGGATGTCGAAGAACGGTTTGGGGTAGAGGCCGATCCAGAAACAGAGAAAGACTATCGGGAGGAGATAGGCCAGCTCGCGCCTGCTCAGGTCTGGCAGGTCGGCGTTCTCCCCTTCGGCACGTCCGAAGAACAGGCGCTGCACCAGCCACAGCAGATAGGCGGCGGCGAGTACGATGCCCAGCGCGCCCGCCACGCCCCACCACCAGACCTTGTGGAAGGCGCCGATCAGGATGGTGACCTCGCCGATGAAGCCATTCAAGCTCGGAAGCCCGAGAGAGGCCAGGGCGATGATGACGAAGACGGCGGCGCACGCCGGCATCGAGCGGGCGAGGCCGCCGTAGTCGGCGATCTGGCGGGTGTGGCGTCGCTCGTACAGGACACCCACCAGCAGGAAGAGCGCCCCGGTGGTGAGGCCGTGGTTGACCGCCTGCAGAACACCGCCGGCGAGCCCCGGCTGGTTGAGCGCGAAGAGTCCGAGCATGACGAAGCCGAGGTGGCTGATCGACGAGTAGGCGACCAGCTTCTTCATGTCGCGCTGGGCCAGCGCCAGCAGGCCTCCGTAGAGGATGCCGACGACCGCCACGGCCGCGAGCCAAGGGACCAGCCGCACCGTCGCGTCCGGCAGGACGGGCAGGGCCAGCCGCACGAAGCCGTAGACGCCGGTCTTCAGCAGCACTCCCGCCAGCAGCACCGAGCCCGCCGTCGGCGCCTCGACGTGCGCGTCGGGGAGCCAGGTGTGGAACGGCACCATCGGCACCTTGATGGCGAAGCCGACGAACAGGGCGAGGAAGATCCAGAACTGCAGGTCCGGCGGCATCCGGCCGGCGATCTCGTGGAACTGCAGGATCGAGAAGCTCGCCGGATTGCCCAGTCCCGGCCAACCGAGCAGCCCGCCGGCGTTGAAGAAGTAGAGCCCGAGGAAGCCGAGCAGCATGAGCACCGAGCCGGCCAACGTGTAGAGGAAGAACTTGATCGCCGCGTAGAGCCGCCGCTCTCCGCCCCAGATGCCGACCAGGAAGTACATCGGCACCAGCATGACCTCCCAGAAGACGTAGAAGAGGAGCAGGTCGGTGGCGAGGAAGACCCCCAGCATGCCGGTGGCGAGCAGCAGCATGAACAGGTAGTACTCCTTCTCCCGGTCGCGAATGGCCCGCCACGAGCAGAGGCAGGAGAGGAAGGTCAGAAACGCCGTCATCAGCACCAGTAGCAGCGAGATGCCGTCGATTCCCAGCTCGTAGCGGGCGCCGATGGCTGGGATCCAGGCATGGCTCTCGCGGAACTGGAACAGCTCCCCCTGGCGCTGGTAGGCGAACCAGAGCGGCAGCGCCAGCAGCAGATCGGCGGCGGCCACCGCCGTCGCCCAGCGGCGGACCCGCCGCGGATCCCGCATCCACAGGATGGGGACGGCCCCGGCCAGTGGCAGGAAACAGATGAGCGTCAGGATCGGGACCCGGTGCACCCAGTCGAACATGCTCCCTCCTCGAGAGTCCTAGGGGCTCGCCCTCGCCCACAGGACCAGACAGAACGCCCCCAGGACCAACACCCCGGCGACCATGGTCAGGGCGTGCTGGGAGACCCACCCGGTCTGCACGCGCCGGAAAAGTCGCGAGAAGGCCCGGCAGGCGGCGCCGACGGCGTTGACCAGCCCGTCCACCGCCTGCAAGTCGAACAGGCTGGAGAGGAACGACAGGCCCAGCGTCGTGTTGCGCACGCCGTGGACACCTAAGCCGTCAATGACGTCGAGGTCGAAGCGGGCGCAGCCGCTCGCCAGCCGCTCGGTGCCTCGCACCACCGTGGCGCCGTAGAGCTCATCGACCCAGTACTTGCTCTCCAGAGTCCGGCGCACCCCCGGCATGCGGCGGGTGAAGGACGCGTCGCCTTCGAGCTCCCGCCCCGGCCCCCACAGCCGCCAGGCAAACCACAGCCCAGTGGCCGCCACCGCCACCGACAACCCCATGAGCAGCAGCTCCGTGCCCAGCGCCGGGGGGTGCGCCTCCCCGTGCCCCGGCGTCAAGGCCGGCGCCAGCGGTGCTTCCAGGAAATGCCCGAACCAGTCGAGATCCAGGTGCCCCAGCCGCGGGATCCCCACCCAGCCGGCCACGACCGACCCCACCGCCAGCACCACCAGCGGCACCGTCATCACCGGCGGCGACTCGTGCAGGTGCGCCCGCTCCTCGTCGCTCCCCCGGAACCCGCCATGGAAGGTCAGCAGCACCGCCCGCAGCATGTAGCAGGCGGTCAGGCCGGCCGTGAGCAGTCCTACGATCCACAGCACCTTCCCTCCGCCCCCGGCCCCCCAGGCCGAGGCCAGGATCCGGTCCTTGGACATGAACCCCGCGAGCGGCGGCATCCCCGCCAAGGCGAAGGTCCCGATCAGGAACGTCCAGTAGGTGATCG
>JBOGJI010000150.1:0-12946 GCA_050747865.1 Thermoanaerobaculia bacterium
TCGATGATGTCGGGGCTCTGCCCCTCCCACTCGGTGAACAGGATCACCTGCACATCGGAGAGATCGGGGATGGCGTCGAGCGGCGAGCGCACCATGGCGTACCAGCCCCACATGGCCAGCGCCGCCACGAAGAAGAAGGTGAGCCACGGATTGGTCGCCGAAGCGGCGATGATCCGGGCGATCCATCCGCGACGAGGGCCGTCGGTCACGGCGTTCATTTCCACTGCTCCAGGGCGAGCTTCAGTCGCGCCTCCGCCGCCACCAGGAAGTTGCCCGAGGTGACGACCCGATCGCCGGGTCGCAGCCCCGAGAGGACGGCGATGCGCTCGCCGGTGGTGACGCCGGTTTCGACCTGACGGGGTTGCAGCCGGCCGTCGCCCAGGTCGAGGAAGACGAACGAGCGCTCCCCGGCGTACAGCACGGCTTCATCGGGCACGCTCACCTGTTCGCCGAGGTCGCGTTCGATCGTCACGTTGGCGTACATGTCGGGTTTGAGTTCGAGGTCCGGATTGGGCAGCTCGATGCGCACGCGGCCGGTGCGGGTCGTGCCTTCGAGGTACGGGTAGATGAAGACGACCTCGCCCTCGAAGCGTCGACCGGGCACGTAGGGGAGGCTGACCTCCGCTCGCTGGCCGCGCTCGATCAGCGGGAGCTCGGACTCGTAGATCTCGGCGTCGACCCACACCCGGTCGAGCCCGGCGACGCGGAAGAGCCGCTCGCCGGGCTCGACCGCGGCACCCGCGACGACGTTCTTCTCCACCACGTAGCCGGAGACGGGGGAGAGGATGGGCAGGTACTCGAGGGGCTTGCCCGTCTCGGCCAGCGAATCGATCTGAACCGCCGAGAGATCCCACAGCCGCAGGCGTTGACGCGCCGCCTCGACCAGGTAGTCGGCGCGCTCCGGGGCCGCGGTGTTGGCGGCGGCGCGCTGGCTCGCGAGCACGGTGAGGAGCTCCTGCTGGGCGGCGTAGAGCTCGGGGCTGTAGAGGGTGAACAGCGTCTGCCCGCGAGCCACATACTGGCCCGGCTCGTCGACCTCGAGGCGACCGATCCAGCCGCCGATCTTCAAGTTGACGTCGGCCAGGCGCGTCTCGTCGTAGACCACCCGGCCGACGGCACGTACGGTGGCGGCGAGCCGCCGCGGCGCCACCACCTCCGTGCGCACACCGATCTCCTGGCGCCGCGCCGAGTCGATGCGAATCGTGCCGGTCTCGATCTCCTCCACCGTCACCGGCACCAGATCCATCGAGCAGATCGGACAGGTTCCGGGATCCTTGTACTTGACCGAAGGGTGCATGGAGCAGGTGTAGTAGGCGATGCCGTCCTCGCCTTCGACCCGATGGGCGGCCTCGGCATGGGCGAGGATCTCCTGGAGCTTCTGCGGTGCGCTCACCGTCCAGTCCGAGACCTCGCCGCAGCCGGGCATCGCTCGGCCCATATAGGGGTTCTCCTTGGCTCCCTCGACCTGGATCCACTTGGCGAAGGTCTCGGTCATCGGACAGGACCAGACCGTGCGCCCCTCCTTGAGGCGGCCATCGGCATTGGCGGTGACCATGAGCATGCGCGTCAGCTCGCCAAAGGCACCACGCGCGGCGTCGAGATCGCCGGCCTGCTGCAGGGTCTCCGCCGTCCGGCGGGCCTCTTCGAGGATCGCCTTGCTGGCGCCTTCGGCGACTCCCGAGGCGGCCGCAGTCAGGCTCGCCTCGACGCGCCGAGCGCGGGATGTCGCGTCGTCTAGCCGATCGCCGGCGAGGGCCTGGCGTACCTCCTCGTAGGCCGCGAACACTGTGCGCAGGGACTCGAGAACCGGTGGTGGAAACTCCTGCCGCGGGATCTCCATGGGCGCCACGGTCGCGCCAGCGGCAGGCCGGGCAGGGGAGCTCTCCTCGAGGCGCAGACCGCGGCTGCCCGTGGTCAGGTTGTAGACCGCCAAAGCCGCGCCTGCGTCCGCCCGCACCGCGACGTCGATACGCCAGCTCCCCTCCATCGGCAGGTCGAGCGTGGCGAGATAGACGCCACCCTTCTTCTCCGCGACGTCGAGCTTTCCCTTCATCTCGGCCATCGCGCCCATCGCCGGCATGAAGTAGCCGACCGAGACCTCGACGCCGGGGGCGGGGGCACCGTCGGCATCGCGCACCTCGAGGCGAAACCTCCCGCCGCTGCGCTGTGGCGGGTCGGGGTCGAGGCTGGCGGTCAGCGTGTACGGCCCGGCCTCCGTCTCGACGGGCTGGCCGGGCCGGCCGCCGCAGGCGGCCACGAAGAGAGCGACGATCAGGGCGACGGCTGCGGCGAGGTAGCGTCGGGCCTGGGCGCCGCGCCGCGAAGCGTCGTGGTCGCCCGACGCGGTGCGATGGGTTGATGTGATCGTCTTCATGGTCTCCTCCCCGAGCGGGTCACGCCCGCGAGGTTGTCTGGTCTCGGTTGAGACGGGACGGGAGCTGGGTCACCGCCCACGTCGTGCGACAAAGCGGGTGGCCAGGGATCACCGGGCATCACGCCGACCGCCTGCTGCAGGGCCGCGAGCCGGCGTTGCGCCTCGGCCTGGGCGTCGGCGAGCCCCAGCTCGATGTCGCGCAGATTCCGTTCGGCGTCGATGACCGCCAGGAAGTCGACCTGGCCGGTTTCGAAGCCGCTGCGCGCGGCCCGTGCCTGGTCGCGCGCCGCCGGCAGCCGCCGGTTCTCGAACAGAGCGATCACATGGCGAGTCTCCGCCAGCCGGTCCACCGCGGCGCTGACCTCGGCCGCGACGCGGTCCTCGAGGGCGGCGAGCCGCTGGCGCTCCGCGGCCAGCTCGCCCTCGGCGGCGGCGACGCCGGCGCGCACGCGCTCCCGCCACACCGGAAGCGACAGCCCCAAGCCGACCATCCAGCGGTGAGCACCCATGTCCCACATCGAGTTGTAGGAGGCCATGGGACGGAAGTCGGGGCGTCCCTCGAGGCGCGCCAGCGCCACAGCGGTCTCGTCCGCGCGGATACGAGCCCGCACCGCGGCAATCTCCGGGCGGCTCAAGGCGAGCTCGATCGCCTCTGCCGCGGACGGCTCGGCGGCGTGCGCGAGTGGCGCCGCCTCTTTCGGCGGTGGAGGCAGCGCCGCCGTCACCGGGCGGTGCAGCAGGCTGTTGAGACGCGCCACGAGGACGCTGCGGTCGGCCAGCAGCACGACCTCGCGATGCTCGAGGTGCGTGACCTCGACCTCCGCCGCCAGCGGTGCCTGCTGCGGGCCGATCCCCGCCGCGTAGCGCGCGGTCGCCACTTCCTGGAACGCGCGCACGAGCTCGAGGTGCTCGACGTTCAATGCCAGCGCACGCTCGACGTACTGGTAGTCGTCGAAGCCCTGAGAAGCGGCGAGGGCAAGCTCGCGGCGCAGGGCCTCGAGCTCCCCTTGGATGGCGTCGGCCAGGGCTTCGGCCTGCTCGCCGCGGCGCGCGAGCGTGCCGGGCCAGGGCAGCTCCTGTCCTACCTCGACCACCTGGCCGTAGCTCACGTCGGAGTCGAAGGGCGATAGCGGCGCCAGGCTGTAACTCGCCGTGAGGTCCGGTAATCCGCGGACCTCGTCGGCGCGGGCACGGGCAGCCGCGACGGCGCGGCGCGCCGCCGCCAGGTCGCGATTGCGCTCGAGCACCGCGGCGATCAGCGCCCGGCGGTCGAGCGTACGGCCGTCGGAGCCGGTCAACGCCGGCTGCGGCGGATCGCCCGGGTCTGCAGTTCCCCCCGGCGGTTGACCGAAGGCCGCCGGGGCCAGGGCCGCTGCCGCCAGCAGCCCGCAGAGAGTTCGTTGCAGCATGTCTGCTCCTGCTCTTCACGTGGACGGAATGGACGCCGGGACGAGTCCCGCCGTCCGGCGATCACGTGCAGCAGGAGCTCAGAGCAGCAGGGTTTGGTGGAGAGAGAGGGTCGTGCGACCGGTACGTGCCGGGGCCGGGAGCGTGGCGGCGTGCGGATGGCGGGGAGGCGCCGCCGCTGCCGTCACGGTGAGCTGCGCCGGCCCGACCGCGCTCGGCGAGACGGCGTCCGTTGCCGCGTCCGGCTCGGCCGCCGCCACCGGAACGTTCAGGCAGCAGTCCGGCCCGACCAGCTCCGGCACGTCGCCGGAGCCGGCGGGCCGCATGGCGACCTCGCACGTCACACCGGGATCACACACCCCGGCGGCGCACAGGGGCGCCGCCAGCGGCGCGACGAGCAGGACGCCCAGGATTCCGGCGGCGATGGCGCGAGTCACGATCATAGTGTACACCCGAAGGGCAGCGGGCCGACATTGTATACGCGAAGCGCAGCCCGGCGGTTTGCGCGCCACGCCGGCGCGCTAGTCGTCGCAGCCCTCGACCTCGTTGACGCAGAAGCCGTCCTCTTCGGTGAAGGACGCGTTGTCCTCGCCGCCGATCGCGCCGACCTCGATCTTGACGGGCGTGTCGGCGGGCAGGGACGCGAGGTAGTCCGCGGGAACCGTCACCTCCATGGGCGCGACGCCGCCCGGTACCCGCACGCTGAACTCCAGGCTCCCCGTCGGATCGCCGTCCTCGACGTCGGGCTCCAGCACGACCTCCCAGGCGTCGACAGCGACGTCCGCCGGGTGCACCGGCAGCACGCCCATGGCGACCAGTGCGGCCAGCTCCGCCGCATCGGCGCAGTTCCCCAGGTCATCGCCGGCGCTCCACGAGATCACCCCGGTGGCCTCGTCGAAGTCCACGTCCGACGGCGCTGCTGGAAGCTCGTAGGTGAGCTCGCTGGCGCCTTTCGACCTCTCGCCGCCCGCACCCTTGCCAGAAAAGGCGTAGGTCCCGGCGGCCCAGCGACCCAGGAACTCCTCCAGCGTCACGATCTCCTCGTCCGGATCGGCCTCCGGATCGTCCCAGCACAGCGGCTCGGCGCTCTCGGCAAACGTCTCCGTCAGCGTCTGCTCGGCCAGCGGGCCCTTGGCCTGATCCTCGAAGACCTTGACGCCGTTCGGATCGTCGATCCTGCCGGCGAGCAGCTCGTCGCCGTCCATCAGGAAATGGAACCCGATGTCCCCGTCCGTGGCGTTGATCTCGATCAGCACCTTGCACTCGCCGAAGTCGCCGCAGGGCTCGGTCGCGGACGCGATGCTGGCGATGAGGCCGAGGGCGCCGCCGGTCGCCACCGACAGGATCGTGAAGAATGGTCCATTCCGTCTCATGTTCAGGCCTCCTCTGGGTGCCGTTGTGGGAGACATAGCTCCCGTGTTCCCCTATTTAGACTCGATCGGTCCGCGCATCCTTCGCGGCTCGAGCCCAGCCCTGCGGCGGCGGAACCGGAACCGTTGGCCCGATGTGCGGGCAAACGCCGTATTTAGAGAGAGATGCTCTCCGAAAGCCGCCGTACCGGTACGGCGGGCGTTCGGCCTCGAATTGATGGAGGGGCCATTCCATGGCGCAGATCTACTGTGTGTCCATTCTCAGGGGCTCGCTGGCGCTGACTCTCACGACGCTGGCGGTCGCGTGCGCCGAGCGGCCGCCGGAGCCGGCGAGCCAGCGACTGGTGGACCTGGCCGACGAGGCGACGGTGACCGGCGCGCAGCCGCCGGCGGAGGCGCCGGAGGGCGCCGTCTGGACGTTCGGGGACGCCGAGGACCATGGATGGGAGGCGGTTTCCGGCGTCGCGGGCCTGCGGGTCGAAGGCGGAGCTCTGGTAGGGCGGAGCACGGACGATCTGCCGATCCTGCACCTCGCCTGGCAACCCGACGCCGACCCGCAGGAGCCGGTGCACGCGGTGGAGGTCCGCATGGCGTCCTCCGCACCCGGCAGGCTGCGGGCGGAGTTCGTCGGCGAAGAGGGCTTCGTCACCGCGCAGGTCACCGGCAGGCTGCGTGGCTTCAGTCGCGGCTTCGATTCTCCGGTCATGGCTGGCGACACCGCGACCCCCTACACGCTGCAGAGCTCGTGGGCGCAGACGGCGGGCGGGATCCGGCACCTGGTCCTGGTGCCGGCCGACAGCGCCGGCGTCGACTTCCGCATCGAGAGCGTGCGGGTGGTCCTGCGCCGCGAGCACCTCGCCGGGATCGCCTCCGGGGTCGGCTGGCAGGGGCTGGGGGAGATCTACCGGGAGACCCTGGTGACCCGCAGCCCCGAGACCTGGCGTTTTCCGCTGCGCCTGGCGGACGCCCCGCTCCTCGATCTCGCCGTGGGGACGGTGGAGGACGGCGCGGCCACGTTCGAGGTCGCCGTGGTTGACGGGGACGATCGCACTCCGGTGACCCGTCGCACGGTCAGCCGTCCGCACGCCTGGACGCCGCTCATGGTCGACCTCGAGCGCTGGGCGGGACGCGACATCGAGCTCGAGCTCTCGCTGCGGGCGGATAAGGGCGGCGTCCTGGGCTTCTGGGGGTCCCCCGCGGTGCGGCAGCGGGTCGCGCGCGCGAAGGAGGATGCGGCCCCTCAGGGGGTGATCCTGGTGATCGCCGACACCCTGCGGCGCGATCATCTCTCGACCTACGGCGCCGCCCGCGAAACCTCGCCGGTGCTGTCGCGGCTCGCCGCGGAGGGGACGCTGTTTCGCGACACGCTCTCCCAGGCGACGTGGACGAAGGTGTCGGTGCCGTCCATCCTCACCTCGCTCCACCCGACTTCGCACGGCGTCTTAGATTTCAGCCATAGGCTGCCGGCCGCCGCCGAGACGGTCGCGGAGACCTACCGAGAGGCCGGCTACGCCACCCTCTCCCTGACCTCGGTCCCCTTCGTCGGACGCTTCAACAACCTCCATCAGGGCTTCGAAGAGCTGCACGAGGCGGGCTCCGCCCGCGACACCATTGACAGCAAGTTCGAAGCGAAGACGGCGCGGGAGTACGTCGACCGGTTGCTGCCGTGGCTCGAGGCGCACCGCGACGTGCCCTTCTTCATCCTCCTCCACGTCTTCGATCCCCACGATCCGTTCGAGCCTTACGCCCCCTACGACGCGCTGTGGAGCGATCCGGCCTTCGACGCGACGTACGAAGAGCAGCTCGCCGCCGCCCGGCAGCACATCGTCGACCCCCTGATGCGCCAGTTCGGGATGCCGAGCCGCGACGAGATGCTGGCGGCGGGGATCGAGCCCGGTCCCTACCTGGCCCACGAGATGGGCTGGTACGACGGCTCGATTCGCGCCCTGGACGTGGAGATCGGGCGGCTGGCCGAGCGCCTCGAGGAGCTCGGGCTGGCCGAGCGCACCCTGCTCGCGTTCACCAGCGACCACGGGGAGGAGTTCCTGGAGCACGGGCGCCATTTCCACGGGCAGTCCGTCTACGGCGAGCTCAACCAGGTCCCCCTCCTCCTGCACGGGGCCGGAGTGCCGGCCGGTCGGGAGGTGACCGAGACGGTGCGCTCGATCGACGTCGTCCCCACGCTGCTCGACATCTCGGGGCTGGCGGCGCCGGAGCGCGCCCAGGGGCGGAGCCTGGTGCTGCTGATGACCGGGGCGACGCCGCCCGGGCGCACACCGCCGGCGATCACCGAGAAGCACGCCACCGCGGATGCGGCGGGACCTCCCCCGCGCGATACCGCGGCGACCGCGATCGTCGTCGACGGCTGGAAGCTGGTGCATCACACGCAGCGCGCCGCCGGGGATCCCGAGTTCGAGCTCTTCGACCGCCGGAGCGATCCACTCGACGCGCACGACGTCGCCGCCGAGCACCCGGAGATCGTCGAGCGACTCCACGCCGCCCTGGAGAGCTGGCGCGCGAGCGCCGAGGCCGCGCGGTTGCCGACCGACGAGGCGGCGTCCGAGGGTCACTCGGCGCAGGAGCTCGAGCGCCTGCGCGCCCTCGGCTACATCTGATCGGCGCGCTGCGGCGATCGCAATCGCCACACGGAGATCGGGTTTCTCAGCGGCCGCGGTAGGCTTGGCGGCTCCACGCGGCGAACCGGCTCGCAGCGGCGGCCGTACTGGTTGATGATGATGGAGGACGCGATGCTCTGGAGCCACGAGACCCGCTTCCGAGAGAGACGCACAAGCGCCTGTGCGCTGACCGCGGTAGCCTTGCTTCTGATCGCCTGCACCGCGCCGGGTGCAAAGGAGTCGAGTGACTTCGCGGCGCCGGGTCCGGCCGGTCCCGCTGTCGGGGATCGGGTTGCCTTCCGCCTGCCGGCCCTGGATGGCGGGCAGCTCGGACCTGCGGACTTCCCTGGCCGCGTCGTGCTGCTCGACTTCTGGGCCACCTGGTGCGTGCCCTGCCGGGCGCAGAAGGCGGTGCTCGAAGAGGTGGCCGCGGATTATCCGGAGGGCTCTCTACATGTGCTGGCGGTCAACGTGGGTGAAGATGAGGGACTTGTGCGCGAGTCCGTCGCCGACGAAGCGTCACCTTTCCCCATCGTGCTCGACCGCGACACCAGCTTCTTCACTTCTCTCGGCCTCGTCGCCCTGCCCAGCCTGGTGGTGCTCGACGGTGAGGGCCGTCTCGTAGAGCAGGCCACAGGGCTGATCGATGCCCGCTCTCTGCGCGAGATGATCCGCAAGGCCGGCCTCGAGCCCGCG
The DNA here is from genome assembly GCA_050747865.1 of Thermoanaerobaculia bacterium. GTDB lineage: Bacteria > Acidobacteriota > Thermoanaerobaculia > Multivoradales > JAHEKO01 > JBOGJI01. Next base: position 8,463 of record JBOGJI010000150.1, read on the forward strand.
GAAGAAGGGTCGGCACCTCCGCCCACCGCGAGCTAGCCGCCGACGATGGCGCCGACGATGAAGAGGGGCTCCTTGCCCGCGGCCACGTCTGATGGCAGGGGAGTGTCTGGCGGCTCGTGGGACCAGTCCTCGGCGCAGGCGAAGAACCGCAGGAAGGCGCGCCGCTCGTGCGTGACGTGGTCGCGGACGGTGCCGCACAGCATCGGGTAGCGCTGCTCGAGCGCGTCGAGGACCGCGCCGATGGTGGCCTGACCGTCGACCTCGAGCAGCACGTCGCCCTCCACGCGGGCGAGCGTGCGCAGGTGAACCGGAAGCACCACGCGAATCATGCCAGCGACTGGACCTCCACGGAGAGAACCGCCGGCAGGTCGCGGACGATGGGCGACCAGGTGTCGCCGGCGTCGGTCGAAGCGTAGACCTGTCCGCCGGTGGTGCCGAAGTAGACGCCGCAGGGGGCGAGCGAGTCCACGGCCATGGCGTCGCGCAGCACGTTGACGTAGCAGTCGCGCTGCGGCAGCCCCTCGGTGAGCGCCTCCCACTCGTTGCCGCCGTTGCGGCTGCGGTAGACGCGGAGCTTGCCGTCCAGCGGGAAGTGCTCGGCGTCGCTCTTGATGGGCACGACGTAGAGGGTCTCAGGCTCGTGGGCATGGACGTCGATGACGAAGCCGAAGTCGGTGGGCAGGTTGCCGCTGACCTCGTGCCAGGTGTCGCCGGCGTCGTCGCTGCGCATCACGTCCCAGTGCTTCTGCATGAACAGGACCTGGGGTCGCGACAGATGCATGGCGATGCGGTGCACGCAGTGGCCGACCTCGGCTTCCGGCTCGGGGATGTACTGCGACTTGAGGCCGCGATTGATCGGCTTCCAGGTCTGGCCGGCGTCGTCGCTGCGGAACGCGCCCGCCGCCGAGATGGCCACGTACAGGCGCCCGTGGTCGGTCGGATCCTGGAGGATCGTGTGTAGGCACATCCCGCCGGCGCCCGGCTGCCAGTGGGGCCCCGACTCGTGGCCGCGCAGCCCGGCGAGCTCCTGCCAGGTCGTGCCGCCGTCGGTCGAGCGGAAGAGGGCGGCGTCCTCCACTCCGGCGAGGACCGTGTCCGGCTCGCTGAGCGAGGGCTCGAGATGCCACACGCGCTTGAACTCCCAGGGGTGCTGGGTGCCGTCGTACCACTGGTGGGTGGTGAGCGGCCTGCCGGTCTCCTCCGAGGTGTCGTAGACGAACTTGTTGCTCTCGCCCTCGGGCATCCCGTCGGGGGTGGTGGTCGGCTCGCCGGGCGGCGTGCCGGGCTGGTGCCAGTTCTTACCGCCGTCGTCGGAGCGCTGGATGATCTGGCCGAACCAGCCGCTGGTCTGCGAGGCATAGATCCGCTCCGGATCCACCGGCGAGCCTTTGACGTGATAGATCTCCCAGCCGGCGAAGTGCGGACCGGAGACTTCCCAGTCGCGCCGCTTGCCGTCCGCGGTGAGGATGAAAGCTCCCTTACGTGTTCCCACCAGGACTCGAACGCCGCTCATGATTCCTCCGATTCCCGAGATTCGTCGTGGATCTCGATTCTATGACGATCGCGTCGCGCCTCCTGGAGCGGCGCGACGCCTGCCATTGGCTAGTCGAATGAGCTGACTCGAGATCGACAGCCACGCCGCGTCGGCTGAGAGCCTGTGAATATATCTCCCGTGGGTCGCGTTGCGAGCGCCGTGGGGCCTGCTGCAAGGAGCGGCCACACCGCCACAGATCCCGACCAGCACGCAGTACCCCACCAGCCGGTACGTGGGCCGAAACAACGGACGATCGATGGCCACGTCAGAGCGACTTGGGCAAGACCGTGAAGCCTGCGCCGTCGGCGGCTTCGCGCAGCCGGTGCTCCGCCAGCAAGCGGATCGCTCGTGCGCGGAGCTCGTCGCTCGGCTGCACCTCGACGGCGGCTTCACGGAGTGCGGAGAGAGACTCCCGGGCTATTGCGCTCTCCGCCTCGTCGAGGATGCCTTCACGGCGCAACCGGTGAAGAGCGCTCTCGTACGCGACTCGCGTAGCCCACCAGAGGACTGCTTCGGGGTCGTCCCCAAAGGCCTCCCTGGCCACGGTCGTCCGAGGCTGACGGATGAACAGGGCAACGAGGGCCGAGGTATCCCAGAACCTCACCAGCCCGTCTCACGCTCTTCGAGCAGGGCATGGAGCGAGCGGCCCTCCGGGTCATCCGGGCGGGGCCGATCGAGGATCTCCTCCGGGGTGACCGTGCGCCTGGGCAGGCGGACCAGACCCAGCCGCGCGAGCTCCTGCAGACGGCGGTGTCCACGAGCGGTGGGATCGAGGGGTACGAGGCGGGCGATCGGCTTGCCGCGATCGGTGACGGTCACCTCCTCTCCCTCCTTGACCGAAGCCAGGTAGAGCGAGAGCCGAGCCTTCAGCTCGGCGACGCCGGCGACCTTCATATGACTATTATGGTCATATAGCTCGCACCCGTCAAGCAGTGCATTCACGGCCGGTCAGGAGAGAGATGCGCCGCGCCCTACGACTTGCCTCGGGGGCGGCGGCCGGCGAGCTGGCGGTCGGCGTAGGCGGCGACCTCGACCAACTGCTCGAGCGGCGATTCGAGGCGCGGATCCTGGCTGCTGCGCAACACCACCTCCTTGGCGAACAGCATCGCCAGGTACCGCAGCTTCAGCGCCGGGCGATCGGCGATCTCGCGATATTCGCGATGGCCGGTGTTGACCTGCCAGCGGCCGTCGACGAGACGGGAACGCCAGGATGCGGCGGGGACGTCGACCAGCTCGGGCTCGGGGATGCCCTCGTTGGTACCGGACGGCGGCAGCTCTTCAACCACGGCGACCGGCACCTCGGCGCCAGCGATCAGTTTGCCGACACGAGCCTCGACGGCGAGTGTCCCCTCCGCAGGCTCGGCGCCGGCGGAAAGCTCCACCCGGGAAGGATCGGCGAGGATCTTGAGTCGCCCGACCGAGCCCGACAGCCGCCACTGGTAGGTGACGGGTCCGTCGACGGCTCGGCCCGAGACATCCGAGGCGCGCGCCCGTGCGCGCGCCCGCCCTCCACACTCCATGCGGACGACGGCCGGCGTCAGGCGCACCTCGGCCAGCGGTCCGGACGGGAGCAGATCGGGGGGAGGTGCGAGGGGCTCTCCCGGTACCGGGGATTCCGCACCGCTCTCGGCTACCGCGCCGCGGCCCGCTTCCCCTGCTTCGCCGGCTCGTGCCTCGACGGGCAGAAAGGCAAACTTCGGTCGCTGCTGGTAGAAACCACGAAACGCTCGCTGCAGGCTCTTGATCAGGGTGCGGTCGAGCTCCTCGGCGCGACGCTGCTCGAACTCTTCCAGACGTGCCGCGAGCGCCTCCTCGGCACCGCGCAGCGCCACCGCGAAGTCTCCCGCCACGGCGTCCGGCACGATGCCGCGGCGGGTGCCCGGGGCGACCTGGAGAGCCGGAAAGTCCACCAGGCCGGTCAGCCGCGAATCGGTCCATGGCGGGTGGTCGAGATCGAAGGTGGCGAGCTCGGTGAAGCTCTCGGCCACCAGCGTGCCGCCGGCATAGACCGCAAGCGGCGCGGTGTCGGCATCGTCCCCGTTGCCGCCGGCGAAGTAGATCTCCAACCGGATCGGTGGCTGGCCCGACACCTCGACGGGCCCCAGGCCCTCCAGGCGCTCGCCGAGGAACAGGCGAGGCTTCACATGGATCACCTTCTGGGCCCGGCCGCGCGACATGCGGTCCTCCACCACCAGGTCGACCCGGCGCCCGAGGAGCTGGCCGCGCAGCTCGGAGGCCAGGTAGGTGGCGGCGCGGCGTCCCACGAGCGCAGGCAATGCCTCGCGGTGCAGCCCGGCCACGACAATCTCCGTCCAGCGCTCGTCGAACTGCAGTCGGCCTTTGAGCGGCTCGATGAGGTAGTCCGGGCGGTCGCGATAGAGGATCAGCCGATGGGCGCGCTGGCCGGGCATCGAAGTGCGCATCTCCAGCGTCTCGCCCAGGCTCCAGAATCCGAGCAGCCCGATGCCGTACTGGCCCTGGGTCATGAGCTCGAGCCGCTGCTGGGGGGTCAGCGTCCGCTTGCGGCTATGGCCGATGTGGGTCGCCACGTAGCGCAGCGCCTCCGCGCGATCGAGCTCCGGAATCACCCCATCGCCGTCGTCCCAGATACGCAGGCAGGGCACCCCCTTCTGCCGCACCCGGCGCACCACGATCGACCGCGCGCCGGCGTCGAGGCTGTTCTGGACCAGCTCCGCCAGGGCCTTGCGCGGGTCGGATTGCGAGAGCGCCAGCCAACGGATCACCTCGAACGGGTCGTGCACCTTGAGCCGACCCTTGGTGACTCCTGCCGCTGCTCCGCCCCGGCGCGACTTGCGACGGGCTGGCGTCGCGGCTGCTGACCGCTTGCGTTCCTGCGCCACGCTATTGAGCCTCTACGGACGAGATGCAAACCCTCGATCACGGGCTTACGAGCGCACGATACCCTACCAGGGCAAGGCCTTAGCTGCCA
>JBOGJI010000151.1:0-2824 GCA_050747865.1 Thermoanaerobaculia bacterium
CGGAACCTTCCCGCCTGGCACCACCGTTTCGGCGATCGGAAACAACGTCTCGGTCATGAACCAAGCCTCTCATGGCTCAGCTCTCACGGGAAAGAGGGCGCTGGACGATTTCTTCACAGGCTCTCAGGTGGACGCCGATGTCGGGCGTGTTGTCGTAGTTCAGGAGGTTCTCGTTCACCCCGACGCCGAAGACGCCCAGCCGCGTGTTCCACTTGAATCCGCCGCTGAAGTCCAGGTAGCGCAGCCCCAGGCCGACGTCGATGCGGTCGGTCAATCCGTACCACAGCCCGAACTCGCAGAAGCTGAACTCGCCGTCGATGTAGTACCCCTCGCTCTCCGGCAGCGAGGCGATGAACTGCATGTCCGCCTCGTCGAGCGGCCGTCGCACCTCGCCCACGCCGAAGAACCACGATAGACCGACTCGGTTGCTCATCGGATTCGACGACCGCGCGAGGAGCGTGACCATCGGGAGGGGAGTGTGGGAGCTCTGCGAGAAAGTGAACTTCGGCGGCCGTTGCGTCACCCTGGACAGGAGCGTGTCCGATCTCGACGCCTACGGCATGCGTGATCGCGTCTCCTCGGTGCGGCCTGTCGGTCCGCAGCCTCGCCGCTGACGCTCACGGCGCGCACGTGTTGCTTGATGGCAGCCCGTTCAGGCGGTCCCTGGTCCAGTGCTCGAGGTCCATGGGGAGGACCGAATCGTCGTCCTGGAGCACCCCCATGTGGGTCTTGCCGGGGTAGGTGCGGTACTCGAGGGGCTGACCCGAGGCGCAGCGCGAGTCTACATACGCATCCTGAATGCTCGGCGAGACGACCTCGTCGGCCGTACCGATGCCGATGAACAGCGGCTGGACGAACGGGCCGACCGGCACGTTCTGCGCCGTCCACAGTGCTGCGTGACCTCCCTGGGAGTGCCCCCAGACCACGGTCTGGTTCGACAGCGGGATCGACTCCACCTGATGAGCGGCGCGAACCGCGTCCAGCACCGAGCGTGCCTCGCCCTCTCCCACGAGATAGGGCGTGTGGCCTTCCGCCCCATGCCGGTGTAGTCGGGGGCCACGACGGCCCAGCCGTTGCGCGCGATCGCGTCGAGCGCGGGAACCGCCTGCGGCGAAATCGCGAGCGGCGTGAGGCTTGGCGCGCAAGCCCTGGCGATGCCCACCGTGCCGTGGGCCCAGGCGATCACCGGCCGCGGCCCCGAGCGCGTCGACTGTGGGACCGCGACCACGCCGCTGGCCAGGGCAGGCACCCCGTTGTGCAACGTCGAGGTGTACAGGATGCGCCATGCGGTGACGCCGTCGGGCAGTTCTCCCCTATACGGCTCGGAGCGCAACAGCACTCCCGGCTCCGACGGGACGGTGGCCGGCGGCGAGTAGAACGCATCGACCACCGGAGCACCGCGGCGCTCGAGGCCGGACATGGCCTACTCCAGATGACGCCCGAAGCGGGCTACCGGTCCGTCAGGCCCCTCGAGCGTCAGCGTCTCGCCGTCGATCGAGTAACCGGTCACCGCCTCGAGCGCGGCATAGAAGCGGCTCTCCAGCTCCATGGCCGGCTCCGGACAGGCCATGCGGGTGCCGGCGAGCGGACCGAAGCTCAGCGCGTCGCCGTCCTGCGTGAAGGTCCCGACGAGCCGGTTGCAGCCGCTCGAGCCGCTCACGCGGCCCCCCTCGGCGTCGAGCACGAGATGCGCCTCGAGCTCGGGATCGACCGCGAACCCCTCCTCGCGCGGCAGCTCCGTCAGCTGCCAGTGGGTGCCCGCGAGCGCCGCTGCCACGGCCGCCTCTGCGCAGCGCTCCCCGGGCCGGGCCTCGCCGAACGTCTCGACGATCACCACCTCCTGAAGGCCCTCACCCTCCATCGGCGGCCGCATGGCGTAGCGCCCGTCGAAGGTCACCAGCACCGGAGCGCCCGGCTCCTCGGCGGCCTCCGAGTAGGCCCTTTCCAGAGCCGCGTTGTCGCCCTCTTGGGCGACCGGCAGCGACGTGTCCGTCCCGCAGGCCGAGAACCGGCCGGCGTCGGCCATGTAAGTGAACTCGCCGCGCATGGGGAAGACGTCGGCGATGCGGTCCACTTCGGCGAGCCGCTGCAGGTCGTAGTTGAACTGCGATTCGATCGGCTGCCCCTGCTGGTCGAGGATGCGCAGCGTCTCGGCGTCCTTCACCTCGAGGCGGATCGGACCGTCGTCGCGGCCGCTCAGGTCGACGCGGCCGTCTCCGCCTTCGGTATCCCAGCGCCCCGCCTCCACAAAGGCACGGTCCTCGCCGCCCTCTGCCTCGAGGTAGACCTGCCGCAGCCGGTAGCTGCCGTCCTCGAGCAGGGTCAACGTCCACTCGATGCCCGGGCAGTCGGCGCAAGGGAGGGTGCCGGCGTAGGTCGCCGGTGCTTCCACACTCGGCGGATCCACTTCGGGCGCCGCCGATTCCGGCGGCGGGCTGACGTCCTCGGCTGCCGGCTCCGACGGTGGCGGGCTCGCGCACGCGATCGCAGCGGACAGCGAGATCGCGAGCAATGAACGGAGAATGGCTGAATGCATGGGCGCCTCCTTTCCGCGCGTGATCCCTCCCCAACAGACCGGACCCCGGGCACTTCCCAACTCAGCCAGCTGCAGGCTACCAGATGACCGTGCTTTCAGCGCCGCAAGCCCGACCGTTCACGGCCGGGTTAGGCGCTTTCGCCAGGGCGCCTTTGGCGCTTCACGTATTGCCGGATGATGCTTAGCGGAGCACCGCCACAAGAGGCGGCGAAGTACGACGGCGACCATAGGTGCTCCCGGTGTGTCCGCACGCGGTAGCGCTTCCGCAGCATCCGGGAGGAGACGCCC
>JBOGJI010000152.1:0-3128 GCA_050747865.1 Thermoanaerobaculia bacterium
CGCTGCCGTCGTTGTGCAGCGTCGCGATCTGCGGCGCGCTGGTCGCGCCGACCGCAACCTCGCCGAAGTCGAGACCGGCCGGATCGAACATCAGAGCCGGTCCGGTCTCCACGACGTCGTAGAGGTCCGGGCGGTAGTGCAGGAGGGTGCAACGGAGCCGCCGGGACTGCTCCAGCGTGAACTCCTCCATGCAGAGGTCGTCGGTGAGGTCCATGTAGCTGATGATCGGGTCGAGTGAGCCACAGCTCTCGGCGCCGATCGGGCACCCATCGCCCGGTCCTTCCGCGACCACCGTGTCGCAGATCAGATCCCCGCTCTGGTAGCAGCCCGGGGGATCGGCCGCGCCGCACTGCCCGATGGGGATGTAGGGGTGCAGGAGTCCCAGGTAGTGGCCGATCTCGTGCGTCGCCGTACGGCCGTCGGCATGCGGCGGAAACGGGCCGCCCGGCCCGAACGCCTGCCAGTTGACGACGACGCGATCGTGCGGCTCGCCTACCGGACCGGCCGCCGGCAGGAAGGGAACGTACCCGCGCGAGCCGCCGGCCGTGTTGGTGTAGAGGTTCAGATAGTTGTGCGGATCCCAGGCGAGCTCGTTCCAGTATTCGGAATCCAGGTTGTCGTTGAACCACGTGGTGTTGCAGTCACGGGTGATGCCGGTCGTCGGGTTGCCGTCCGGGTCCACGGTCGCCAGGGCGAAGCGGATCTGCGTGTCGGTGCCGTTCCCCCCGTTGGTGCCGGGAAGGGCCAGAAAATCCTCGTTCAGGATCTCGATCTGGCTGTGCACCGTCTCGTCCGAGAGGACGCCCTGGGTGCACGTGTCGTCCATGATGATGTGGACGACGACGGGAATCTCATAGAGCGCTCCCGGATCGTAGTCGGGCGTCGGATTGGTCGAATCGGCCGAGCAGCGGAGCCATACAGCAGACGAGGATGCGAGCGCGAAGGGTCATGCCGACAGCCGCCGCTAGTCGCCGATGATCTTGACCAGGGCTCGCTTGCGGCGGCCGCCGTCGAACTCGAAGTAGAAGATCTGCTCCCAGGGGCCGAAGTCGAGCTTGCCGTCGGTGACCGCCGCCACCACCTCGCGGCCCATCACCTGCCGCTTGTGGTGGGCGTCGGCGTTGTCCTCGCCGGTGCGGTTGTGCAGGTAGCCCCCCCGCTCGGGGTCGCTTCCCGGGTCGAACGGCGCCAGCCGCTCCAGCCAGCGCTCGTAGTCCCGGTGCAGGCCGGGCTCATCGTCGTTGATGAACACCGACGCCGTGATGTGCATGGCGTTGACCAGGCAGAGCCCGTCGCGAACCCCCGACTCGGCCACCGCCTGCTCCACCTGCGGCGTGATGTTGACCAACCCCCGCCGCTCCGGAATCTCGAACCAGAGCTCCTCGCGATGGTGTTTCATGCTCCGATCCTAGTGTCTGCGGGGGAGCGGGCTCGCGGCATGGCCCGGCGCAACCCTGCCTAGACTACTTCGTATGAAGAGAATGGGCATGACGTGGATCCGATGCACGCGACGGACGAAGATGGCCGGGAGCTTGGCTTGCGCCGTCGGACTGCTGGCGGGTGGCGACGGCGCTTCGCGCGCGGACACGCCGCCGTGGGTCGCCGAGGGCCCGGCACCGCGCGCGACGCTCTTCGCGCCGGGCATCGTCTCCACCGGCGACGACGACGCCCATGTGACGTTCTCGCCCGACGGCCGCACGCTCTACTTCCTCAAGAACGCCCCCGACTTCCGCCACTGGACCATCGTCGCCGTCGAGTGGACGGGCGACGGCTGGGGGGAGCCCGAGGTGGCGCCGTTCTCCGGCCGTTACGGCGAGGGCGACCTGTCGTTCGCGCCGGACGGGCGTACGGCGTACTTCGTCTCCAATCGCCCTGTCACCGGGGGAGGCGAGCCCAAGGGAGACACCGACGTCTGGCGCATTCGCATCGGCGAGAACGGCGCCTGGGGCGAACCCGAGCACGTCGTGGAGCTGGCGAGCGACGGCTTCGAGTGGTTTCCCAACATGACCGCCGACGGCTGGCTCTACTTCGGCTCCGAGCGTCGTGACGGGAATCTGGGCGCGGAGGGGACCAGCGACCTCTGGCGCGCCCGGTTGGTGGACGGTACGTTCGCGCCGCCGGAGAACCTCGGCCCGACGATCAACACCGCCGACCAGGACGTCGAGCCGTGGATCTCCGCCGACGGCCGCGTCCTCATCTTCGCCACCAAGGGTCGCGCGGACACGCGAGGCTCCTACGACCTCTACGTCAGCCACCTCTGCGGCGGCGCCTGGAGCGAGCCCCGCAACCTGGGCGCCGCGGTCAACTCATCGAACTGGGACTTCGGCCCGCGGATGAGCCCCAACGGGCGCTTCCTCTTCTTCACCAGCAACCGCGGCTTCACCGATCGACCGCTCGAGCGCCGCCTGAGCTTCGCCGAACTCACCGAGACGCTCCGAGCCCCGGGCAACGGCCTGCGCGATGTCTACCGCATCGAGACCGCGGCGCTCGACCTCGCCTCGCCGTGCCCGTAGTGAAAGGGATTCCTACCAGCCGCGCGGGATCTTCTCGGTCTCCTCGAAGTGGCCGGTCTCGTCCTCGATGATGGTCTCGAGGTGCGTCGCCAGGCCTTTGTCGCCGAAGGCGGCGGCTTGTTCGGCGCGCTCTTTGTAGTCGGCGATGGCCTGGCGCTCGGCGGCGAGGATGTTCTCCAGCATGGAGTGGGCGTCGGCCGCCGCCGGCACCGGCCGCGCCTCGGTCGTCGGCTTGCCCCCCAGGCTGGCGATCTTGTCGGCCAGGAACTGCGCGTGCCCCAGCTCGTCCGGGATCTCGGCGGCGAAGAACTCCTTGAGCACTGGCCGGTGCGGCCCGGTCACCGAGGCGGCGTATGTGATGTACTGAATCACCGCCTGCAGCTCTCCGGCGAGATCCCGATTCAGCGCTTCGATCAGCTCTTCCTTGGTCATTGATGCTCCTCCCCGCATCCCATTCTAGGGGGCACACAAATTTTGTCTGTCCCCCGAGCCTTGGATTCCGCCGCCACGGCTGACCAGGGCTGAGAGCCTGTGAATGAATCTCCCATGGGTCGCGTTGCGAGCGCCGTGGGGCCTGCTGGAAGGAGCCGCGACGCAGGCGATGCGGTGCCATCG
>JBOGJI010000153.1:0-6871 GCA_050747865.1 Thermoanaerobaculia bacterium
CGTTTGATTCTCTCCGGAGGGCGTGGGGAGGGTCCGGCCGGCCCGGCAGCGAGAGCTGGTGGGGCAGCGTCCCCGCTCGCCGAGCCAGCGGCCGAGGTCGAGGAGGGTTGGTGCGAGACGAGGGTCGTCCGGTTTGGACGAGTCGGTCCACAGAGCCAGAGCACGATCCAGGATCCGGTCGGCCGCCACCCGGCGCTCCAGCTCGGCCTCGACGAGACCCAGCTCGAGGTAGGTCCGTCCGTCGTCGATGAGCAGCTCACCGGCGCCGGTCGAGATCGTCGAGGCTGCGGATAGAGAAGCCGCGCCTGCCCCGCCGGGCGCCGGCGGCAGGATGACGTCCTCGTGGCTGCTCCTCGCCCTTCTGGCTGCCGGCGCGTTGATCGCCGGCACCCTGTTGCTGCGACGCGACTCCCCCGCCCGTTCCACCACCGCACCGCCCCCGCGCCTCGAGGGCGAGATCGCCCTCGTGCTGCCTGTCGAGATCGAAGCCGATGCCGAGCACGCCTGGGCGCGCCTCGGGATGATGGCCCTGATCGCCGAGCGCCTGCGGACAGCCGGCCAGGCCGTGGTGCCAAGTGAGACGGTGATCGCCCTGCTGCGCGGCGGTGCCGCCGAGCCCGGCCCGGACGAGCCGAGCCGCATCGCGGCAGCCGCCGGGGCCCGCCTGGTGCTGTCCGCCGAGGCGCGGGTCACCGGCACGCGCTGGACCGTCTCTCTGCGCAGCTTGCTGGGGACTCGACCGGCCCTGACCGCGGTCGGCGAGTCGCACGACTTGTTGGAAGCCGCCCGCATCGCCACCGACGGCATGGCGGTCACCCTCGGTCTGACACCTGCCGGCGAGGCACAGGACGGCGAGCCGGGACTGCGCCTGCTGCTGCAGCGCATCGAGGCGGCGCGGCTCGCCCAGCAGATGGACGTCGCGGGTACGCTGATCGACGAGGCGCCGGCGTCCCTGCGCCGGCACCCGCCGCTGGAGATGGCGAGCTGGGTCACGGCGTACGGCCGAGAGCGTACCACGCGCACCGCCGCCCCGCCGCGGCGCCGGGCTGCACATGTGATGCAGATGCATACTATGGTATGGTCTAGCATCATGAGGACGACGATCACGATCGACACGGCCCTCTTGGAGGACTTGAAGAAGCGGGCCTCCCAACGCGGCACGACGGTCAGCCGTCTCATCGAGGACTCGGTGCGGTTTGCGGTGTTGACTTCTCCGGAGAAAGCGCAGGACCAGGAGGCGTTCGAGCTCGTGACCTACGGCCGGGGCGGCCGATTCACCGATCTCGACGTTGACAAGACCTCGGCCCTACTCGAGCGCGAGGATCTGGAGCGGTTCGGCGTCGGTCGCGGACGGTGAGGGGTGCAGCTCCCTGACATCAACATCCTCATCTACGCTCATCGCGAGGACGCCCCGGAGCATGAGCGCTATGCGGCCTGGCTGCGCCGGCTGGCGCGCGGCCGCGAGCCCTTCGCGGTCTCGTCGTTCACACTTGGCGGCTTTCTCCGTATCGTCACGAATCAGAGGATCTTTGATCCGGCGACACCCATGGCCGTGGCGATCGACTTCTGTCGGCGGTTGTGCGACCGTCCGCGCGCCAGGCTCGTCCAACCCTCGCAGCGGCACTGGGAGATCCTCGTCGATCTGATCGAGAAGGCCGAGATCCGCGGCCCCCTGGTGAGTGACGCGTACCTTGCGGCTCTGGCGATCGAGCACGGGTGTGAGCTGGTGACCACTGACGGCGATTTCGCACGCTTCCCGGGACTGCGTTGGCGCCATCCCCTCGCACCGTCATCCCCCGCAGGGACAGCATGATTTCGCCGCCCCTGTCTCGTCGTGCCAGCGCCGCGAGCTTCTCTCAGAGCCTGTGAATGAATCGCCCATGGGGAGCGAGGGCGATCGGTTGTACGTGTCGGGGCATGGAGGCCCACGCTGCGGACTGAAGATTCAACAGCTCGAACCAGAATAGGTGAGAATAGGTGCCGCCCATCTTCGGAGGCGTCGAGGCGGCCGGCGGGTCGCGAGAGGGTCGGGAGGGGGTGAGCGGGGTGATGACGGCGGCGGTCGCCACGTCGGTCGGCGGCAAGGGATCGTACTGCGAGGCGAGTTCGTGTCTCGCCCGGTGGGGAAGCGGCGTGCTGGGCGCACGGGCGTCGTGAGTGGAAGCGGTATGGGTAGGTTTGTCGAGTCGAGCGCGGCGGTGGTGGTCAGCGCCGTGCGTCGCGGCGGTCGCGGCTACCCGGGCGCCGCGAGGGGCAGCGGCATTGGTGGTGGGAAGGCGCCCTCGGGGAAGCCGGCAGGGACGCAGCCGTCTTTCAAGCGTTCGACGGCCTCGTAGAACGTGCCGACGAAGGCGGCGTAGAGTTGGTAGAACTCCTCCCGCATCCTGCGGCTGGCGGCATGGACGAGCGGCGCCGGGGCGCGTTTCGGTTTGTTCGGCGCGGCGTGGGGGTGCTGGGCGAGGATGTCGGCGACGCCGAGCGGCGCTGTCTCGTCACGCTGGTGGCGCAGGGCGGTCTCTTCCTCGATCTGTTTCAAGATGTCGGCGACGGCAGTGCGGTACTCGCCGGGCGCAAGGTGCGTCCAGCAGGGCAGGGGCTCGAGCTTCAGCTCGTAGGGACAAGCGGCCTCTGCGTCGGAGAGCTCCTGGCCGCGGTTTCTCGCCACCCACTGTGCGGTGCGGGAGATCCAGATGCCACGGACCGCCTCTCCGGTGCGCAGGGCCTTCGCACAATGCGGTCCCGGCCACTGCTCGGGTTGGGCGACCAGATTCTCCTTGACCCCGTGCCGGAGGAGGTAAGTGAGCCGCTCGACGTGAGCTCGCTCCTCGTCGGTCACGAGGATCGCTTGATAGCGCCGCTCAAAGAGCGGCCCGCGCCAGTCGTGTCGTCGGCCGGCCTCTTTGGACAGGTTGGTCAGCACGTGGTTCATGAAGGCGGCGAGCTGCTGGGCATCGTCGGGCGTGACCAGGAGATGGAAGTGTCCACTGAGACAGACGAAGGCGTGGATCTGGAGGGGGAAGAGCTCCCGGGCGCGGGCGAGGATGCCGACGAAGGTTTCGGTCCAGCCGGGACCAGGCTTGAGCAGGAATCGACCCTGCACGGTCCTCGCGGTAACCTCGACGAGGCTACCCTCGGGGATGAAGCGCAGGCGCCTGGCCATCTCGAGGATGTAGGACGGAGTCGAGCAAGATCATCGCTCAAAGATGGGCGGCACCTGTCCAGCACCTGTCCAGCTGCCCGTGGATCGAGGCGCTGGCCGCTCTCGGCGTCACCGTCGGCTGCGGCGACGGCGCCTACTGCCCGGCGAATCCGGTGACCCGGGCGCAGATGGCGGCTTTCGTGACCCGTGCCTTCGAGCTCGCGCTCTACGGGCCCTGAGGGACGCTCGCGGGCGTACGGCTCGCACCTCGGCGGCGCCGTGGCGGTTCAAGAAGACCATGCGTTGACAATTGGCAACGGCCCGGTATAGCGTCGACAGGTGCGGCGGAAGCGCCATCCGAAGAAGGAGGTAGAGGAGGCGCTATCCGAGGCTGAGGCCGCTGGCTGGAGTGTCGAGTCCACACGTGCGGGCCACCGATGGGGCGTCATGCGATGTCCTGAGCCGTCGCGTGAGGGCTGCCAAGTCTCGATCTGGCCGACACCCCGGAGTCCTGGGAACCACGCCAACCAGCTCCGACGTGCCATGCGACGCTGTTCACACACCGACGAGGAAGACCGATGACGACGCACCAGTTCATCCTGATCGTCGATGGGCCGGACCTACAGCACGAAGCCCACTTGAATGCCCTGTTCGAGGCGGGATGCGACGATGCGACGGTGGGGCGGCTGGGAGCCATCCAGTATCTCGACTTCGATCGGGAAGCTGAGTCGTTCGCCGACGCGGTCCTCGGGGCTACCGAGGCCATCGAGAAGACGGGACTGGGTGCTCGGGTGGTGCACCTCGAACCCGACGATCTGGTGACGATGTCGGAGATCGCCGAACGAACCGGACGGACGCGGGAGAGTGTACGGTTGCTGATCAGCGGCCAACGAGGCCCAGGGCGTTTTCCCGCTCCTGCGACCCATTTCAAGAACCGACGGCGAATGTGGAGGTGGCAGGAGGTGGCGGCGTGGTTCGCTCGAGCGCTGGGCGAACCTCAGGCGGTCGGCGACCCGAGCAACTCGCGCTTCATCACGGCGTTCAACGCCGGCCTGTCGTGGCGACAGGTCGAGGGGCAACTGCCAGACGCCGAGCGCCAACGGATCCGCCAGCTCGTCGGGTAACAGGCGAACGTTCAAGCGGGCCCCAGGTACTTTGCATAGGCCGCAGCCGGCGCAAGCTTGCGCCATGACGTGGGCTGGGGGGTCGTCACAGTGCAAGAGTTGACATGGAGGCCTCGGACTGAAAAGTGCCGGATCGGACCGCAATGCCACCGCCCGAGGAGGGATCCATGAGAGTAGTCGTCCGCACGGCACTGACTGCGGGGTTGAGTTTCGCGATCGCGCTGGCCGGCGCCGCCTCGCCGAGTGCCGCCGCGCCGGTGCGATCTCACCATCGGCAAGCGGTGGGTGGTGCTCCGGACTCCGGCGCGCCGACGGCTGGGGACGAGACCATGCCGGCCGGGCTCTACCTGGCGGTGGCCCGCAGCCGGGCCGCGGAGGCGGACCCCGCCTATCACGTCGATCGCCACGGCCGCGGCGCCAACCCGCGCCACGGCCTCGACCTCGCCTTCACGGCTGGGGGCGCCCGGGTCGATGGCCGTGCAGGAGGCTTCGCCCTGCGGCTCGCGCGCTTCGGCCGCGGCGACGGCGAGCCGGTGCGCCAGACGGCGCCGCGCATCGACGGCGCCTGGGTCGAGTACCAACGCGACCGGGGCCTGAGCGAGTGGTTCGTCAACCTGCCCGACGGCGTGGAGCAGGGCTGGACGGTGACCGAGCGGCCGGCGGTGCGCGGACCGCTGGTGCTGGAGCTCGACACCGCCCGCCCGCCCGACCGGGTCGGCGACGGGCGCCTCGCCTGGTCCGGGCTGGTCTACCACCGGCTGGTGGCGGTGGACGCGGCGGGCCGGGAGCTGCCCGCGGCCTGGACGCCCGACGGCGCCCGGCTGCGCATCGAGGTGGAGGATCGCGACGCCGCCTATCCGGTGCTCATCGATCCGTGGGTGGAGCAGGCCAAGCTCACCGCGGACGATGGGGTGGCGGGCGATGACTTCGGCATCTCGGTCGCGCTGTCGGGCGACACCGCGCTGGTGGGTGCATATCTCGCCAACGTGGACGGCAACGGCGACCAGGGCGCGGCCTACGTCTTCACCCGCAGCGGTGGGGAGTGGAGCCAGCAGGCCAAGCTCACCGCGGACGACGGGGCGCAGGTCGATCAGTTCGGCTTCTCGGTCGCGCTGTCGGGCGACACCGCGCTGGTGGGGGCATACAGCGCCGACGTGGACGGCAACCTCGGCCAGGGCGCGGCTTACGTCTTCACCCGCAGCGGCGGGGTGTGGAGCCCGCAGGCCAAGCTCACCGCGGACGACGGGGCGGGGTTCGATGCATTCGGTATCTCGGTCGCGCTATCGGGCGACACCGCGCTGGTGGGTGCATATTTCGCCGACGTGGACGGCAACCCCGACCAAGGTGCGGCTTACGTCTTCACTCGCAGCGGCGGGGTGTGGAGCCCGCAGGCCAAGCTCACCGCGGACAACGGGGCGCCGGTCGATCAGTTCGGCGTCTCGGTCGCGCTGTCGGAAGACACCGCGCTGGTGGGGGCATATTTCGCCGCCGTGGACGGCAATATCCTTCAGGGCGCAGCCTACGTCTTCACTCGCAGCGGCGGGGAGTGGAGCCAGCAAGACAAGCTCATCGCGGACGACGGAGCGGCGAACGATCTCTTCAGCATCTCCGTCGCGCTGTCGGGCGGCACCGCGCTGGTGGGGGCGTGGGGCGCCGCCGTGGACGGCAACTCCGCCCAGGGCGCGGCCTACGTCTTCACCCACAGCGGCGGGGAGTGGAGCCAGCAGGCCAAGCTCACCGCGGACGATGGCGCGGAGGGCGATTTCTTCGGCCGCGCGGTGGCGCTCTCGGGGGACACCGCGCTGGTGGGTGCATTTGAGGCCGACGTGGACGGCAACTCCGCCCAGGGGGCGGCCTACGTCTTCACCCACAGCGGCGGGGAGTGGAGCCAGCAGACCAAGCTCACCGCGGACGACGGGGCGCAGTCCGATCAGTTCGGCTTCTCGGTCGCGCTGTCGGGCGACACCGCGCTGGTGGGTGCATATTTCGCCGCCGTGGACGGCAACACCGCCCAGGGCGCGGCCTACGTCTATGGGCCTTCGTTGGTCCCCGCCGCTCTCGTGGTCGACGGCACGCCGATCGTCTCCGACGGCAACCAGGTCTTCGAGCCGGGCGAGCAGGTCGAGATCGCCCCGGCCTGGCAGAACGACGGCCAGTTCCCGCAGTTGCTCACCGGCACGGCGTCCGACTTCACCGGACCCGCAGGATCGACGTATGAGCTGATCGTCGACGCGGCCGACTACGGCGAGATCGAGCCGGGAGCGAGCGCGAGCTGCGACGTGGCCGAGATGTGCTACCAGATGGGCATCGGCCCGCCGGGGGTGCCGCGGCCGGCACTGCACTGGGACGCGGCTTTCACGGAGACCCTCTCCGATGCGACGGTCCAGACCTGGACCCTGCACGTCGGCGACAGCTTCGTTGACGTGCCGCGGTCGAGCCCGTTCTATCCGGCGATCGAGACGCTGCTGCACCACGCGGTGACCGGCGGCTGCACGGCGACGACGTATTGCCCGGCCGGACCCAACACGCGCGCCCAGATGCCGGTGTTCCTGCTCAAGGCGCTGGAGGGCGGGAGCTACGTGCCGCCGGCCTGCATCGAGGGCGAAGA
>JBOGJI010000154.1:0-3271 GCA_050747865.1 Thermoanaerobaculia bacterium
GCTTCGGAGGCGGGGGAGGCGGCGGCTCCAGCGGTTCGGCCGGCGGGGCCTCCGGCGGTGGCAGGGGCGGAGCGGCCGGCTCGGGTGGCGGCGGAGGCGGCACCGGGTCGGGCTGTGCCGCGAACAACGGCGGCGCCACCGACGTCGGCGTGACCGGAAACGAGATCCAGATCGCGTCGACGGTGGTCCTCGACGGTCCGGGGGCCTCGCTCCTCGAGCCGGCCGGCGTCGGCATGCAGTCGGTGATCGCCCAGGTGAACCGGGCCGGCGGGGTCTGCGGGCGCCGCATCGCGCTCGAGACCCGCAACGACTCGTGGGACGCGGCGAAGGGGCGCGACTTCATCCGCCGCTTCATCGAGGCGAACAAGTTCGCGCTGCTCGTGGTGCCGTCGTCGGAGGGCCTCGCCGAGTCGATCAAGGCCGGCGACATCTCGCGTGCGGGGATCCCGGTGGTCGGCACGACCGGGCTGCGCATCGACGAGTACCGCGACCCGTGGGTCTTCCCGGTCTCGACCGCGACCGTGTCGATCATGCGGATCATCGCCGATCACGCCCTCAAGGACGGCGCGTCGAGCTTCGGCGTCGTCTGGGACTCGAAGTACAAGTTCGGTCTCGAGGGTGCGAACGCGTTCAAGGAGTACGTGAGGAGCAAGGGCGGCACGGTGAAGGCCGACCTGCCGCTCGACCCCGACAAGCCCTCCTACGGCACCGAGTCGACCAAGTTCAACCGGGACTGCGGCAACACCGGATCGAGCGCCGGCTGCGACGCGGTCGTGCTCCTGCTCGTCCCCGAGACCGCGTTGAAGTGGCGCAGCGCCAACAGCGGGGGCGTCGCGGGACGCGGGAAGGCCACCTACGGCGCGCAGACCCTCTTCACCGACGACTTCGCGACCAAGTGCAAGGACTGGTGCGACGGCATGCAGGTCTGGACCGGCTACAACCCGCCGATCCCGCCGGTCGACAACCAGGCCGACGTGAAGGCCTACATCTCGGCGGTCCGCCAGATCCGACCCTCGATCGACTTCCGCAACCAGTTCGTCGAGGGAGCGCACCTGGGCGCCCGGGTCTTCGTCGAGGCGCTCGAGGCGTGCTCGCCGAACCTCACCCGCGCGTGCGTGAAGGACACGCTGGACCGGATCACCTACCGGTCCGGCCTCTCCTCGGCGCTGGCATGGCGGCCCGGGAAGCACCACGCGAACGTCACCGCGCAGGCGTTCTCGATGGAGGCCTCCGGCGGCAGCTTCAACGGCTGGCGCTACGAGAACACCGGCTTCATCCGCGACCCCGCCTTCTAGGAGGAGCACGAACGGTGCTGTGGCTTGCGGCCTTCCTGCTGTCGCTCCCCCTCGTCGGGGTGTACGCGATCTTCGCCATCGGGATCGTGCTGATCTACCGCGCATCGAAGGTGCTGAACCTCGCCCACGGTGTCATGGCCACCGCGCCCGCCTACATCCTCTACACCCTCGACTCCGTCGGGCTGCCCCTCGCGCTGTCGCTCCCGCTGGCGGTCGCGTCGGGCGGGGCGCTCGGCTGGGCGGTCGAGCGGGTCTTCGTGCGCCCCTTCCGCAAGCTCGGAGCGACTGCCCAGACCGTCGGCACGGTCGTCGTGCTCGGCCTGGGGATCGCGCTGATGGCACGTCTCTGGGGGACCTCCGCGCTCGAGGCGGTCACGGTCTTCCCGCAAGGCCACATCGGCGTCGACCTGTCCAACATCCGCTTCGGCGAGATCGGGCTCTTCGCCGCGATGCTGGCGATCTTCGCCGGGCTGACCGCCCTGTTCCGCTACACGGAGCTCGGGCTCCTGCTCCGCGGGGCGGCCGAGAACCCCACGGCCGCGGCGCTCCACGGCGTGAACCCGCAGCGGATGACCGCCCTCACCTGGGTCATCGGCGGGGCGCTCGCCGGGATCGCCGGGATCCTGCTGGCCGCCGTCACCGTGCTGCAGCCCTACACGCTCCCGCTCCAGGCGCTGCCCGGGTTCCTCGCCGCGCTCATCGGCGGGCTCGGCAGCGTCACAGGGGGGCTCGTCGGGGCGGCGGCGGTCGGCCTCGTCATCGGGCTCGTGCCCTTCCTGCCGGTGCTCGGCACGACCCAGGGGGCCGCGCAGCTCCTGCTCGCGGTCGGCGCGATGATCATCATGGCGAGCCGCGGCACGCGGCTGTCGACCGCCGAGACCTCCAGCGGGCTGGGAACGTGAGCGCCACGGCTGCCGCCGACCAGGACCGCGCCGTCGCGGTCGGGGACCGTCTGACCCGCGCGGTCCCGGTCTTGCTGGTGCTGGTCGCGATCTTCCCCTTCCTGCCCAACACCCGGGGGCTGCTCGGCAGCGCCGCCCAGGCGGGCGTCTTCACGCTCATCGCGGCGTCGCTCGTCCTGCTGACCGGCTGGGTCGGGCAGATCTCGCTCGCCCACGGCGCGTTCGTCGGCGTCGGCGCCTACGCGACCGGCTGGGCGGTGAACCTGCTCGGGGTCGGCTTCCCGCTCACGCTCCCGGTGGCGGCCCTCGTCGCCGGCGGCGTCGCCGCGCTCCTCGGACTGGTCGCGCTCCGCGTCCGCGGGCTGTACCTCGCGGTCGCCACGCTCATCTTCTCCTGGGCGGCGAGCGAGTTCCTGTTCCGCCAGGACTGGCTGCTCGCCTACGGCGGCGTCCCCCTCCAGACCATCGGCGAGGCGGGGATGGTCTTCCACGTCGACTTCACGTCGCGGATGACCTTCTACTACGTCGCCTGGGGCGTCACGGTCGGTGTGCTCGCCGCTCTCGTGAGCCTGCGGGAGTCGCGCACGGGGCGCGCGTTCTTCGCGATCCGCGGCTCGGAGACGGCGGCGGCGTCGCTGGGCATGGACGTCCTGCGCTACAAGGCGCTCGCGTTCGCCCTGTCGGGCGGGCTCGCCGGCATCGCCGGCAACCTCACGATGAGCCACGCCCTGGTCGTCTCGCCCGACGCCTTCGACTTCAACGCGTCGCTCTTCTTCCTCGCGATCGCCGTCGTCGGCGGGCTCACGTCGCTGCCCGGCGCGGTCGCCGCGGGCGTGCTGTTCGCGGCCATGAACGAGCTCTTCTTCCAGGTCGCGTTCCTCAACGAGTACCTCCAGCTCGTGTCGACCGGGCTGCTCGCGGTCGTCTTCCTCCTCTACCCCGGAGGTCTGGCGGCCCTCGGCATCGCCGCCATCGAGCGCCTGCGGCAGCTGCGGTCGCACGTCGCGCAGCTCCCGGGGCGGGTCGAGGCGGCCGTCGCCGGCGCCGCCGCGCGGGTCGACGTCCCGCCCTCCG
>JBOGJI010000155.1:0-3465 GCA_050747865.1 Thermoanaerobaculia bacterium
GGGCTCGAAGCCCATCGTCCAAATCGGCCTGCCCATCTTGCGTTCTCCCGGAAGCCCCTGTTCCGGTGGGCCGACCGTAGGGTCAGGACCGGACGTCAGCTTCCGGGATGATTTTCATCTCCCGAGCAACGAGAGTCTTGGCCGATGCGAGGCTCGCTCTCCCAACGCGCGACGAGGAGCACCGGCCCGGGCACTAAAGAAGATCGCGCAGTCGGTCGGGCGTCAGCCCGGCGTCGCGCAGGATCCCGGCCAGCGTCCCTCGCTTGAGCTCCTTGTGAAGCGGCACGACCAAAGCGTGGCGGCGTCCCGGCTTCTTCAGGCGCACATGGCTGCCGCGTTGGCGGACGACCGCCCAGCCGTCTCGTCGCCACGCCCTTGAAGTTGTCGTTGACTTCGCCTCCGCGGCCTGGTGGTCGTCCTTTGGCGCGCCGGGCTTCGGATCTCAGAGGCGCTGGCGCTGTGGGAGGGAGACCTCGAGCCGGCTCGGGGCGCGATGCTCATCCGTCGCGGCAAGGGCGGCAGACGCCGCGAGGTCGGGATGGACGAGTGGGGCTGGCAGCAGCTTCGGCCCTGGCTCGAGCACCGGCTGGAGCTGCCGATCGGACCGCTGTTCTGCGTCCTCGCCGGGCCGACGGCGGGCAGGCCGTGGTCAGCCCCCGCCGCCCGAACACAGCTTCGCCGTCTCGCCCAACAGGCGGGCGTTCGGCGGCGCTTCGCGCCTCACCAGCTCCGCCACGCCCACGCAGTCGAGATGGCCCGCGAGGGCGTGGCGTTGAACGTGATCCAGCGCCAGCTCGGACACGCGGACCTCGGCATCACCTCGGTCTACTTGCAGGGCACCGGCAGGCCTACGGCCCGAGTGCCGTCGTCGCTGGGACGACCGGCGCCCGTGAACGACATCGACGATCTCGCCGCGGTGATGCGCCGCGCCGGAGGTACCGCACCGCGCTGGCCTGGGCGACGGTCACGACGCTCGCCGGCTCGGCTCTGGCGCTGGCGCTCGCCGGAGGACTGGTAGACACCTTCTCGGGCGCCGGACTGGTGCCGGACGCGACCGCGGAGTCGGAGAGGTTCCTGACCGCGGTCGGGGTCGGGGCCGGCCTCACGGTTTTGCTGGCAAGCGTCCTCGGCCTGCCGATCTCGACCACGCACTCCCTCGTCGGCGCCCTTCTCGGCGCCGGGCTCGCCGCGGTGCCGGGCGCGGTCGACCTCTCCGTGCTCGGGTCGGCGTTCCTGCTCCCGCTCGCCCTCGGGCCGCTTTTGGCGGCGGCCCTCGCCGGCACGCTCTACCCACTCGCCCGTGCCGGGCGACGCGCGCTGGGGGTAAGGCGCGAGGCGTGCGTGTGCGTGGGAAGTGAGTGGGTGCCGGTGCGGCCGATTGCCGATGGGGCGCCGACCGGGGCGACCGGGCTCCCGCTCGTCGCGAGCGGGCAGCGGCTTAGCCTCGCGACCGGGACTACAGACTCCTGTCAGGAGCGCTATCGCGGGACGGCGCTCGGCGTCTCGGTTCAGCATGGGATCGACGCAACTCACTTCCTCTCCGCCGGCGCGGTCGGCTTCGCGCGCGGGCTCAACGACACGCCCAAGATCGCCGCGCTATTGATCGGGGCCGGGGCGGTGGGCGCGAACGTGAGCATGTGGGCGATCGGCGTCGCGATCGCGATCGGCGGACTGCTCGGCGCCCGCCGGGTGGCGGAGACGATGTCGCACCGGATCACCTCGCTGACCCGCGGACAGGGCCTCGTCTCCAACCTGAGCGCCGCGGTCCTGGTCACCGTCGCATCCCGCTACGGGCTCCCGGTCTCGACCACGCACGTGACCAACGGCGGCCTGTTCGCGATCGGCGCCGAGACCGGGGGAGCACACTGGGACACGATCGGCAAGATCCTGATCGGTGACGCCGAAGATGCCAAGCGGATGAAGGCCTTCTGGCACGAGCGTCTGACCGCGCTCAAGCCGCAGCTCGAGGTTTCCGGCCGCGGTCGCCGCCGCCGGCCACGAGCGACTCGCTCATCACACGCTCGAGGACTTCGAGCGCCTCTATGTGGAGGTGGGTCCGGTCAACTACGGCTGGTATCAGTGCCAGCTCCACGCTGCCGCCAAGCGGATCTGCGACCAAGGCAGCGAGGACGTCGTCCGTCGCTTCTGGGATCTGCTCCCGGCCGTTGACAGGGGGGTGCCCGCCGCCGAGCTCAGCACCGCGCTCGAGACGGTGCATCCAGAGGTCGCGCGGACGTTTACGACGTGGCCACCCGAGTAGGGTCGGCGTGGAGGTGCCTGGCGAAAGGCGCGAGCGATGACTTATCGGATTGAGAAGTAGGAAGTGAGGCGACAGATGTGCCAGCTGGACTTCGATCAGGAGACAGCAACGAAGCTCGAGGTGATGTACCAGAGTCGCGACGTGTTGCGGCGCAGGGCGCTGGTGCGCGAAGCGCTCGGTGCGCAGCCCGGGGAGAGCATCGTCGATGTCGGCTGCGGTCCGGGTTTCTACGTCTCCGAGCTGCTCGACGAGGTCGGCTCGGAGGGCTCGGTGTTCGGCATCGACTCCTCCGAGGCGATGCTCGCACTGGCGGCGAGGCGCTGCGAGGGGCACGAGAACGCCTCGTTCGCGAAAGCCGACGCGAGCTCCCTGCCGGCCGCCGACGCCAGCTTCGACGCCGCGCTCAGCGTCCAGGTCATGGAGTACGTGCCGGACGTCGCGGCCGCCCTTATGGAGATCCGTCGCGTTCTGCGTCCCGGGGGCCGCGTCGTGATCTGGGACGTCGACTGGGAAACGCTCTCGTGGTACAGCACGAACACCGAGCGAATGGAGCGTGCGGTGAAGGCACTTGACAAGCACTTGGTTCACCCAAGCTTGCCGCAGCGACTCACCGCGCTGCTGCGCTCGAGCGGCTTCGACGACGTCGCCATGGAGGGCCACGTGTTCGCGACGAACATGATCGATCCGCAGGCGTATCTCTGCATCGGGATGCCGTTGCTCTACGAGTTCATCGCCGCGCAGGAGGAGTTCGGCCCCGAGGCTGCCAAGGCCTTGGAGCAAGAGCAGCGCGAGCTTGGCGAGTCTGGCGAGTTCTATGGCTCAGTCACGCAGTTCTGCTTTGCTGCGCGCTGGCCGGGCTGAAGTCGGGATCGCCTTCCGCAAGGCAGCGACAGGCGGAAGGTCACGGCTTCCGTCTTTGCTGCGTTGCAGGCGTAACAGGCCGACACATCATCACGCCTGTTTGGGACGACGTCCGGGTCTCTCGCCAGGTCCCGGCGGTCAGGTCGGCGAGACGCTCGCGCGTCCTTTGCAGGCGCCTGACCGACTGCGGCTCACAGTCCCGCTTTGTCCATAAGCGGAGGATGTCCCAGCCGTCGTTGAACTTCGCCGACGGTCCTGACCTGACGATCACACCGTAACGGCCTCCCGCACCTCCTTCCGGGTTGGGCTGGGTAGGGAAGCGGTCCGGACCTCCCGCTCGACCG
>JBOGJI010000156.1:0-1663 GCA_050747865.1 Thermoanaerobaculia bacterium
ACTGCGAGGGGGAGATCGCCGAGGACGCGAGCGCGATCGAGGACCGCTCGTGGTTCCTCTGCCGCGTCGGGGCCGAGCCCGTGGGGCTGATCCGGCTGGCCTACGATCCGCCGCTGGAGCTGCCCGAGGAGCTGGATGTCCGCCTCGAGCCCTGGGTCGACCTCGAGGCCCTGGCGCGCCACCGCTTCGTCGACCTCGGGCGTTTCATGATCCGGCCGGCCTACCGGCGCCTCAAACAGAAGAACAACAAGGTCTTCCGCGAGGTGGGCGACGCCCTGCGCGACCTGTTCGAGCCGACGGCTACGGCGCTGACGGCTTGAGCGACGCGGTGAGGCGAGCGTTCTGGCACAATCGCGTCCGTGGAGCCGCGGATCGGCACCCCCACGCAGCCCGCGGAACTGGGCGATCAGCGCGACCGGTTCGAGGTCTCCTACCAGATCGCCTACTTCAATACCGCCAGCATCTGCCCGCTGCTGCGCAGCGTCCGGGAGGCGGGGGAGCGGGCGCTGGCGCGGCGCGCCGCGCCGTGGGAAATCTCGGCGGCGGACTGGTTCACTGACGTCGAGCGGCTGCGGGAGCGCTTCGCGGCGCTCCTGGGGGCGAGCGCCGACGGCGTCGCGCTGGTGCCGGCGACCAGCTACGGGCTGGGGCTCGTTGCCCGTAACGTGCAGGCGGCGCCCGGCGACCGGGTCGTGGTGCTGGCCGGCGAGTTCCCCTCCAACTTCTACACCTGGCAACGCTTCGCGCGCGAGACCGGGGCGGAGCTCGCCCTCGTGCAGCGCGAGGAGGGCCAGAGCTGGACCGAGGCGACGCTCGAGCACATCGACGAGCGCACCCGCGTGGTGGCGGTGCCGAACGTGCACTGGACCAACGGCGCGCTCCTCGACCTCGTCGCCGTCTCCGACGCGGCGAAGCGAGCGGGGGCGGTACTCGTCGTCGACGCCACCCAGTCGCTCGGGGCCCTGCCGCTCGATCTGGCGCGGGTGCGGCCGGACTTCCTCGTCGCCGCCGGCTACAAATGGCTGCTGGGATCGCTCGGCGTCAGCTACCTGTACGTCGCCGAGGAGCACCGCGACGGCCGGCCGCTGGAGGAGAACTGGATCAACCGTGCCGGTTCGGACGACTTCGCCGCCGTCGCCGACTACAGCGGCGAGTACCTGCCGGGCGCGCGGCGCTTCGACTTCGGCCAGCACTCTAGCTTCACGCTCGTCCCGATGGCGCTCGCCGCCCTCGACCAGCTCCTGGAATGGGGTGTTGCCAACGTCTCGCGAGCGCTCGCGGAGGTGACCGGCGAGATCGCCGGGCGGGCCGCGGCGCTCGGCCTGCGTGTGCCCGCGAGCGGCGAGCGCGGCCCCCACATGCTGGGCGTCGAGCTGCCGCGCGAGGTCGCCCGCCGCATCGGCGCCCACCTTTCCGAGCGCGGCGTCGTGACCGGCGTCCGCGGCTCGGCGCTGCGCATCTCGCCCCACCTCCACATCACGCGCGAGGAAGTCGACCGCCTGCTCGATGCCCTGGCCACGGCTCTCTGACGTGCCATCGCCAATTTCGACGAGCGCTTCCAGGAGCAGCCAAGCGTCGCCGACGTGGCGCGGTCGAGCCCGTTCTACGCTTCAATCGAGACGCTGCTGCACCATGGCGTCACCGGCGGCTGCAGCGCCGAGCC
>JBOGJI010000157.1:0-20958 GCA_050747865.1 Thermoanaerobaculia bacterium
GATTCGCCACCGGCCACGGCGTGTACGGCTGCCGGCCGGGATTGAAGGCGGTCGTCACCGTGCGCGTCGGCGTGAGCCCGTTGTTGCTGGTGGTCGTCGAGGTGCGGTAGTGGCCTACGCCGTCGTAGCCCGACAGCGCCACGTCGATGTACTGATCCGCGGCGTCGTGGAAAACCGTGCGGGTGCCCAAGAGGCGGCGGTTCGTGTTGTACCAGTTCGTGGGATTGCCTCCCAGGGCTGGGAACGGGTCGTGATCGAAGCGACGTAGGTCGAGCGCCGTTTCGCACCCGCGCACTGGTTGCCGCTGGCGCTCGTCCAGATCTCCGAGGACAGAAACCGGTCGTTGGTACCGGCTGCCGTGAACCGACGGCTGTATGGCAGACCGTAGTCCCAGCCCGCATCCGACGACGGGCTTGGACCGGGCTTGGCCTCGAAGAAGTGGCGGCTGCACTCCCCGGTCGGCTGCACCACCCGGGTCACCATCTCCTGGTTCGTCACGTCCCGGGTCGTGTAGTGGGTGGTGGTGCCGATCAGGCTCCCGTTACGAAGGTCCGCGAGAGGGCTGAATTCTTACCGCGGCGCCGCGGGCAGCTCGATGCGCACTGCGCCGTCGGGGTGGAAGCGCAGGCGGACCATGCCGTCACGGTCGGTGCGCAGCACGCGGACATCGCGGGCGGCGAGCCGTTCCAGGACCTCCGACGAGGGATGGTGGTAGGCGTTGCGCAGGCCGACCGGGATGATTCCCAGGCGGGGCGAAACGGCGTCGAGGAAGGCGGTCGAGCTGGACGTCCGGCTGCCGTGGTGGGGCACGAGCAGGACGTCGGCGCGCAGGCCGGCTCGCCCCAGGCGCCGCGCCAGGAGCACCTCGCCGGAGTGCTCCACGTCGCCGGGGAGCAGCGCCCGGCGGCCGTGGACCTCGGCCAGCAGCACCAGCGAGCGATCGTTGTCCGCCAGCGGTCCCGCGTGCGACGGCGCCAGGGCTCGCAGCCGCCACCGCCCGACGGCAAGCGCGTCACCCGGAACCAGGAGCCGGAGCCGAGGACCTGGAACGGCGCGTAGAGCACGCCAGCACGGGTCCTCGCCCCACCCGGGCGCCGACCACAGCTCCCCCACCGGCAACAGACGCGCCAGATCGACCAGGCCGCCGCAGTGATCGCGGTCCGGGTGGGATAGCGCCACGGCGTCGAGGCTCCCCACCCCGGCTGCCGCCAGAGCAGGCAGCAGCACGCGCTCGCCGACGCCTCCCGAGCGCCAACCGCCGCCGTCCACGAGCAGCGTGTGGCGCCCATCGCGAAGCAGCACCGAGGCGCCCTGGCCCACGTCCCAGACGATCAGCTCCGGGTCGCGGCTCCGCGCGGGTCCCGCCAGGACGACCCCCAGGATCACGACCGCCGGCAAAGCGACACCACGCCGGGGCCGCAGCAGCGCCGCCAGGCCGCCGAGCGCGACGGCGGAGCTGCCGACGACCCCCCAGGCGAGCGGCAGGGTGGCGCTCCAGCCCGCCGGCAGATGGACCGGCCAGAAGTACGGCGCGGCCAGGAGATCGAGCACCGGCCGGCAGGAGCTCGCGATCGCTGGGAAGGCCGTGGCCAAACCCCCCCAGACGAGAGTGGCGGCGAGCACGACCGCGGTCCACGGGACATAGAGCAGGTTGAAGAGCGGCGCGAGCAGGGGCCACAGGTGGAAGACCGGCAGGCTCACCGGCAGCGAGACGAGCTGCGCCGACGCGGTGGCCGCGAGAGGCAGGGCGAGCCACCGCGGCAGCCGGCTCCAGCGCGCCGCCAGGGTGGGGGCCACGAACACGATGCCGGCCGTCGCCGCCACGGAGAGCTGGAACCCGAGATCGGCCAGGATGCCGGGGACGCACAGGACCATGCCGGCCACCGCCACGGCGAGGGCGTTCGCCGCCACCGGAGGCCGCCGCGACAGCAGGGCGGCGGCGGCCAGACCGGCCATGCCCGCTGCACGGACCACGGAAGGGCGCGGCCCCACGAGCCACAGATACCCGAGGACCAGGAGCAGCGCGAGACAGATACGGCAGCGCCTGCCGGCCGGCACCAACAGGCCGAGGGCGGCGACCATGCCGACGTGCAGGCCGGAGACGGCGAACAGGTGCGACAGCCCGAGGCGCCGCAAGCCGGCGGCGACCTCCTCGGGCAGGACGCCCCGTTCCCCCAGGAGCAGCGCGCGCACGAGGATGTCCCCCCGGCTCGCCTCCGCGTCCGCCGCCGCCCTCGCCCCCGCCCTCGCCCCCATCGCGCCGAGCAGTCGGTCCCGGATCGCCGCGCGCCAGCCGGCCGAGCGTGTCAGTCGGTCCTCCACCCCATAGAAAACGGGGCTCTTGAGCCACAGTCGCCACGGCCCGGGCGGGCCCGCCGGCAGATTCGCGGTTCCGGGAGCACGCCCCAGGTAGCCCTCGACGCGCACCCGCGACCCTGCTGCAGGCGCCACGTCACCAGCGCGATAGAGCTGCACCGGCTCCTCCCAGGCGACGACCGCCGACCCCTGCCGGTACCGATGTACCCGCAGCGTCGCCTTCCAGACGCCTTCCTCCACGAGCCAGCCCGAAGTCAGCCGCCCTACCAGCTCCACCGGGCGCCCCGGATCAGGCGGCGGCGCGCTCCACCGTCCGCAGCGCGCCAACGCCGGCAACGCAAGGCCGACCGCGACACATAGGACCAGCAGACCCCGCCGGCCGCAGAGCGCCACGCCCGCGGCCGCCAGCACCGCGACCCACCCAATCCCCGGCAGCTCCAGGTGCCACCCTGCCGCCGCCCCGAGCAGCAGTAAGGCAACCGGGAGTGCCGCAGGAGCACGCTCCACGTTGAGAAGGACGGACGCCCGCCCCGCGATCGCTCACAAATCTGAATCAGCCGACCTCGGTGTCGGCCTGGGAACCGCCGGCAGGGACTCCGGACGCTTCAGGTAGGAGGCAGTCCGCTACAGATCGAAAGAGAACAGGGAAAGCACCGGGAGGGCGAAGTGGCGGCGCAGCGCACGGCTCTCGAGCTGGCGGCTGAGGCGTTGGCGCTCTTCCGGCGCGAGACGTGCGGCGACGCGCGTCAGGGCCTCTTCCACCTCACAGGCGAGCCGGTTCGCGGTCTCGGCGTCGAGGCCGGCCCGCAGCTCGTCGTGCAGCTCGGCCTCCAGTTCGCCCAGGCGCGCCTCCACGGCCTCCGGAGTGCCGCTCAGGGCGCGAATCGCGTCGTACCATCGAGGGCCGCCGCCAAGGACGTCCGACAGCGCGTCGGCGAGCCTGTCGAGGCGCTCCTCGACGCTCGGTCCGGGCACTGCGGCCGGCGCATGGCCGGAGGCCTGCAGCTCGCGGGCTCGCTCCCAGGCGGCCTCCACCGCCGGGGCGACGTAGCGCAGGCTGTTGATGCGTCCGCGGCTGCCACGGGCGGCGCGCTCGGCGAACACCTCCGCCAGCGTGGCGAGGACGAGCGCCAGCGGAACCTCCTGCTGCCGCCACTGTTTGGCGACGCGCCAGTCGGCGGGCGACAGCAGCAGCGGCGCCCCGCGCAGCCGGATGAAGACCACTTCGATGCGCTCGAAATAGGCCTGGTCCGCGGACGTCGCGTCAGCGGTTGCGCTCATGGAGGATCTTCAGGCCGATCAGGGTGAGCCGGGAGCTCACCTCCCGGATGTAGCGAGAATCGGCGGCGATCAGCTCGGCGTGGCCGCCGGTGGCGACGACGGTCTTGAGGTCGCCCAGCTCCGCGATCAGGCGCTCCAAGATCCCGTCGACCAAGGAGAGATAGCCGTAGTAGATGCCCGACTGCATCGAGCCGGCGGTGTTGCGGCCGACCAGCCTCTCCGGGCGCTGGATGTCGACACGGAACAGGCGGGAGGCACGCGCGAACAGCGCCTCGGCGGCGATGCCGACGCCGGGGGCGATGATGCCGCCCACGTACTCCCCTTCCCGGCTCACCACGTCGAAGGTGGTGGCGGTGCCGAAATCGACCACTACCACCGGGCAGCCGTAGAGCTCCCGCGCGGCCACGGCGTTGACGATGCGGTCGGCCCCCACCTCGCTGGGGTTGTCGTAGCGAATGGGGAGGCCGGTGCGGATGCCGGGCTCGACGAACAGGGGCTCGCAGTGGAAGTAGCGGCGCGCCAGCGTCTCCAGCGTGCGGTGCAGGGGCGGCACCACGGAGGAGATGACGACGGCGGTAGCCTCCGTCGGCTCCAGCCCGGCACGCCCGAAGAGCGGCAGCAGGACGGCGCCGTATTCGTCCGCCGTCTGGTCGGCGCTGGTCGACAGCCGCAGATCCTCCACCAGCTCGTCGCCGACGAACACGCCGCAGACGGTGTTCGTGTTGCCGACGTCGAAGACGACCAGCGGGCCGTCGGCCGGCCGCTCCAGGTCCCGGGGCTGGCTCATCGGTCGAACACCTCACCGGAGGCGATCCGTCGCTCCTCCCCGTCGACCTCGAGACGCAGCTTGCCCGCAGCGTCGAAGCCCGCAAACGCCCCCTCCAGGCGCTCCGTGCCGACCTGGACTGCCATCTGATCTCCCTCTTTGTGGAGCGAGAGCCGGCGATATCGTTGCACCAGATCCTCCATGCCCACCGACGTCATCAGGGCGTTCGCCAGGCGCTCGATCAGCGTCTGACAGACGACGTCGAGGCCCGGGGCTTCGCCGCATTCGACCAATGAGGTCGCCGGGCGCCGGGGCAGCGTCGACGGCGGGTGGCTGTAGTTGACCCCGAAGCCGATCAGGGCCACGGCGCCCACTTCCTGCCGGTCCACGACGTCGATCAGGATACCGCCGATCTTGCGTCTCTCCACCATCAAATCGTTGGGCCACTTCACGGCGCACGGCGCGTCGATCAGCTCGCGGACGCCGTCGGCCAGCGCGATAGCGACGATCAGCGGCAGGCGCTCTCGAAGCCGGGACTCGATCAACGGCTCGATCCAGGTCGCGTAGAGGCCGTGCCCCGCCGGGCTCGACCACGACCGGCCGCGGCGACCGCGCCCCGCCGTCTGCTCCCAGGCGGCCAGCAGCGAGCGTCGGGGCAGGCGCTGGTCATCGAGGTAATCCGCCACGACCCGGCGCGCCAGGTCGTTGGTGGACGTCACGGTGGGGAGCGACACCAGATTCACCCGCGAGCGTTCCGCGGCCAGCGCGAGACCCGCGACCCACGCCCCATAAGACGCGGTCGCCGCGGTTCGTCGCTCCTGGTTCATGAGCGGGCAGTCGTTGATCGCGTCGCCAAACGCCTGCGCAAGGCGCCCGGGAGCGACTCCCCTACGGCTCGGCACCAATCGACGAGCCGAGGGCCGCCCGCCGCCGTTCGAGGTCCTCGAGGCGTCGCCGGTTCTCCTCCACCACCGCCGCCGGCGCGCGCTCCACGAACCGCTCGTCGTCGAGCAAAGAGCGCACGCGACCGATCTGCGCCTCGAGCTGCTGCAGCTCGCGAGCGACACGCTGTCGCTTCTCCGCCGCCAGGTCTCTCCCGGGCAGCGTCAGGACCAGCTCGACGCCGCCGGCGTGCTCGGTCACCCCCTCGGCCGGTGCCGTGCCGTCGGTCACCTCGACGCGTGCCAGGAAGGCGAGCAGCGATGCGTGACCGGCCAGGAAGGCGCGAGCCCGCGGCTCGCCGGCGCCCAGATGCAGCCGCGGCGTGCTGGCCGGCGGGATCTGGAGGTCGGCGCGGATCCCCCGCACCGCCGACACCACGTCGGTGAACGATCCCATGGCGGCCTCCACCTCGTCGTCTTCCCAGGCCGGCTGCCCCTGCGGGTAGGGAGCCAGACAGATCGTCTGCGCATGGACGCCCAAGTGGCCCGGCAATCGCTGCCACAGCTCCTCGGAAAGGAACGGCATCACCGGGTGGAGCAGCCGCAGGCTGCGATCGAGCGCCGTGAGCAGCACGTCGCCGACACGCGGCCGCGGCGCCTCCCCGGCCAGGGCCGGCTTCGCCAGCTCCAGATACCAGTCACAGAGCTCGTGCCAGAAGAAGTGGTAGAGCCGCTGGCAGGCCTCGTCGAAGCGGAACTCGGCGAAGCGCGCATCGACCTCGGCCGCGGTGCGCGACAGGCGGGAAAGGACCCAACGCTCCGGCGCCTCGAGACCCTGCGTGTCGATCTGCTCCTGCACGGCGCTGCCCTCCGGCACGCGGCCGAGCACGAAGCGAGCGGCGTTCCAGATCTTGTTGCCGAACGCCCGGTAGCCGGCCACCCGGTCCCGGTCGAGCGGGATGTCGCGGCCGGGGCTGTCGAGGATGGAGAGCGTGAAGCGCACCGCGTCGGCACCGAACTCCTCGACCAGGTCCATGGGGTCGACCGTGTTGCCGCGGGTCTTGGACATCTTGACGCCCTTCTCGTCGCGCACCAGGCCGGTCAGGTGCACGGTGTGGAAGGGAACCTCGGACGTGAAGTGCAAACCTGTCATCACCATGCGGGCGACCCAGAAGAACAGGATGTCGTGCCCGGTGACCAGCACCTGCGTGGGATAGAAGGTCTCGAGATCGGGGGTGTCGTCCGGCCAGCCGAGGGTCGAGAACGGCCACAGGGCGGACGAGAACCAGGTGTCGAGAACGTCCGGATCCTGCGTGAGCTCGACCTCGCCGGCGGCCCGTCGCGCCGCTTCTTCGGTCTCCGCCACGTAGCAGGTGCCGTCGGCGTCGTACCAGGCGGGGATCCTGTGTCCCCAGCAGAGCTGGCGGGAGACACACCAGGGCCGGATGTTCTCCAGCCAGTGGGCCCAGGTCTTGTGCCACGACTCGGGCACCAGGCGCATGCGGCCCTCCTCGACGGCGCCCAGGGCCTGCCGCGCCATCTCGGACACGTCGCAGAACCACTGGGTCGACACCAGCGGCTCGATCGCCACGCCGCTGCGCTGGCAGAAGCCGACGTTGTGCGTGTAGTCCTCGGCGCGGACGAGCAAGCCCTGCTCGCGGAGCCGCTCGACCACCCGTTCGCGCGCCTCGTAGCGGTCCAGCCCGGCGAAGCCCTCGCCGGCGGCTTCGGTCATGCGGGCGTGGCGGTCGATCACCTGCACGCCGGGCAGGCCGTGGCGGCGACCGAGCTCGAAGTCGGCGAAGTCGTGGCTGGGAGTCACCTTCACCAGCCCCGTCCCGAACTCGGGATCCACGGCCTCATCGGCCACGAACGGCAAGCGGCGCCCTACCAGGGGCAGGACGGCTCGAGACCCGGCGAGATGGCGGTAGCGCTCGTCGTCGGGGTGGTAGGCGATGGCGGTATCACCGAGCATGGTCTCCGGCCGCGTGGTGGCGACGACGACCCTCTCCTCCGTGCCCTCGACCGGGTAGGCGATGTGGTAGAGCTTGCCGCGCACCTCCCGCATCTCGACCTCGAGATCGGAGATCGCGGTGTCGAGGCCGGGAGACCAGTTGACCATGTATTCGCCGCGGTAGATCCGCCCCTCGCCATGGAGCCGCACGAAGGCATGGCGCACCGCACGCGACAACCCCTCGTCCATGGTGAAGCGCTCGCGCGACCAGTCGCAGGAGGCGCCCAGCTTGTCGAGCTGACGGCGGATGTGCCCGTGGTGCTCCTCGGTCCACGCCCAGGCGCGCTCGAGGAAGGCCTCGCGGCCGATCTCCGCACGGCTCGTTCCCTCGGCCGCGAGCTGGCGCTCCAGCATGAGCTGGGTGGCGATGCCCGCGTGGTCCGTGCCCGGGAGCCACAGGGCGTTGTCGCCGCGCATGCGGCGCCAGCGGGTGAGCAGGTCCTGGATGGAGCTCTGCAGCGCGTGCCCCATGTGCAGCCTGCCGGTGACGTTGGGCGGCGGGATCATGATGCAGTACGAGGGCCGCCGCGATGGGGCCTCGGCGCGGAAGTAGCCCTGCTCGTACCAATGCCGCTGCCAGCGCTCCTCGTACGAGGAGGGATCGAAGCTCTTCTTCATGTCGCGGTACGGAGCCGTCCGGGAGGCTCAGGCCGCCGCGCCGCCCAGCCTGCGGTGCAGGTAGTCCACGATGGTCCGGGTCGAGGTGCCGGGAAGGAAGATCTCGTCCACCCCGGCGTCTTTGAGCGGTGCGATATCCCCCTCGGGGATGATGCCGCCGGCGAAGACCAAGATGTCCGCCGCGTCCTGTGCGGCGAGCAGGCGGGTCACCTCGGGCAGCAGCACGTTGTGGGCCCCGGAGAGGATGGAGAGCCCCACGGCGTCGACGTCCTCCTGCACCGCGGCGGCGGCGATCTGCTGCGGCGTCTGCCGCAGGCCCGAATAGATCACCTCGAAGCCGGCGTCGCGCAGCGCCCGCGCCACGACCTTGGCGCCCCGGTCGTGGCCGTCGAGGCCCGGCTTGGCGATGAGGATGCGGTACGGCGTGCCCTGTGCGTGACCCATGCTGCGCGGTATTGTAGCAATACATCAGGAGCGTGAGGACCATGAACGAGCACGATCTGCAGCCCCTCCTCCACCGGTCCCCGACCCCGGGCAGCCGCGTGCTGACGGTGTATCTGGACACCGACCAGTCCAAGCAGCAGAACCGCAACCAGGGCTTCGTGACGGCGCTGCGCGGCCTCTTGCGCGAGATCGATGAGACCCTCGCGGGAGACGACCGTCACGCCTTCCAGCGAGACGCCCAAGCGGCGCTGCGGCTCGCCGAGCGGCACGCCCCACGCGGCAAGACCCTGGTCGCCTGCTGCGACGCCTCGCACGACTTCACCTGGAGCCACGAGCTGCAGGTGGCGCTCCCCAGCCGCGCCGCCTGGGAGCCGACGCCGCAGGTGCGGCCGCTGATCGAGGCCCTGGACGAATACGAGCGCTATGCCGTGGTGCTCACCGACCGCAACCACGCGCGCCTGTTCACCGTCTTCATGGGCGAGATCGAGGAGCATCGCGAGACCGAGGCGGAGGCCGACGTGCGCCGGCTCAAGGCCAGCGGCACCGACCAGATGTGGTCGCAGGCCCGCTTTCAGCGGCGGGCCGACACCCATGCCCGCGGGCACCTGCGCCACGTCGCCGAGATGACCGACGAGCTCGAGCGCGAGCGCGGCTTCGACCGCCTGGTGCTGGCCGGCACCCCCGAGGCCCTGGGCGAGCTGCAGCGGCTCCTCTCCCGTCGCCTGCAGACACGGCTAGCGGGCACCGTCTCCCTGGCCGTCGACAGCGGCCCGGATCAGGTGCTGGCCTCCACCCTGGAGGTCGAAGCCGAGATCGAGCGGCGGGCCGAGGACAAGATGGTGGGCGAGCTGATCGAGGCCGCCGGACGGGACCACGCGGCGCTCGGCCTGGGGCCGACCCTGGACGCGTTGCCGGCGGGACGCGTGCTGCAGCTCGTCTACAGCTCGGCGGCCAACGGCCGGGGCGCGGAGTGCCCCGAGTGCGAGGCTCTCTACGCCGATGGGCCCGCGCGCTGCCCGCGCTGCGGCACCGATCTCATCCCCCTGCGCGACCTGCTGGAGCGCCTCGCCGAGAAGACCCTGGTCCTCGGCGGCCGCGTCGAGCAGGTGCGTGGCGGAGCGGCGGAGCGGCTACAGGCCCGCGCCGAAGGCGTCGGCGCCTTCCTGCGCTACTGAACGATTCAGAAGACGGCCGGCTCTTCCCAGGTGTCGAAGACGTCGCGCAGGGCGTCGGAAATCTCGCCGACGGTACAGTAGGCCTTCACGCAGTCGAGGATCAGGGGCATGGTGTTGGCGTCGCCGCTTGCCCCCTGCTTCAGGGCGTCGAGCGTCCGCCGCACGGCGCCGTCGTCCCGCCGGCCCTTGACCGCGTCGATGCGGCCGATCTGCTCGCCGGCCAGCGAGTCCGGGATCTGCAGGACCTCGATCGGCTCCTCGTCGGTGTATTGGAAGGCGTTGACGCCGACGATGATCTTCTCGCCGTCCTCCACCGCTCTCTGATAGCGGAAGGCGGCGTCCATGATCTCGCGCTGCGGGAAACCGGCCTCAATCGCCTCGACCATGCCGCCCAGCTCGTCGATGTGCCGGAAGTACTCGAAGGAGCCGTCCACCATCCGGCGAGTCATCTCCTCCATGAACCAGGAGCCGCCGAACGGATCGATCGTGTTCACCACGCCCGACTCGTGGGCGAGGATCTGCTGAGTGCGCAGGGCGATGCGGGCGCTCTCCTCGGTGGGCAGGGCCAGGGTCTCGTCCAGCGCGTTGGTGTGCAGGGACTGGGTGCCGCCGAGCACCGCCGCCAGCCCCTGGACGGTCGTGCGCACGATGTTGTTGTGCGGCTGCTGCGCGGTAAGGCTGCAGCCGGCCGTCTGGGTGTGGAAGCGCAGCATCCACGAGCGCTCCTTCTTCGCCCCGTAGCGCTCGCGCATCACCGTCGCCCAGATCCGCCGCGCGGCGCGGAACTTCGCGATCTCCTCGAAGAAGTCGTTGTGGGAGTTGAAGAAAAACGACAGCCGCGGCGCGAACGCGTCCACGTCGAGACCGGCGTCGACGCCGTACTGGACGTATTCCATGCCGTCGCGCAAGGTGAACGCCAGCTCCTGCAGGGCCGTCGAGCCGGCCTCGCGGATGTGGTACCCGGAGATGGAGATGGTGTTCCAGCGCGGCACCTCTGCCGCGGCGAAGGAGAACTGATCGGTGATCAGCCGCATCGACGGCCGCGGCGGGTAGATGTACTCCTTCTGCGCGATGTACTCCTTCAGGATGTCGTTCTGCAACGTCCCGGAAACGTCCCTCCGGACGTCCACCCCCTGCTGCTCCGCCACCGCCAGGTACATGGCGAACAGGATCGGCGCCGTGGAGTTGATGGTCATCGAGGTCGTGACCTCGCCCAGCGGGATGCCGTCGAACAGCGCCTCCATGTCGGCCAGCGAGTCGATCGCCACGCCGCATTTGCCCACCTCCCCCGCCGCCATCTGGTGATCCGAGTCGTAGCCGTACAGCGTCGGCAGGTGGAAGGCCACCGACAGCCCCGTCTGCCCGTGCTCCAGCAGGTACTTGAACCGCCGGTTGCTGTCCTCCGCCGACCCGAAGCCGGCGAACTGCCGCATCGTCCAGTGCTTCCCCCGGTACCCGGTGGGATGGATGCCCCGCGTGTACGGGTACTCCCCCGGAATCCCGATGTCGCGCAGCGGATCGATATCCGCCACCTGCTCAGGAGTCACCAGGTGCGGCACCTCCATGCTCGACACCGTGGTGAAGTCCCGCTTCCAGGACGCGCGGTCCGCCTCCGAGCCCCGCCGGCCCTCCTCCCACCGCTTCCGCGCCTCCCCCATCGACTCCACCAGCTCCTCTCGATAGACGCGGTTCTCCGGCGCCCCCTGCCCGTCCGCACCTTCCTCCTCGGCCAGCACCGTCGATCTCGGCTCGTCTCGCACGGTCATACTCAAACTCCTTGCCGCTCCAGCGAGCGGTGGTCTCCCTCGCAGTGATCGCAAGTATAGGTGACGGACGGGATTCGGCTCGGCAGAAGACCGCTTCAGTCGCGGAGGAGGTGGCGGGCGATGACCAGGCGCTGCATTTCGCTGGTGCCTTCGTAGATGGTGGTGACGCGGACGTCGCGGGATATGCGGGCGATCTCGTAGTCCTCGCAGAAGCCGTTGCCGCCGTGGATCTGCACCGCCTGCCAGACGGCGCGGTTGGCCGCCTCCGAGGCGTAGAGCTTGGCCTCCGAGGCCAGCCGGCCGGCTCGAGCCGAATCCCCCGAGGGGAGGGCGGCGGCGTGGGTCAAGGCGCGGGCGGCGGCCAGCTCGGTGGCCATCTGGGCGAGCTGGAAGCGGATGGCCTGGTGCTGGGCGATCGGCACGCCGAACTGTTCGCGCTCCTTCGCGTAATCACGCGCCAGCTCCAGGGCGCGCTGCTGGATGCCCAACGCCTGCGCCGCGATGCCCAGCCGCGAGTGGTCGAGCGTCGCCAGGGCGACCTTGAACCCCTGACCCTCGTCTCCCAGCAGGTTGCGGGCGGGAATCGCGCACTCCTCGAAGGCGAGCGGAGCGGTGACCGATGCTTTGAGGCCGACCTTCTCCTCCGGCGTTCCGACGCTCAGGCCGGCAGCGTCTCGCGGCACCACGAAGGCCGAGATGCCCCGCTTCCCGGCTTGCGGGTCGGTGCGCGCGAAGGTCACGTAATAGCCGGCGAGGCCGGCGTTGGTGATCCACGCCTTCTCGCCGTCGAGCACCCAGCAGTCTCCCTCCCGGCGGGCCGTCGCCCGCAGGCTCCCCGCGTCCGAGCCGGAGCCGGGCTCGGTGAGGGCGAAGGCTCCCAGCACCTCGCCCGCGGCCAGGCGCGGCAGCACCTCCTCCTTGAGCTCCTCGCCGCCGAAGTGGACGATCGGCCAGCAGCAGACCGAGTTGTGGACCGACACGGTGACCGCGGTGACCGGACAGATCCGCGCCAGCTCCTCGACGACCAGGGCATAGGTGAGCTGGTCGCTCAAGATGCCGCCGTAGTCCTCTGGGATCTGCATGCCGAGCAGACCCAGCGCACCGAGCTGTCCGATGACCTCGGCCGGGAACTCGTGCCGGCGATCGCGCTCGCCGACTCCGGGGGCGATCGCCTCCTCGGCGAAGCGCCGCACCTCGTCGCGCAGCAGCCGCTGATCCTCGGTCAGATCAAAACTGATCATTGAGTGGGGCGATCACGGGGAGCCCGACATCAGTGGGCTCAGTCGGCGAGCACCCAGTCGGCGATCACCAGCTTCTGGATCTCGCTGGTGCCCTCGTAGATCTCGGTGATGCGGGCGTCGCGGAAGAAGCGTTCGACGTCGTACTCCCGCGTGTAGCCGTAACCGCCGTGGATCTGCAGCGCCTTGTTGGTCACCCGCTGCGCCATCTCGGAGGAGAACAGCTTGGCCTGCGCCGCCTCCAGCGTGTAGCGCTTCTGGTTCTCCTTCGCCCAGGCCGCCTTCCAGGTCAGCAGGCGCGCCGCGTCGATCTCGGTCTGCATGTCGGCGAGGTAGAACTGGATCGCCTGGAAGTCGGCGATCGGCCGGCCGAACTGCTCGCGCTCGCGGGCGTAGGCGAGGGCCGCGTCGAAGGCTCCCCGCGCCACCCCCACGGCCTGGGCCGAGATTCCCACCCGGCCGCCGTCGAGCGTCGCCATGGCCACCTTGAACCCCTCGCCCTCCTCGTCGAGGCGCCACTCAGCGGGCACCCGCATGTCCGCGAACGCCAGCTCCGTGGTACCCGAGGCGTTGACGCCCAGCTTGTATTCGTGGCCGCCGCGAGACAGCCCCGGGGTGTCGCAGGGGACGACGAAGGCGGTGATTCCCCGGTGCTTCTTCTCCAGGTCCACGGTGGCGAAGACGATCGCGGTGTCGGCATGCGTGCCGTTGGTGATGAACACCTTGTTGCCGTTCAAGACGTAGCCGTCGCCGTCACGCCGGGCGGTGGTCCGTAAGCTGGCGGCGTCGGAGCCGGCGCCGGGCTCGGTCAAGGCGAAACAGCCGAGCTTCTCGCCCGCGGCGAGCGGGGTCAGGAACTCGCGCTTCTGCTCCTCGTTGCCGAACTTGAGCAGCGGGTCGCAGACCAGGGAGTTGTTGACCGACAGGATGACGCCGGAGGTGGCGCAGACGCGGCTCACCTCCTCGACGACCAGGCAATAGGAGACGGTGTCCATGCCCGATCCGCCGTACTCCTCCGGCACCGCGACGCCGGTCAGGCCGAGCTCGCCCGCCTGGCGGAAGAAGGCCAGGGGGAACTCGCCCGTCTCGTCGATCTCCTTGGCGCGCGGCCGCACCACCTCGTCGGCGAAACGCCGTACGGTGTCGCGCAGCAGTTCCTGCTCTTCCGTCAACTCGATCTGCATGGGGCGAGCTCCTCCAGGTGCGGGGCCGTGGCGGCCCGACGGATCGTAACACGCGGCCACAGGTGGACGGCCGGAGGTCCGTTCGGCCACAATACGCCGGTCATGCCCGAGCCGCGTCCATTGACCTACGGCCTCGTCGAGATCCACAGCTATCTGCCCACGGGGTGGAATCTGGTGGATCCGGAAGACCCGGGCCGTTGGGACCCCAAGCGGGAGTCGTGGATCGTCGAGGTCCACGACGGCGCCAACGTGCCTTGGTCGGTGGAGGTGCGGGCGGCGGATGCTGCCCGGACCGGCCGCCTAGAGGCCCTGCGGGTCGCCATGGACCTCGTCTACCGCACGGGTGTCGGCAAAGACGGGATCTTCGGATAGTCTTGCCGCTCCCGAACCAGGAGACCCTTCCTCGACAAGGAGGATCGTCGATGCCGCGAGTTCGCTTCGCCCTGACCGCCGCTCTGCTCTTCTGTGCCGTCGTGCCGGCCACGGCGCAACGGCCGATGACGCCTGAGGACGTGGCGCACCTGCGCCTGGTGTCCGACGTCGAGATCTCGCCGGACGGGCGCTCCGTCGCCTACGTCTTGAGCGTCCCCCGCATCCCGTTCCAGGACGAGGACGGCCCGGCCTGGGCCGAGCTCCACGTCGTGTCACCCGACGGGACGTCCCGCCCGTATGTGACCGGCGAGGTGAACGTCGCCCACGTCCAGTGGACCCACGACGGCTCGGGGCTGGCCTTCACCGCCAAACGGGGCGACGACGAGCATGCGGCTCTCTACCAGATCGCGCTGGTCGGCGGCGAGGCTCGCCGGATCCTCGAGCACGCCGCGGCGATCGGCGACTTCAGCTTCAGCCCGGACGGCGGCCGGGTGGCGTTCATCGCCGACGAAAAGGAACCCGAGGAGCGTAAGACGCTCAAGGAGAAGGGCTTCGACGCCGAGGTCTACGAGGAGCAGCTCCGCCCGTCGAAGATCTGGATCGCCCAGCGGGGTGAAGACGGCGCCTACGGCAAGCCCGAGGCCCTGGCCGTGGAGGGCCACGCCTCGAGCCTCGACTGGTGTCCGGACGGCGACCTGCTGCTCGCCGCCGTCGCCCCCTCGCCGCTGGTCGACGACAGCTACACCTCGACGCGGCTGCGCGTCCTCGATCCCGCCTCCGGCGCCGTCCGGGCCGGCATCGAAACCCCGGGCAAGCTCGGAGGCGGCGCCTGGAGCCCGGACTGCCGGCACGTCGCCTTGATCGCCACCGCCGATGCGCACGACACCGCGCCCGGCCGCCTGCTGATCGCCGACGCCGCGAGCGGCGAGCTCCGCGACCTCTGGCCGGGCTACGAAGGACACGTGCGCGACGTCGCCTGGTCCGCTGCCGGTACGCTCCTCGCCCTGGGCGACGAGAGCGTGGAGACGCTCATCTACTCCACGGACCTGGAAGGCGTCTCCGATCGACGCCTGGCCGCAAGCGAGCGCGTGTGGAGCGACCTCTCGATCGCCGACGATGGAACCGTGGCCGTGGTGGGACAGTCCGCGCGCCATCCCGCCGAGGCCTTCCTTCTGCGCGCCGACGCGACCGAGCCGCGGCGGCTCACCGACTCGAACCCCTGGCTGTCGGAGATCTCTTTCGGCGCCCAGGAGACCTTCACCTGGACGGCGCGCGACGGGCTGGAGCTCGAGGGCGTGCTCATCCGCCCCGTGGGCGAAGAGGCCGGCCGGAGCTACCCCACCATCCTGACCGTGCACGGAGGCCCGGAGTCGCACGACCGGGACGGCTGGATGACCAGCTACGCCGGTCCCGGACAGGTGGCCGCCGGCCGCGGCTTCGCCGTCCTCTACCCCAACTACCGCGGCTCCACCGGCCGCGGCGTCGAGTTCGCCCGCTCGTCCCAGGCGCAGCCGGCCGAGGAGGAGTTCGACGACCTGGTGGACGCGGTGGACGCGCTCGCAGAGTCCGGCCTCGCCAACCGGGACAAGGTGGGCATCACCGGCGGCTCCTACGGCGGCTACGCCACGGCCTGGGCCTCGACCCGCTACAGCGACCGCTTCGCCGCCGGCGTCATGTTCGTCGGCATCAGCAACAAGATCTCCAAGCTCGGCACCTCCGACATCCCCGAGGAGATGTTCCTGGTCCACGAGCGCAAGCGCGTCTGGGACGACTGGCAGCACTTCCTGGAGGCGAGCCCGATCTTCTACGTGGAGCAGGCCAGGACCCCGCTGCTCATCATGGGCGGCACCGCGGACACGCGGGTCGACCCCGGCCAGTCGCTGGAGCTGCACCGCCATCTGAAGACCCTGGGCCAGGCCCCGGTCCGCCTGGTCCGCTACCCCGGCGAGCCGCACGGCAACCGCCGCGCCGCCTCCCGCTACGACTACAACCTCCGCATGCTGCAATGGTTCGAGCACTACTTGAAGGGCCCCGGCGGCGAAAAGCCCCCACCGGAGATCGACTACCCGATGCAGAACGAGGCCAGTGAGGAAGCAGCTGACGACGAGGCCCCGGAAGAGGGCTGAGGCGGCCGGCCCTAGCGGCAAGTCTCCGAGACGGGGCGGCCGTTGATGATGACGGCGCAGACTCGGGTGGTGTACTCGAAGGGGTCGCCGTCGAAGACGGCGACGTCGGCGTCTTTGCCCGGCTCGAGGGAGCCTATGCGGTCCTCGAGGCCCAGGATCCTTGCCGGCTCGATGGTCAGCGCGGCCAGGGTGTCCTCGAAGGCGAGGCCGTTGGCCGCCGCGATCG
The DNA here is from genome assembly GCA_050747865.1 of Thermoanaerobaculia bacterium. Lineage (GTDB taxonomy): Bacteria > Acidobacteriota > Thermoanaerobaculia > Multivoradales > JAHEKO01 > JBOGJI01. Next base: position 16,408 of record JBOGJI010000157.1, read on the forward strand.
CCGCCTCGAAGAGCACGACCCGCGTCTTCGGCACGTAGGCCTCGTAGCCGCTCTGGAAGGCGAACGGGATGCCAGCCTGCTTCAGCTTCGCCGGCGTCTCGAGGCTGACGTTGCGGGTCTCGCCGAAGAGGCGCGCCTTCGGGGGGTGGACCAGGACCACGATGCCGGCCTCGCGGATCTCGTCGAGCACCAGATAGGACTCGGCGGCACCGTCGAGCACCATGCGGAAACCGAACTCCCGCTGCAGGCGCAGGGCGTCGAGGATGTCTTGGTGGTGCTGCGCGGTCACCAGGACCGGCAGCTCGCCGGCCAGCACCTGCGCCAGCGTCTCGAGCCCCAGATCGCGGGACGCCGGCTTGCCGTTCCCCTCCTCCTCCTCGCCTTGCGTGTCCTCTCCCCGCTCGACCTTGCGCGCGTACTCTTGGGCCTTGATCAGCTCCTGGCGCAACATGGCGACGCCTTTCGCGCGGGTCCCCGGCTTGTCGTCGAAGGCCTCGCCGACCTCGGGGCCCAGGGTCATGGCCACCATGGCCCGCGGCTCGACCAGGGCTGTCTCCACGGTGTCTCCCGTGGTCTTGACGACCATGGTCTGGCCCGAGATCAGCGCCCCGGGGCCGTGTCCGGTGTGCACGGTGGTGACGCCGAGGGCGCGCAGGTAGGCGACCAGCTCTTCGCGCGCGTTGTAGGCGTCGACCGCCCGCAGCTCGGGCTGGATCGGATCAGAGGTGTCGAGCTAGTCCTGGTCGTGGTCGACGTTGTAGATGCCCGACAGACCGACCGTGGAGTGGGCGTCGATCAGGCCCGGGGTCACGACCTTGCCGGTCACGATCCGGACGCCGTCGGGGATCCGCACCCGGCTCGCCGGGCCCACCTGCCGGATCTTGCCGTCCTCGACCAGCACCACGCCGTCCTCGATCGGCTCGCCGGCCATGGTGTAGACGGTCTCGCCGCGAATCGCGAGCTGCTGTGCTTGCGCCTGTTCGCTCCCCTGCCCCGCCGCCAGACCGGAGCCCAGGATCAAGGTCAGGATCGCTGCCCCTTGACGCATCACCAACCTCCCCTTCCGTGTGCGTGTCCCATGTCTCCGCGGTAGACCTCGAAGCCGCCGACCGCGTAGCGGCGGTCCTCCTCGCGGGCGCGGTCGAAGACCTTCGCTCCCTCGACCCAGGTCTGCTCCACCTTGGTGTAGACCGACAGGGGGTCGCCGGAGAGGAGGATGAAGTCGGCGTCCTTGCCCGCCTCGAGGGACCCGAGCCGGTCGTCGAGATCGAGCATGCGGGCGCCGGCCAGCGTCAGCCCTTCGAGCGCCTTCTCACGCGACATGCCGGCGCGCACCGCCAGCCCGGCCGAGCGCAGGAAGAAACGGGAGTCGGTGATCGCGTCGTCCGTGTGGAACGCCACGTCGGCACCGGCCTTCTCCAGGGCGGCGCCGTTCTCCCAACGGATGAAGACCGCCTCGTGCTTGCCGCCCGGCGCGTCGAGGACGATGATCGAGCACGGCGCGCCGGCGGCGGCGATCTCGTCCGCCACCCGCCAGGCCTCGCTCACGTGGTGCAGCACCGGCCGGAAGCCGAACTCCTCGGCCAGGCGCAGCACCGTCAGGACGTCGTCGTGGCGGTGTGTGTGGTGATGCACGACGCGGCGGCCGTCCAGCACTTCGAGCACCGCCTCGAGCCCCAGGTCGCGCTCCGGGCGCTTGTCGGCGTCGTCGCCGGCATGCTCCAGCTTCCGCCCTTGCTCCTGCGCTTTGACGAACAGCTCGCGCACCAGGGCCGCCGACTTGCCGCGGGTGCCCGGGAACGGCGGCTGCGGGTCGTGCTGGGAGTTGGTGCCGTTGGCCATCTTCATGCCGCCGCAGACGTCGGTGAGCGGATCGTCGCAGAACAGCAGGTCCTCGATGCGCGCGGCGCCGGCGCGCATCTTGAGATACGTGGTCTGGCCGCTCATGAGATGACCCGAGCCGGGCATGACGTTGATGGTCGTGATGCCTCCGGCCAGCGCCTTGTGGAAGTTGTCCGCCCGCATGTCGACGGCGTCCAGGGTCCGCACCTCCGGGTGGAGCGCGGCGGAGCGGTCGCCGCCCGCGACGTCGCCGAGGTGGGAGTGGGTGTCGACCAACCCCGGCATCAGAACCTTGCCGGTCACGTCGTGCACCTCCGCCCCGGAGGGCGCACGCACCTCGCCCTGCGCACCCACCGCCTGGATCTTGCCGCCCTGGACGACGAGCGCCCCGTTTTCGATCGGTGGTCCGGCGATCGGATAGATCGTCGCGCCGGTGAACACCTGGGCCCGTTCCTGGGCAGCCGCAGCCGCCGCAAACGGGATCGTTAGCGCCAGGGTCAGCGCCGGAGTCGTCCTGCACATTCTCTCGTCCCTCCTGGGTTCCCGGATCCCGGAGTCCCTGCCACGTACGTCCCGAGCGCCAGGAGGTTGCACGGGCTCTCCGGCCCGCGTCGGGCACGGAGGCCCGACGCTACCTCCGGCTCCCCGGACTCTCGGTGTCCGTGCCCCGGGCGCAGAGCGGACACGCGGCAGCCTCCCAGGCCGGCAGATCCAGTCGTAGCAGTGCCTCGAAAGGCGCGTTGAACCCCGAGCCGGTCCCGCGGTCGACGATGGCGCCGAAAGCCACCACCTCGGCCCCGAGCCCGCGCGCCACGCTCGCCGCCTCCTGGGTCGACCGCCCGGTGGTCACCACGTCCTCGACCACCGCCACGCGCTCCCCCGCTTGCAGATGAAAGCCGCGCCGGAGCGTGAAGCTGCCCTCCCGCCGCTCGACGAAGCGAAACGGAACGCCCAGCGACGCCGCCGTCTCATGCCCGATGATGAGCCCGCCGAGAGCGGGCGACAGCACACTGTCGGGCCCGTGGGCCGCGAGCCGCGAGGCCAGCCACTCCCCCACCTGCCGAGCGCGAGCCGGCAGCTCCAAGAGCAATGCGCACTGGACGTAGCCGGAAGAATGCAAGCCGGAGGAGAGTTCGAAGTGCCCCTCGCGCAGTGCCCCGCTCTCGCGAAGCAGCTTCCGCAAAGACGCGGAAACGTCGGACACGGCGGCAACCCCCACGCGACTCACGACGCCTCCTCCGGCCGCGCAATCTCGTACTGGTCCAGCTTCTTGTACAGGTTGCTGCGCGGAGTGTCCATGGCCTCGGCGGTGCGGGTGATGTTCCACTCGTGCTCCTCCAGCTTGCGGAGGATGAACGCGCGCTCGGAGACCTCGCGAAACTCCTTGAGCGTCGCGACGTCGAACAGGCCCGCCGCGGCCTCGCCCTCGAGCCCACCGCCGAAGGCCTCGAGCACGTCTCGACCGATCTCGTCGCCCGGCACCAGGATCATGAGGCGCTCGACGAAGTTCTTCAGCTCGCGCACATTGCCCCGCCAAGGCATCGCCTTGAGCGCCCCCACCGCCTCGTCGCTGAACTTCTTCGGCCGGTAGTTGTTGACCCGCGAGAAGCGGCGGGTGAAGTAGTCGACCAGCTCCGGGATGTCCTCGCTGCGCTGTCGCAGGTCCGGGCTGCGAATCGGGATGACGTTCAAGCGGAAGTAGAGGTCCTCCCGGAAGCGCCCGGCCGCGATCTCCTCTTCGAGGTTGCGGTTGGTGGCCGCCACGACGCGCACGTCGACGCGCTCCACCCTCGCCGCTCCCACCGGCTCGACCTCGCCCCCCTCCAGCACCCGCAGCACCTTGGCCTGGGTGCGCGCCGACATGTCGCCGACCTCGTCGAGGAAGATGGTGCCGTTGTCGGCGGCGACGAACTTGCCGATCTGCCTGCGGGTAGCGCCGGTGAAGCTGCCCTTCTCGTGGCCGAACAGCTCGGACTCGATGAGCTCCTCGGGGATGGCGGCGCAGTTGACCTGCACGAACGGCCGGTCGCGGCGGGCGCTGCCGGCGTGGATGGCGCGGGCGATCAGCTCCTTGCCGGTGCCGCTCTCACCGACGATCAGCACCGTGGCGGGCGTCGGCGCCGCTCGCTCGATGGTGTCGCGGAGCCGGCGCATCGCCGCCGACGAGCCGATGAGCTGATCGGGCTCCTGGCGAGCCGCCTCCCCCTCCTGCCGCAGCCGGTGGTTCTCCACCGCGTTGCGCAGCGACAGCAGGATGCGCTCGCGCTGCAGGGGCTTCTCGAAGAAATCGAACGCCCCCTTGCGCGTCGCCTCGACGGCGGTGGCGATGTCGCCGTGGCCGGTGATGACGAGCACCGGCATGGCGTAGCCGCGCTCGCGAAAGCCGCCGAGCACCTCGAGCCCGTCCATCTCGGGCATCTTGATGTCGAGCAGCACCGCGGCCGGGTCGAGCGAGGCCGCCTTGGCCAGGGCCTCGCGGCCGGAGGCGGCCTCCTCGACGCGATAGCCCTCGTATTCGAGGACCATGCGCAGGCTCTCGCGAATCGACGCCTCGTCGTCGACGACGAGGACGGTGGCGTGGGGGGCGTCGGCCGGGCTCACGGCGACGCAGTCTATCTAGTGTTGTGTCTCCAACATGGCTTTGCCAGATGCGCGAGTCATCTTCGTCGCTGGCAAGGCGCGCTGACGCAGGCATAGCTGGGGCTATGT
>JBOGJI010000158.1:0-4201 GCA_050747865.1 Thermoanaerobaculia bacterium
GGCCTCGGCAGCCGCCGCCGGCGGCGCCTCCACGGTCTCCGGCCGGGACCGCTCGCTGACCGGAATCGTCTTGATGCGGGGCTCGACCCGCTGGATCATGGTCCGCCGGCGCGCCGGCCGCAGCGGCGCCGGCCGCAGGCGCCTGGCCGTTCGCTGCTGGGACGCCGAGGGGGCGGTCTCCTTGGCCTCGGCGTCGCGCAGGATGACCTCTCGCGGATGGGCCAGGCTGCGCCCCTCGAGGACGGCGCGCACCAGGTCGCTGTCGATGGTGTCCTCGGCCTCGCTCAGGCGCACGCCGATCGACTGCAGCTTGAACAGCAGGTCCTGGTGCTCGACACCCATCGCCCGCGCCAGATCGGCGACCCGGATCTTTCCCATACGCGTCAGTTTCTCCCTACTCGTCCTTCTTGTCCTGCTGCTCGCTCTCCTCGAGGGCACGGCTCAGGGCGGCCATGAAGTCCTGGTCGGCCATGGCCGGCTTGCGCGCCCGCTCCGGCAGCGCCAGGCCGATGCCGGTCTCCTCTCCCGCCTTCGCCTCCCCCTCCCCGGCGGCCGCCTCCTCCGAGCTCATGGCGTCGGCCAGCATCTGGGTGAGGGCGTCGGCCACCTCGCCGCGCACGTCGGTCTCGCTCTTGATGTCGATGCGGGCGCCGAGCAGCTCCGACGCCAGGCGCACGTTCTGGCCGCGCTTGCCGATGGCGAGCGAGAGCTGCTCGTCCTCGACGATGACGTCGAGGTGGGGCCTCTCGTCGTGGTGGGTGACCGAGACGCGGGTGATGCGCGCCGGCGCCAGCGCCGACTGCGCCAGCGTCACCAGGTCGTCCGACCACTCGATGATGTCGATCTTCTCGCCGCGCAGCTCTCGGATGATCGCCTGCACGCGCGAGCCCTTCATGCCGACGCAGGCGCCCACCGGGTCGACGTCCCGCTCGCGGCTGACCACCGCCACTTTGGCGCGCTCGCCGGGGGCGCGGACGGCCGCCTGGATCTGCACGGTGCCGTCGTAGATCTCCGGCACCTCCATCTCGAACAGCTTGACCAGCAGGCGCGGGTCGGTCCGCGAGAGCACGACCTGTGGCCCCTTGGGCTCCTTGTGCACGTCGGCGATGACCGCGCGGATGCGCTCGCCCTGGCTGTAGCGCTCATGGCGCGCCTGCTCGGAGCGCGGCACCACCGCCTCGGTGCGCCCGAGGTCGACGATCATGTCGCCGCGCTCGAAGCGCTTGACTGTGCCGTTGACCAGCTCGCCGACCTGGTCGATGTATTCGTTGTAGATCTTCTCCCGCTCCGCCTCGCGGATCCTCTGGTAGAGCACCTGCTTGGCCGACTGGGCGGCGATGCGCCCCAAACCCTCGGTCGAGACCTCGATCAGGATCTCGTCCCCGAGCTGAGCCTCCGGGTCGTGGTCGCGGGCCTCTTCGAGGGTCCACTCGGCGGCGGGGTCCAGGATCTCCTCGACCACCTGCTTGACCTTGAAGGCGCGGAAGGTGCCGGTCTCCGGATCGAGCTGGGCGCGCACCGGCTCTTTGATGTGGTGCTGCTTCTTGGCCGCCGAGGCCATGGCGTCCTCGAGGGCCGAGATCCAGTGATTGACCTCGATGTCCTTCTCGCGCGCCGCCTGCTGGATGACCTCGCCGAGGTTGAATTGGGTCTGTTGTTGTGCCTGAGCTGTCTTCGCCATCTTCGTGCCTCTTGCTGCCGCTACAGCTCGATCTCGAGCCGCGCGGCCTCGATCTCCGTCAGTGGAATCTCGTACCGTTCGTCCTTCTCCGCCTCATGCAGGACGGCGATGCCGGGTCCCGCCGGACGAAACGCCTCCAACATGCCGCGCAACGTCATCTTGCGGCCGCTCGTCGGATCGCGCCGGGTGATACGCACGCGGTGACCGGCGAATCGCTGGTAGTCGGCGGGCCGGTAGAGGGGCCGGTCGAGCCCCGGCGAGCTGACCTCGAGCACGTAGCGGCGCCCTCCGTAGTCGGCGACGTCGAGCAGGGCGGAGGCCTCCTTCGAGACCTGCTCGCAGTGTGCCAGAGTGACACCCTGCGGGTGGTCGAGCACGACGCGCAAGGTGTCGCCGTGGCGCTCCACCGCCAGCAGCTCGCATCCGGCTCGCTCCGCCGCCGCCTCCAGATCGGAGCGCAGCTCGTCGCTCAGGTTTGCCGTGCTCATAGTGAAGTCCCGCTCGATCCTTCCGGCCAACAAAAAAAGTGGGCTGCACGCCCACTCTCCCCGCCGCCGGAAAGCTGGCAGGCTCATAGTATAGCGCAATGGCAAGCGGCTTGCTAGTGTAGGGGCGGACACCATCCCGCGCCGCCGCGGCGTGCGGCCGGCGCGGGTATCCCGATCGAGTCGAAACATCATCCCCGGAAGGACATCCATGAGCTCGGAACGCAAGCGACAGTTCGTCTCCATTGCCCTGCTGGCAGCCGCCGTGGCCTTTGGCGTCGTGCTGGCGGGAGGCCTGGATCTCACGCCCGCGGCGACCTCGGATCCCCAGGTCGTCGAGCCTCAGGCGGTGGGCGGGGGGGGGTTGCCCGGATTCGCAGATCTGGCGGAAACGGTTTCTCCGGCGGTCGTTTTCATCGAATCGGTGCGGATCGAAGAGGTGCGGACGCCGCGGGGATTCCCCGCCGATCCGTTCGAGTGGTTCTTCGGTCCGCGTCGCGACCAGGACGATTCCGACGAGCCCCGGGAACGGCGGCAGGAGGGGGGCGGCAGCGGCTTCGTGGTCGACGCCAGCGGCCTCGTGATCACCAACAACCACGTCGTCGAGCAGGCGACCGATCTGCGTGTGCACCTGGGAGACGACACCTACACGGCCGAGGTCGTGGGCACCGATCCGTTCACCGACCTGGCCCTGCTCAGGATCCAGGCGGATCGCCGCCTGCCCTACCTCAAGCTGGGCGACAGCGACGCGGTGCGGCCGGGCGACTGGGTGATGGCGATCGGCAGTCCCATGGGCGAGGTGCTGGAGAACACCGTCACCGTCGGCGTGGTGAGCGCCAAGGGCCGGCAGATCGGCATCATGGCCGACGCCTCGTTCGAGAACTTCCTGCAGACGGACGCGGCGATCAACTTCGGCAACTCGGGCGGCCCGCTGCTCAACTTGCGCGGCGAGGTGATCGGCATCAACACGGCGATCAACTGGGGCTCGGAGAACATCGGCTTCGCGGTGCCGGTCAACACGCTGAAGAGCATCCTGCCGCAGCTCAGGGAAAAGGGGAGGGTCGATCGCGGGTACCTGGGCATCACCATCAACAACCTGACGCCCGAGGCCGCCGAGGCCTTCGGCCTGCAGAGCGGCGACGGCATCCTGGTGAACGACGTGCGTGCGGGAGAGCCCGCCGCGCAGGCCGGCTTGCAGCACGGCGACATCATCAAAAAGGTGGACGGCCGGGAGGTCAGCAACACGCGGGACTTCATCGACTACGTCTCGGGTCTGGGACCGGGCGCCAAGGTGCGGCTGGAGCTGCTGCGCGAAGGAGAGCGCTTGGAGAGGACCGTCGAGCTGGCCGAGCGTCCGGACATCGACGAGCTCACCGGTCGGCAGCAGCCGGAGCGGCAGGACGGCGGTGGTGGCTCCGAGTGGCTCGGCCTGCGCTACCAGGACCTGACGCCGTCGCTCAAGCGTCTCCACGGGCTGCCCGGGGACGTGGAGGGCGTCCTGATCACGCGGGTGGCGGCGGACAGCCCGCTCTATGACGAGGGACTCGGGGACGAGCGCGTCCAGAAAGTGATCACGGAGGTCAACGGCGAGGCCGTGGCCGGCGCCGAGGAGTTCGAGGCCGCGATCGCGGACATCCCGTCCGGCAACCGCGTCCGCCTGTACGTGCGCCTCTTCGTCCAGGGCGAGGAGCTGCAGCAGTCGCCGATCTTCGTGTTCCCGAGGGTGCCGTAGGGAAAACCTGAAACCAGTGTTGTGTCTCCAACATGGCTTCACCATCTGCGCGGCCCTCTTCGCCGCTGGCGGCGTTGCGCTTCCTCGACATAGCCCCAGCTATGCCTGCGTCAGCGCGCCTTGCCAGCGACGAAGATGACTCGCGCATCTGGCAAAGCCATGTTGGAGACACAACACTAGCTTCCCACAGCCGCAGATGCCTGAGACAATCTGGCGAGGCCACGGCATCGAGCCGGATGACCATGAGGATTGTGTCCGAAGGCTCACGCGACAGAGCTCAACCTACGGCCCAGGGGGGCGCGC
>JBOGJI010000159.1:0-5309 GCA_050747865.1 Thermoanaerobaculia bacterium
GTTTAGCCGCGCTCTTTCAGAAGAACTGCGGGGTGGCCCGAACCGAGAAGGCTGGCGGCCAGTGGACCAAGCAGCAGAAGAAGCAAGAGGGATTTCAGCGCTGATTGAAGGCCGAATTCGACTTGACCCGCGGTCAGAGCGTTGTTGTATGAATACAGGAGCGTCGCCCATAGGACGCCGACGGTTAGTCAGACTATGCCAACGAGAATGGTCTCAATCTGATTCATGAAGAGCATACCGGGCTTGGACATGCCGAAGGCTCGGTAGATTCCGATCTCATGCCGCCGAAACCAGGACACGATCCACGAAATTACGGCCAACATTGCGCCGACGAGGAGCCAGACGTGCGACTGTGATCGACGCGCGACTTCACTGACTGGGTCATGCGCGAACTCATCGAGGGCGACCACGGGCCTAACCGCAACGTCCTGGTGGGGGAACTGCGACGGAATGGCTGCCACACCGGCTTCATGAGACTCCGGCTGAAACTCGACCCAGCACTGATCCACGCGGCCGTCGGCGGGCACTAGGTTTGCGATGCCACCGCGATGCCTGTTCGCTCCGTCTCGAAGAGTCGATGACGTAAGCAGGGTCGGGGCGTTCACCGAGTGGGGCGATCGGCCCCCCCTTCCATATCAGTGAACCTAAATTGGCGGCTGGGACAGCTAACTATGATGACATAGTTGGTGGCTATGTGTCAATGGTGACATGATGTGTGCGCATCGCTTCGACCAGTCAACGCCGATAGAGGATGCGGCTTGCCACCAGCCTGGATCGAACACAGCCGACGGCGGGACGCTGTGGGGCACGTCAGTGACGGGGAGAATGCCGTGGGATCCCAAGGCCTAGCCCGGGCCTAGCCCGGGCCTAGCCCGAGTTTCCGGGGTATCCGGTCTGGCTCAGGCTGGCTGATCGGCTGATGGGCCAGCGTTCGCGGGGTTGACCTGCAGGTTTGTGGTCGCGGGTGCTTGCTTTTGCGGCGCGCGGAGTGTATTACCCATATATGCCTTCGATAGTGGGGAAGCGCCGCGGCAAGCAGACCTACTACTACCTGGTCGAGTCGGCCCGGGTAGGGGGCAAGCCCCGGATCGTCTCCCAGGAATACCTGGGGACGGCCGAGGAGGTGATGGCCCGCCTGCAGGGCTCGGGGCCGGGCGAGCCGGACCGCACCCAGCACAAGCGCTTCGGGGACATCGCGGCGGTGTGGGGGGTGCTCGAGCGGCTTGCGGTGGCCGACGTCGTCGATGAGGTGGTCGGGGCGCGCCGGTCGGACGCAGGCGCGTCGGTGGGGATGTATCTGGCGCTGGCGACCGCGAACCGGATCGTGGACCCCTGCTCGAAGCGCGCGTTCGCCTCGTGGTGGGAGACCACCGCGGGGCCCCGGTTCGTCCGGCCGCGCCTGCCGGGAGGCGCAACCGATCACCGCCGCTTCTGGGACGCGATGGACGCCCTCGACGAGCAGCATCTCGAAGAGATCGAGCGGCGGCTCAGCCTGCGGGCGATCGAGGTGTTCGGGCTGGACCTCTCGGGGCTGGTGCTGGACATGACCAACTTCGCGACCTTCATCGACTCGGCCAACACCCGTGCGCCCATCGCGCAGCGGGGCAAGGCCAAGCAGAAGCGCTACGACCTGCGGCTGGTCGGCCTGGCGCTGGTGGTCACCCGCGACGGCGCCGTCCCCGTGGTCTCACGGGCGTATCCGGGCAACCGGCACGACTCGACCCAGTTCACCGGGTTGCTTGACGAGATCGTCGAACGATGGGCCGCCCTGGGGGGCGAGCCGGGCGAGCTGACCGTCACCTACGACTCGGGCCAGAACTCGGCCGACAACCACGCCCACCTCGAGGCCCTTGGGCTGGGCTGGGTGACCTCGCTGCCGCCCTCCGACCACCCCGAGCTGCTCGCCATCCCCCGCGAACGGTTCGAGCCGGTCGACCGCTACGACGGGGTGACCGCCTACGACACCACCGTCACCGCGCTGGGGGTCACCCGCCGCGCCGTCATCACCCACTCCGAGTCCTTCCACCAGGCCCAGACCCGCGGGTTCGAGCAGACCCTGGCCAAGGCCCGCCGGCAGCTGGCCGAGCTGCAGGCACGGCTGGCCCGCGGGCGCACCCGCAAGTCCGCCGCCGGCATCCAGGCCGAGATCGACGCCATCCTCGCCCCCCGCTGGGTCGACCGCGTCATCAACGTGCGCCTGACCGGCGACACCCCCGCCACCCGGCGCCTGACCTGGCGCACCGACACCCGCGCCCGCCGCCGCCTCGAGGACGAGATCTTCGGCAAACGCATCCTGTTCACCGGCCACGACCACTGGCAGGTGGCCGATGTCGTGGCCGCCTACCGCTCCCAGCCCGACGTCGAAGCCTCCTTCCGGCAGCTCAAAGACCCCCACGTCGTGTCGTTCTCCCCGATGCGGCACTGGACCGAGCAGAAGATCAAGGTCCACGCCTTCTACTGCGTGCTCGCCCTGCAGGTCGCCCACCTCATGCGCCACCAGGCCCGCCAGGCCGGCCTGCCCCTCTCCGTCCGGGCGCTGCTCGCCGAACTGGCCGGCATCCAAGAGACCGTGCTGCTCTACCAGGCCGAGCGCGGCCGGCCCCGCGCCCGCCGCATGCTCACCGACCTCAACCCCACCCAGCAGCGCCTGTTCGACCTGTTCGGCCTCAACCGCTACGCCCCCCACCGCTGAGCACACGCGTGGGTAATACATCCCGCCCGGCCCAAAACCCCCTCTGACCTGCGGCTCTTGCATCCCCACCCGCCGCTATCCAGGAAACTCGGGCTAGAGAGGGGGGAGATCCACCGAGCGGTCGATCGGCCGTCCCGGACTCTCCGGCGAGAGCCGGAACGGGAGCCGTCCCTGCAGCTCCACGGCGGACGCCCAACTGACACCGAGCACCGCGCCCAGCAGGACACCGCTGAAGGTGCCCGTCAGGAGCACGAGCACCGCGACGCCGACGAGCGCCACGCCGAACGCCCCGATGGCGAAGATGGTCACCGCCTGCGCCCACGCCACCCGAGCTGCGGCCGCGGCAGCCCCCTGCACCCCGAGCGCGGCCACGACGATCACCGACGTGGGTGGGAACTCCGTGCCTCCGATGCGTTCGACGACGACCTGCTGGACGAGGAGGGAGATCCCGACCGCACCGATCGCGCCGACGACCGCCCGCGCGCCGACACGCGGACTGTTGCGCCAGCCGATCCAGCCGGCGATCGCGGCGGTCGGGAGCAGCATCCACGGCAGCGTGAACGTCGCGACGACAACCTCGGCCACGGCGACGGCGGCGTCCGTCCGGAGCCGCCGGAACGCCGCCCGCACCGGGAGGTCGAGCAGCGCGAGCCCCTCGAAGCTGCGCACGTCGCTGAGCACGAGCCCGACGGCGACGGCGCTGGCGGCGAGGATCACGAAGCCGAGCGTCAGGCTCAGCCCGCGCGCCAGACGGGGGTCGAAGCGCCGCCCGAGCCAGCGGAGTTGCGCCCCGAACTTGCCCCGGAGCCACGCGATCGGGGCCATGTCCATGAACCGCTCCCAGCGCTCGCGGACGAGCTGCTGATTCGCGATCGCCTTGCGCGCCACCCGGCGCAGGAGCAGCGCGAAGAAGAGGAGCAAGAGGATGAGCACGCCGGCCGGCCCGGTGAACCTGCTGACGACCTCCCAGGACTGCCCCGCAATGAACCCGGCGAAGACGACCGCGGCGACCCACAGCGCGACTGCCGGGACGCTGAAGAGGAGGAAGCGCGGGTAGCTCATCCGCGTGCTGCCCGCCACGAACGGGATGAAGGTGCGCACCACGGTCGCGAAGCGCCCGAAGAAGACCGCCTGGCCGCCGCGCCGCTGGAAGTACCTCGTCGCCCGGTCGATGGGGGTGCTGAAGCGGCGCTGGACCGGCGTCGACGACAGGAGGCGCCGGCCGAAGCGCCGGCCGAGCCAGTAGCTCGTGCTGTCGCCGAGGGCGGCGGCCCCGGCGGCGACGAGTACCAACACCCCGAGGTCGACCCGGCCCTGCGAGGCGAGCACCCCGCCGAGGATCATGACGACGTCGCCGGGGGTGAAGAGACCGAGGAAGGCAGCCGCCTCTGCGAACGCGAAGAAGGCGACCAGCGCGTAGGCGGTCGCCCCCCTCAGGCCGAGGACGGCCTGGACGATCGCCTCAACGAACTCCTCCACGTCACGGAGCGTAACGGCGAGCCCGGAGGCCCCGGCCGATCAGCTGGTGACGTCCCTCCGCCCGGCGAAGGCGCGTCCGAGGGTGACCTCGTCGGCGTAGTCGAGGTCGCCGCCGACCGGGAGCCCGCTCGCGATCCGGGTCACCCGCACCCCGAGCGGCGTGAGCAGGCGGGTGAGGTAGGAGGCGGTGGCCTCCCCCTCGACGTTCGGGTTCGTGGCGATGATGACCTCGGTGACGCCGTCACCGTCGAGACGGACCACGAGCTCGCGGATGTGCAGGTCGTCCGGGCCGATGCCGTCGATGGGAGAGATCGCCCCGCCGAGGACGTGGTAGCGCCCGCGAAACTCGCGGGTCCGCTCGATGGCGACGACGTCCCGGGGCTCCTCGACGACACAGAGGAGGCTCCCGTCCCGCCGGGGGTCGCGACAGATGCGGCACTCCTCCTCCTCGGCGATGTTCCAGCAGCGCCGGCAGAAGCGCACGCGCTCCTTCACGAGCAGGATCGCGTCCGCGAGCCGGCGCGCGTCGGCGTGATCCGCCTCGAGCAGGTGGAACGCGAGCCGCTGCGCGCTCTTGGGCCCGATACCCGGCAGGCGCCCGAGCTCGTCGATGAGGTCCTGGACGGCGCCCTCGTACACGTCAGTGCCGTTCGCGGTCGACGACCTCCGCACCGAGCTGCTCGCGGAGCAGCGCAGCGGCGTCGTCCTGGTCGACCTCCGGGGGCCCCTCGGCCTCGACGTCGACCGCGTCGGCTCCGCCCTCCGGCTGCGGGTCGGAGGCGGGCTCGGGAGGCGCCTCGGCCCCAACGACCTCCGCCCGGATCGCGACCGCGAGGCCGAGGACCTCCTGGAGGGCCGTCCGCAGCGCGCTCGCGTTCTCCTCGCGGACGGCCTGCTCCGCATGGAAGGTCGCGTACCGCACCGGGTAGGTCAGCACGAGTGCCCCGCCGGCGACCTGTGTCGGCGACGCCGGCGAGTAGAAGGCATGGATCCGCGGGCTCTCACGCTTGACGTGCTCGAGCACCTGCTGCCAGCTGCGCTGGACCGCCGCGATGTCCGCAGGCTCGCGGTCGTCGCCCACCGGAGGGGGCGTGGTCGCAGCCGGCGGCTCCGCTGGTGCCGCCGCGATGTCCGCAGG
>JBOGJI010000160.1:0-3719 GCA_050747865.1 Thermoanaerobaculia bacterium
TTAACCATGGGCACGTGGCCCCGACGAAGGAGGACCGAGATGGAACGATACCTTGGATTCGATGTCCACAAGGCGAGCACGACCTGCGTGGTGCTGAGCGCCCAGGGGAAGCGAGTGCGGCGGGAGCTCATGGAGCTGATACGAGGTTTCCTGATGCCGCCGTGCCAGGCGCTGGCCGCTGGGGAGGAGTTTCGGGGCCGCTGGCCGCCTGGCGGACCGTGGAAGGAGCCGGAGGATGCTTGAGTAGACGCTGCTAACACCTTCGGCAAGTACTTCGACGACGACCCGTCTCGCAGTACTCCTCCCCGACGCGCCACCTACCGTCGCTTCAGGGCTTCCAGGCTGTGCGCGGAGGGCTCGCCCTCCTCCAGGACCCACTTGAGGCGGCGGCCCTGGGTGAACATCTCGGCGATCGCCGGCGGCAGGTCCTGGCGGTGGATCTCGTCGACCACGCGCTGGATGTCGTAGTCGACGACAAATTGCCTGCTGCGGATCTCGCCCGGGGTCAAGTCGAGCAGGGCATAGCGGGCCCGCGGATCGCCGTCGTTCTGGCGTCCGACGCTGCCGGGGTTGACGAACCAGGTGTTGTCGATCTCGCGCGAGAACGACTCGTGAGAATGGCCGCAGAGGATACAGTCGGCCTCGGCCAGCCAGGCCAGCTCACGCAGCCGGCTGGCGGGGGTGTCGGGGAACAGCGACTCGGTCAGCGATTCCGGGCTGCCGTGGCAGAGCAGGAGCGTGTAGCCCGCCACTTCGAGGCGGCGCGTCGTCGGCAGCCCCTCGACGTAGGCCTTGGCGTCGGCGGAGAGGACCTCCCAGGCCCACTCGAGGACGGCGAACTTCTCGGGCCGCTTCTTGGCCCGCCACAGATCCTCCCTGTCGGGGAAGCGCAGCACCTTGCGGTCGATGTTGCCCAGGATGCTGATCGCCCCTCGTGCGCGCAGCAGCTCCAGGACCTCGCTGGGGAAGGGGCCGTAGCCGATGCTGTCGCCGACGTTGTAGATGGCGTCGACCCCGCCTGCCGCGTCGGCGTGTGCCAGCACCGCCTCGAGCGCCGGCAGGTTGCCGTGGATGTCGCCGATGAGTGCGACGCGATACCGGGAGGTCGTGTCGTCGCGCATGGGACGAGGCCTACTCTTCCAGCCGCCAGCCGCCGCCTGACTCCAGCAGGTGCTCCTGGCAGTCGAGCGCCGGCCCTTCCTTGGACGGCGCCAGGCGGGTGTAGAGCCCTTCCGCGTCCAGCTCCCGCGCGCGGACGTTGTCGCGCAGCTGGGGCAGCAGGAGATCGTCCCGGATGGCGCGCTTGAGCGCCGCGTCTTCGATCGGGAACAGCGCCTCGACCCGGCCGTCCAGGTTGCGCGGCATCAGGTCGGCGCTGCCGGCGAAGACCTCCTCGTCGCCGCCGTTGCGGAAGTAGTAGACGCGGGCGTGCTCGAGGAAGCGCCCGACGATGGAACGCACGGAGATCGTCTCGCTGACCCGCGGCACGCCGGGCTTCAGGCAGCAGATGCCACGCACGACGAGGTCGACCCGGACGCCGGCCTGGGAGGCCTGGTAGAGGGCGCGGATCGACGCCTTGTCGACCAGCGCATTCATCTTGAAGATCAGGTGGCCGTCCCTGGACTGCTTGTGGCGCTCGATCTCCCGCTCGATGCGCTTCAAGATCTCCTCGCGCAGGGCGGCGGGAGCCATCAGCAGCTTCTGGTAGCTCTTCTGGCGCGAGTACCCGGTGAGGTAGTTGAACAGGTCGGAGATGTCGTCGGCCAGCACCGGATCGGCGCTGAACAGCCCCAGATCCGTATACACCCGGGCGGTCCCGGCGTTGTAGTTGCCGGTGCCCAGGTGGACGTAGCGCCGGATCCGACCCTCCTCCCGGCGGACCACGAGGCAGGCCTTCACGTGGGTCTTGAGGCCCATGACGCCGTAGACGACGTGCACGCCGGCGTGCTCCAGGGCCTGCGCCCAGACGATGTTGGCCCGCTCGTCGAACCGCGCCTTGAGCTCCACCAGCACGGCGACCTGCTTGCCGTGCTGGCGCGCCTGCATCAGCGCCTGGACGACCGGCGAGTCGGGTCCCACCCGGTAGAGGGTCTGCTTGATGGCCACCACCTGCGGGTCGCGCGCCGCCTCGTGGAGGAAGTTGACCACCGGGGTGAAGCTGTCGTACGGGTGGTAGAGCAGGACGTCGCGGCGCTTCAAGGTGGTGAACAGGCTCTCCCCGGCGGCGACCGACGGCGGCACGACGGGGAGGAACGGCGGAAACTTCAGGTCCGGCCGGTCGATGTCCGCCAGCTCGGCCAGCCCCGCCAGGCCCACGGGAGAGTCCGTGGTATAGACCTGGAACGGCTGCAGCTTCAGGTTGCCCGCCAGGATGTCGCGGATGCGCGGCGGCATGTCGTCGTCGATCTCGAGCCGGATGGCGGAGCCGAAATGGCGCTGCTCCACGACCTCGGCCATGGCGGTCAAGAGGTCGCTGGCCTCGTCCTCCTCGATCTCCAGATCGGCGTCGCGGGTGACGCGGAAGGGGAACGCGGCGGTGACCTCGAGGCCGGGGAAGAGCAGGTCGAGATTGCCCGCCACCACTTCGTCGAACCAGACGAAGTTGAAGGCCTTGACGTCGGTCAGGCCGTCGCCCTCGTACTCCTCGGCCTTCTCCTCGTCCGGCACCCGCAGCAGCCGCGGCAGGGTGGCCGGGACCTTGAGGCGGGCGAACCGTTCCCCCTGCGCCGGATCCTGGATGACCACGGCCAGATTGAGGCTCAGGCTCGAGATGTGGGGGAAGGGGTGGCCGGGGTCGAACGCCAGCGGCGTCAAGATGGGGAAGATCTCGCTCTTGAAGTGCCGGCGCAGGAGCTTGCGCTGCTTGCGCTTCAAGTCGCTGTACGCCAGCACGTGGACGCCCGCCCGATCCAGCTTGGGCTTCAAATCGTCGCGCCAGCAGGCGAGACTGGCCTTGAGCATCGGCAGGACGCGCTCGCGGATCGCCTTCAATTGCTCCACCGGGCCCATGCCGTCGGGCGGAGAGGTGATGACACCGGCCTCCATCTGCTGCTTGAGCCCCGATACCCGGACCATGAAGAACTCGTCCAGGTTGCTGCCGAAGATGGAGAGGAAGCGGACCCGCTCGAGGAGCGGGTTCCCGGCGTCGAGCGCCTCTTCCAGCACCCGGCGGTTGAACTCGAGCCAGGAGAGCTCGCGGTTGAGGTAGAGCGACGGATCCCGCAGATCCAGCGCGGGAGGCGCCTGCACGGAGAGTTGGAGATCGGTCACGTCGGGAATCTATCCTGCGAATCGAGGGGCCGGACGTAACGGACCGGCAACGCGGGGGGCCTTGGCCCTGGGGTCATCCTGAGCGCAGCGAAGGATCGGCGCGGGCATGCGAGTGAGGCTGGATGCTCACACTCATGAGCGGTCCGATCCCTCGCTCCGCTCGGGATGACAGTTGACATCCGTGACACCCATGATCCTACGACTCCCCCCGTTTGCCGGGCAGTAACAGGGAAAGCCCTACGCTCACCAGCCCGACCACCAGGCCACCCCAGAACGCCGCCCAGAAACCGGTGACGGTGAATCCGAGCCCCCAGTTCTCCGACAGCTCGCCCGTGAGCATGAGCATGAGCGCGTTGATCAGCAGGGTGAAAAGGCCCAGGGTCACCACGATCAGCGAACAGGTCAGCACGGTCAGGATCGGCAGGACCAGGCTGTTCACGATCCCGAAC
>JBOGJI010000161.1:0-1445 GCA_050747865.1 Thermoanaerobaculia bacterium
GCGTGACGCTGTGCCCGAGCGCTTCGAGCTGGGCGACGAGGCGCTTGGTGATCCGCTCGGGGTCGCGCTTTCGGAAGTACTCACCGCCGAGCTCGGCGTAGAGCTCCCCGGTCGAGAGCATGTGCCAGCAGGCGACGATGATCGAGTGCTTGACGGCGCCGAGCGCCTTCTTGTGACCGCGGCGCGGCCGCAAGCGCTGGTATTGGGCCGCGAGATAGACGTCCTTGGAGCGGACCGCCGCGAGCGCTGACTCCTCGAGCGTCCAGTCGAGCCACTTCGACCCCTTGCGGGTGCGACCCGAGCGGCGCTTGCCGGCCGAGCGGTCGTTGCCGGGGCACGGGCCGGCCCAGGAGGCGAGGTGCTTGGCGGAGGGGAAGGCCGACATGTCGGTCCCGATCTCGGCGACGATCACCTCGGCGGTGCGCCGCTGAACCCCAGGGATCGTGCAGAGGAGCTCAACGGCCGCCTCGAAAGGGGCGATCTGCTCTCCGATCGTCTCGGTCAAGGAGGCGATCTGCTCGTCGAGGAAGTCGACGTGGGCGAGGATCGCCCCGATCCAGACCGAGTGGATGTGATCGAAGCGCCCCTCGAGCGCCTCGCGAAGCGCCGGGATCTTGGCGCGCATCCGGCCCTTGGCAAGCTCGGCGAGCAGCTCGGGATCGGTGGTCCCCGAGATCAGCGCCGCGAGCATCCGCCGACCAGAGACGCCGAGGATGTCCGAAGCCACGCAGTCGAGCTTGATCCCGGTGTCCTCGAGCGCCTTGTGGAGGCGATTGGCCTCGCGCTGGCGCTCTTGGATCTGGGTCTTGCGATAGCGGGTCAGGTTGCGCAGCGAGCGGATCGGCTTCGGCGGCACGAAGCTCGCCCGCAAAAGGCCGGCCTCGGCCAGCCGGCAGATCCAGGCGGCGTCGGAGACGTCGGTCTTTCGGCCCGGGACCTGCTTGACGTGGCGGGCGTTGACGAGCACGCACTCGAACTCGTCCTCGAGGATCGCCCAGACCGGCTTCCAATAGACCCCGGTCGCCTCCATCGTGACCTGGGTGACGCCGTGGGCGGCGAGCCAGTCGCGCAGCACCAGCAGGCCCGAGACGGTGGTCTCGAACTCGGCGAGATGCTCCTCGCGGCCTCCGTCTTCGGCCGGGGTGCGAACGCAGGCCGTGACCTGCGCCTTGTGGACGTCAAGCCCCGCCGGGCGCTCGACGATCGTCTCCATCTGAAACCTCCTGGGTGGGTTGAACATCGACAACGTCGCCCAGGGGCCTCTGAGAACTGGCGAGTCTGACAGTCGTGCTCATGGCAACAGTCCGGAGATCCGGGGAGGCCCGCACGCCAAACTAGTCTCGGGCTCGATGGCACCAAGGAGAAATCGGCGTCGCGGACGACGGCTCAAGGATCGCCGTTTTCATCAGCCCGCGTGGGCCCGCGGCGCGGGCAGGGGAACTAGT
>JBOGJI010000162.1:0-18706 GCA_050747865.1 Thermoanaerobaculia bacterium
CTTCTGGGCCTCGCGCCAGCGCTCCGCCGGCCGCGCGGTGCCCCCGCCTGGACCGGCGGCGCGCCGGTGCCTGGGCCTCGGCCTCAGCCTCGGTGGGTGCGACGACCGCGGCCGGGCTCTCCTCAACGGGGGCCTGCGAAGCCTCCTCCTCCTCGGCCGCAGGGACGTCGTCCCCGGGAGGCCGCAGCCACCAGGGTCTCATGGCGTACGGGCGCCCTGCGGATCGAGGTGCATCGCTGTCGGAGGCCTGAGATTCGTCGCTGAGCGTAAGTCTCTGTGAGCGCGAGACGTTCGACCGAGGGGCGCGGGCCGCCCGGTCGGGGGGCTAGTGTATCATCGCCCGCCGAAGAATTCGCCAGGCCTTACGCAACCCGCGCGAGGAGGGATCTCATGGAGCAGAAACCCCAGGCCCCGTTCATCCCGCCGTCGTCCGACATACCCGAGCTGACCGTCAAGGCGGTGCTCCTCGGTGTCCTGATGGCGGTGATCCTGGGCGCGGCCAACGCCTACCTCGGGATGAAGGCCGGCCTGACGGTCGCCGCCACCTTCCCCGCCGCGGTGGTGGCGATGGCCGCCCTGCGCAGCTTCAAGGGGACGATCCTCGAGGAGAACGTGGCCCGCACCACGGCCTCGGTCGGCGAGGCCCTGGTGGCGGGCGCGATCTTCACCCTGCCGGCGTTCGTCATCGCCGGCGCCTGGGAGCATTTGCGCTACTGGGAGAGCACGGCGATCATGCTCATCGGCGGTCTCCTGGGGGTGCTGTTCATCATCGTGCTGCGCCGCCCGCTGGTGGTCGAGGCGACCGATCTCCCGTACCCCGAGAGCGTCGCCGCGGCCGAGATCCACAAGGCCGGCCAGGGGGGGCAGACCGGGGCCAAATACGTCTTCGGGGCGATGGGGCTGGCCGGGCTCTGGGAACTCGTCAAAAACGTCAACGGGATCCAGATCGTCGCCGACTCGGCGTCGCGCTTCGTCTCCCTCGGCCGCTCGACGATCCAGGTGCTGCAGGACAAGATCGAATACGCGGGCGGCCTGCTGCTGTCGACGCCCGCCGCCTCGCCGGCGTTGATCGGCGTCGGCTACATCGTCGGCACGCGCGTCTCCTCGGTGCTCTTCGCCGGCGCCGTGCTGGGCTGGCTGCTGCTCGTGCCCCTGTCCTTCTTCCTCAACCCGTCGCTCGCCGCCCAGGCGGGCGAGGGCGGCTGGGCCGACTTGACGCGGGCGATCTGGAGCCGCCAGGTGCGGCCGCTCGCCGTCGGCACCATGATCGTGGCGGCGTTCTACACCTTGTTCAATCTGCGCAAGTCGCTGGTCGCGGGCATCCGCAAGGCGGTCAAGGAGCTGGACGTCTCCGGAGGCGGCGGTGCCGCGGTGCCGCGCACCGAGCAGGATCTCAACGTCAAGCGGGTCTTTTTCGCCGTCGGCCTGTTGGCGATCCCGCTGTTCCTCCTCTACCGCCACTTCGCGGCGTCGCTCCCGGCCGGGCTGCTGCTCACCGTGGTCATGGTGATCCTCGGCTTCCTCTTCGCCGCGGTCGCCGGCTACCTCGTCGGCCTGATCGGCAGCTCGAACAACCCGATCTCCGGGCTCACCCTGTCGGCGCTGCTGATCAGCGCGCTCCTCATGGTGCTCATCGGGGTCGTCGACGTCCACGGCGTCGCCGCGGTGCTGGGCGTCGCCGGTGTGGTCTGCTGTGCGGCCGGCATCGCCGGCGACATGATGCAGGACCTGAAGGTCGGCCAACTCCTGGGCGGCACGCCGCGGCGCATGCAGATCGCCGAGATCATCGGCGTCGTCGCCGCGGCTCTGGTGCTCGCCATCCCCCTGGCGGCGCTCGACAAGGTCTACCACATCGGCTCGGCCGAGCTGCCGGCGCCGCAGGCCGGCCTCATGGCGCTGATGGCCAACGGCATCGTCGGCGGTGAGATGGCCTGGCCGCTGGTCATCACCGGCATGTTCCTCGCCTTGGGGCTGATCCTCATCAAGTCGCCGTCGCCCATGCTGATCGCGGTGGGCATGTACCTGCCGTTCGAGTCGACGGCGGCGATCTTCGTCGGCGGCCTCATCAAGTGGCTGTTCCAGCGCCGCGCCGAGCGCATGGGGGCCAGCGACGAGGAGCGCACCCGCGGCGAGAACATCGGCACCCTGCTCTCCTCCGGGTTCATCGCCGGCGAATCGCTGATGGCGGTCCTCCTCGCCTTCGTCGTGCTCGGCGGCAGCTTGGTCGGGGTGCCGGAAGGCGAGCGCATCCTGCCGTTCGTCTCGCGGAACTTCTGGCTCGGGCTGCTGGTATACCCGGCGCTGCTCTACTTCCTGGTCTGGCTGCCAACCAAGAGGATGCGCGAAGGCGGCATGCCGGCCACGAAGATCGAGTAACCCCCCCACCTCCCCGCCCAGGGATCAGGGGCGAGGGGTGGGCGGGGGTCAGGTGTCGCCGAGGACGACCTGGAAGTGGTCGACCGTGGGTCGGAGCTCGAGCAGGTAGTCGCGGTCTTCGGGGTAGTAGCGCGCGCGCTCCGGCTCGGGACCGGCGAAGCGCCGCACCGCGTCCCAGTCGTCCCACAGGGAGAAGGTCACGAACTCGGTCGTACGCTCCTTGTCGCGGCGCAGCACCCACGCCCCGCGGTTGCCGGAGGTCGCCCGGTATTCGGCCAAGCCCGTCGCCTCGAGGTAGGCCTCGTAGTCGTCGGCCCGCTCGGCGGGGACCTCGCCGCTCCACATTCTCGCGAGCATCGTCAGTCTCCTCTCTGTGACCGGATCCGTGGTTCCCGTCCCCGGTGAGGCGCCGCTGCGCGAGGCGCTGCGGATCACCACGAAGGCGACCGCCGCCACCACGATGAGGCCGCCGAGCACGATGCGGCCGGTGATCGCCTCGTCGGCGAGCAACGCGCCGAGCAGCAGGGCGACCACGGGATTGACGTAGGCGTAGCTCGCCACGGTCGTCGGCGCCGCCGCTCCCAGCAGCCAGGCATAGGCGGTGTAGGCGACCAGCGAGCCGCAGACGATCAGGTAGACGAGGGCCAGCGAAGGACGCCCCCAGGCCGCCGCGGCATCGAAGCGGCCGAGCTCGCCGTTCAGCGCTCCCACGGCCGTCAGCAGGGCGCCGCCGGCGAGCATCTGCATGCCCGCGACCAGGCCCACCGGCAGGCCTTCGCGGCTGCGGCCGATCAGCGACCCCACCGCCCAGGAGAGCGATCCGGCGACGATGGCGGCCGCCGCCACCGGGTCGCCGACGCCTCTACCGCCCGGGTCGATGATCAAAGCGACCCCGGTGAAGCCCGCCAGCAGACCGGCCACCGACCGCCATCCCGGCCGTGCCTCGCCGGGAATCAACGCGGTCAGCACCACGATCCACAGCGGCTCGGACGCGACCAGCAGCGCCGCCACCCCCGAAGGCACGGTCTGCTCCGCCCAGACGACCGCGCCGTGCCCGCCAAGAAACAGCAGCCCGCCGGTGAGCGCCGCCCGCGCCCAGGCGCGGCCGCTCGGCCGGACGTGCGGAATGCCGGCGGCGCCCGGAGAGCTCGCGGAGCTCCGCGCGCGCGCGCTCAGGCGCCACCGCGAGATGCCGTAGAGGATCGCACCGGCGATAAGGAATCGCACCCCGCCGAGCAGGAAGGGCGGCCACCCTTCGAGGCCGATACGGATCGCCAGGTAGGTCGAGCCCCAGATCAGGTAGACGGCCGCGAAGGCGGCGATCAGGCGCGGACGGTGGGTCCCCATCTCATCCTCCGGCCAGCCGCCGGCCGCCCGACTCTCCGGCGGCGGCGCGCGGCGCCTCCACGGAGGCCTCGAGCGGCAAGGCCATCGTCTCCTTGACGGTGTCGAAGACCACGGTCGTCCGCGTGCCGCGAACGGTGCCGACGGCGCCGATGCCCTCCCGCATCAGCCGCGACAGATCGTCCATGTCGCGCACCCGCACCTTGAGCAGGAAGCAGTCTTCGCCCGTGATGTGATGGACCTCCTGCACTTCGGGCAGGAGCGCCAGCGCGTCCGCCGTCCCCAGGTGCCCCGGCCGGTCGTCGCTGGCCACGAAGACGAAGGCGGTGAGCCCGAAGCCGAGCGCCGCCGGCTCGAGCCGCGGCTCGTAGCCGAGGATCACTCCCGCCTCCTCCAGCTTGCGCAGCCGCGCGTGCACCGCCGAAGGAACCATCCCCACCTGCCGTGCGATCTCGGCCACCGGAGCCCTGGCGTCATTCTGCAGGATCGTCATGATCTTAATGTCTTTAGTGTCGATATCACTCTCAAACATCAGAGTCGGAGTGTATTATTCTCTTATCGCCGCTGTCAAGAGTAGAATCGACACTCGGGCAATAGCCGGTTGTTCCTCCGCAGACAGTAGAATCCCGTCACCGTGCCGTTCTGGCTCTTCGTCGCCCTGGCGGGCGTCTTCGGCTTGGTGGTGGGCAGCTACGCGAACGTCCTGGTCTCGCGCTTGCCGCGCGGCGAGTCGACGGTGCGGCCGAGATCGCGCTGCCCCGAGTGCGGCTCGCCCATCGCCGCGCGGGACAACGTCCCCATCCTCTCCTGGATCCTGCTGCGCGGCCGCTGCCGATCCTGCGCCGCCGCGATCTCCCCACGCTACCCCGTGGTCGAGGCGATCACCGGAGGCCTCTTCGCCCTGGCCACCGCCTATTTCGGGATCGGTCTGCAGACCCTGTTCGCCCTCCTCCTCGTCTTCCTGCTCGTCAGCCTGGCGGCGATCGACGTAGAGCACCTGCTGCTGCCGGACAAGTTGACCCTGCCGGGGCTGCTCGTCGGCCTCCTGTCCCGGGCCGTGTTGCCGGAGTCCGGGTTCCTCGACGGCTTGCTCGGGGCCGTCGGCGGCGCCGGATTCCTCATCCTGGTGATCAACTTCTGGTACTGGCTGCGCAGCGAAGAGGGCATGGGGATGGGGGACGTCAACATGCTGGCCATGATCGGCGCCTTCCTGGGCTGGCGGGGGATGCTGGTGGCGTTCGCGGCGGCCGTGGTGCTGGGCGCCGCCGTCGGCGTGACCGTCCTCGCCCTGCGGCGCGGAGGGCTCGGCACACGGCTGCCATTCGGCCTGTTCCTGGCGCTCGGCGGCCTCATGGCCTTGTTCGCCGGCGACGCGATCGTGGGCTGGTACCTGGGCCGGATCTGATGGCTGACGAGCCCGCGCGCAGCGAGGTCGCCCGCACCCTCGGGCTGCGCCGCGAGGTGTCGCTGTTCATGCCCGCGGCGCTGGCGGTGCTGCTGGTGCTGTCGGTCGCCACGCTGCTGCTCTACCGGCAGGCGACGGCGGCACAGCTCGGGGCGCGAAGGGCGGAGGTCTCGGCTCTCGCGCGACTCGCCGCCGAGGCCGTGGCGGCGGACGACGAGGAGAAGCTGTCGGCGCTGCAGCGGGCGTCAGGAGCCACGGTGACCGTCGTCTCGGCAAGAGGCGCCATCGTGATCGGAGAAGAGCCCCTGGGAGCGCCGCCGATCTCCGCCGAGGCCCTGGCTCGCGTCGACGGACCCGTCAC
Source organism: Thermoanaerobaculia bacterium (assembly GCA_050747865.1). Classification (GTDB taxonomy): domain Bacteria; phylum Acidobacteriota; class Thermoanaerobaculia; order Multivoradales; family JAHEKO01; genus JBOGJI01. The sequence continues at coordinate 5,487 of JBOGJI010000162.1, forward strand.
CCTCGGTCCCGACAAGGTGTTCAGCGATCGCATCGTGGCGCTGGCACCGCTGGGCCCGGCCGCCGGCCCCGATGCGCCGGCGGCGGCCCGGCGATACGTGCGCATCGACCGCCCGCTGCCCGCATTGGCGGCCGAGTGGCGGCGCCTCAAAGTCCTGACGCCGCTGGTGCTGGGCGTCGACGCGGTGCTGGCGGCGCTGGTGCTGCTCTTCCTGCGCCACGCCTTCCGCCCCTGGCGGGAGCTGGTGCGGCGTGCCGAAGAGGCCGGCATGGGAGCCTCCGGCGACGACGAGGTGGCGGTCCTGACGCGGACGTTCGAGCGCGCGCTCAAGCGCGAGCAGGCGGATCGCGAACGGCTGGCGGAGGGGCTGGCGCGCCTCGGCGAGATGGCGGCCGGCGTCGCGCACGAGCTGCGCAACGGTCTCGCGGCGCTGTCCGGGTATCTCGAGATGATCGAGCGGCGGGCCGAGGCCGCGCCGGAGCCGGCCCACCTGGCCGCGCTGCGCCGGGAGTGCCGGCACCTGGAGCGGGTGGTGGGGGACTTCCTGTCCTTCGCCCATCCGGGCACCACGCGCCTCGCCGAGGTGAGCCTGAGCGAGCTGGTGCGTCAGGTGCTCGCCGCGCCCGGCCTGCAGGCGGCGCAGCTCCACGTGGACGATCGCACCGACGGGACGGCGACCCTGCTGGCGGATGTGCACCTGCTGCAGCGCGCTCTCACCAACCTGGTGGCCAACGCCCTGGAGGCAGGCCCGGCCGGCGGTGCCGTGCGGATCGCGCTCGAGCGCGAGGGCTCGGAGTGGATCGTGGCCGTGGAGGATCGCGGGCCGGGGATCCCCGACCCGGTGCGGGAGCGTCTGTTCCAGCCCTTCGTGTCCGGCCGGCCCGGGGGCACGGGGCTGGGGCTGCCGCTGGCGCAGCGCATCGCCGGCCTGCACGGCGGCCGGATCGAGCTCAGGGACCGGGCCGACGGCGGCACCCGGGCGGAGCTGCGGCTGCCGGTTGGCAATTTCGGGTAATTCCGAAACATACCCGCACCCGGACAGCCTCGGCTCCCGGGTCGTCTATCGCCGCACAAGATGCTTTCCTTCAGTGCTTTGCGTCCAATACACCCGCTCTTCGGCGACGCGGGCACCCACCTTGCTGAAGAGTCCGCCATGCGACCGGTGCGCGGAGGGGATCGGCGGAGCGGGTTCAACCTGATCGAGGCCGTCGTGGTGTTGGCGATCCTCGGCATGGTGATCGCCGTCGGCATCCCGCGCGCGCTCGACTCCGCCCACCGCAGCCGCTTCGAGGGCTTCCTGCAGCAGGCTCAGGCGTTTTTGCACCGGGCCAAGCTTGACGCGGTGCGCAGCGGCGCGCCGGTGATGGTCTGGATCGAGGCCGACTCGACGACGCCCCGCGTGGTGGCGTCCGCCGACGTGCCACCCTTGGCGGTCCCGGCCGGCCTCGCCGTGGCGGGCCCGCAAGGACCGGGCGACGCCTTCGACGGCTTGACCGGGATCGACGCCGGCGCCGCCCGGCGCAGCCGGGAGGTCGTGCGCGGCGACGCCAGGGCGGTGGTCTTCCGCGGCGACGGCTCGGTGCACGACGCCGGCGCGTTTCGCTTCGCCGACGATTCCGGCAACTTCCTGGAGCTGCGCGTGGCGCCGCAGGCGACGGCGAGGATCGCGATCCGCAAGTACGACCCCGATCCCGGGCTGGCCGCCAACCCGATCGACGACAGCCGCTGGTACGAGCGCGGCGAGGGAGGCCGGAGCTGGCGATGGAACTGAGACGGCGTGTACATCCGGACGGCATGACGCTGATCGAGGTGGTGATCGCGTCGCTGCTCCTGCTGGTGATCGCTCTGGGCGTGCTGCCGATCTTCCTGCGCTCGATGACGCAGACCGTCTCCGGGGAGGTCCACACCGAGCTCGCCAACCACGCCCGGACCCGCGCCGAGGAGTATGTGCAACTGCCGTTCAGCAGCGCGCAGCTCACCATCCCGTCGGGCGACACCGAGGCGGCGGTCACCGACTACTACTGGCCGTCGGCGAAGACCTGGCGGTCGAGCCCGCCGCCGGAGAGCGAGCCCGGCGTCCGCTGGGAGCGCACGACCACGGTGCGGCAGTTCCACGTCATCGACTACATGGCGGCGCTCGACCGCGGCGAGCCGCCGGCCCCGCTGGCCGGCGGCGCCCCGGCGGGCTCGGTGCACTTGAAGGAGATCACGGTGCGCCTGTCCACCCCGGCCGGCGGACCGGCGTATCTCGGCGGCGACCGCGCCCTGACCGTGCGGGCGATCAAGTCTCATTAGGAGCCCGAGGAGTGACGAAACGAAACGCCGGCTTCTCCCTCATCGAGCTGCTGGTCTCGCTGCTCATCCTGACGCTGATCCTGGTGGCCGTGCTCACCCTGTTCGAGCGCAGCACGCGGATCGCCCGCGCCCAGACGCAGATCGCCGACATGCAGCAGGCGGTGCGCGTCAGCCAGCACCAGCTCGTGCGCACCGTCCGCATGGCCGGGCGCGGCGGCCTGCCGATGATCCGGGTGAGCAGCGACGATCCGTCCCTGCGTGGCGCCGCGGATCACCTCCTGCCGCACGGCGTCGCCATCGCCGTACGCAACAACGTGGAGGCGGGCGCGCAGGTCGCGCCGGGCTCGGCGGGATCGCCGACGGCGGCCGAGGGCACCGACATCCTGATCGTCCGGGGAGTGCTCAACGGCTCCCTGTACCAGCTCGACCCGGGCTCCCCGGGGTCGCGGATCGATCCCCAGGCCAGCCGCGGCGCCATCGAGGTACCGGCCGTGAGCCCGACCGGCACCGCCCAGCCCCTGGGCGATCTGTGCGATCAGCTCCTCGACGCGGGCGGCGGTGCGCTCCCCAACGCCGTGGTGCTCGTGAGCCCGGCGGGAGAGGAGACCTATGCGGTGGTCCAGGCCGGCGGCGTCGAGGGATGCGGCAGTGAGCGCGCCGGCGGCAAGATCACCCTCCGATACGACCTCGAAGGCGCGCACGCGGCGAGGTACACGCAGCTCTCCACCGCCTCGCCGGACGGCGCGCTTCCGCAGCACCTGCGGACGGTCGCCTACCTCGGAATCCTGGAGGAATACCGCTTCTACATCCGCGAGGACCCCGTCGAAACCGACCTGGCGCCACTCGGCGACGGGACAGGCACCGTCCGGCGCCTGTCCCGTGCGCGCGTCTATCCGAACACGGACTGGCCGTTCGCCGACAGCGCGCAGAATCTGCGCCAGGACATCGCGGACAACATCGTCGACCTGCAGGTGGCCCTGGGCATCGAGAGCCGGAGCGACGCCGACGAGGTCGTCGGCGAGAACCTCTTCGAGAGTGGTGAGGTGGACCCCGGCGGGGAGGACGAGTGGCTGTTCAACTCGGCCGCCGACGACCCGCAGGACACCTGCAAGTGGAACGGCGTCGGCGACGTCGCCTGCCCGGCCGGCGGCGCCAATCGGCTGTATTACGTGCGCGTCACCACGCTCGGCCGCACCGACCGTCCCGAACGGACCTATCGCAACCCCGAGATCGGTGCCATCGAGGACCGCTCGTACGCCACCGTCGACGCCGACGGCAACGAGCGCATGTTCCGCCGCTGGATGCTGACGACGGTCGTCGACTTGAGGAACCTGTCATGAGACAAACCCCACGGGAGAGAGAGCGCGGCAGCGCCTACCTGGTGGCGCTCTTGGCGCTGGTCGTGCTGACCATCGTCGGGCTGGCGCTCGCCTTCATCACCCAGACCGAGAACCAGCTGGGCTCGAACGAGCGCACGCTGCAGCGCATCTTCTACGCCGCCGACGCCGGCATCGACTTCTCGCTCGCGCGCGCCCTGGCGAACGGGGACACCGCGGGGCGCGTCGTCGAGATCCCCGAGGCGGACGGCAACCCGCTGATCCAGCCGGTGGAGGTGGTGGACACCTCTCCCTTCCTGCCCGTGCTCGACGCCCCGTGCCACCTCTGCCAGATCAACAACGTGGGCGAATACGGCGACGCCGGCTACCGCAAGACCACCTACGTCGTGACCTCGACCGCCAGCCGCCGGCTGGGCGACGATCAGATCGTCGCCCGGAAGACCGTCTCGACCATGGTGGACGTGCAGCCGCAGCGCTCCTCGGTGGAGGACTACCGGCCCGTAGACGATCCGGAGACTCTCGCCAAGGTGCGGTATTAGGGAAGTCCACGTGGAGGGTAAGCCATTGAGAACGACCGTTGCCGTAGGCCTCCGTCTCCTGGCGCTCGCCGGGCTCCTCGTCGTCCCGGGGACGGCCTTTGCCGACGATCGGGACCTGCTGCGCGCGAGCTCCGGGCGGCCCATGCTGTTCGTGCTCCTCGACACCTCGGAGTCGATGTACCGCTCCCCGGCATGCAGCCAGGGGGATTTCGACGCGGGTCGCTGCGACCCGTTGTGCGCTGAAGGCGACTGTTTCGTCCCCCGCCAGGCCGACGACCCGCGATCCAAGTTCTTCCAGGCGCGCGCCGCTCTCTACGAGGTCATCCGCCAGGTCGACGATCTGCGGCTGGGCTGGGCGACCGGCAACCAGGACCGGCTGGCGGTGCGGTCCAAACACTGGCTCTACCGGGCGACCACGGCGGGCCCGGTGATCCCCGGCTTCGGGCCCTACCCGGTCGCGGGGCAGGAGGAGGTCTTCGGCCGGCTCTGGGAATGCGAGACCGGCGCGGACGACGGTCTCGTGGGCTGCGGAGTCGCCACGCCGGCGGACCTCGACGATCCCTGGGAGCGCATGCGGATCCAGCGCCTGCCCAAGGGCGGGCTCGACACGCAGGAGCCGCAGAGCGTCTTCCTCCGCGCGGCCGGCGCCACCCACCGCCTGGTCTACGAGCCGGTGACGCCTTTCGCCCCCGGCGCCGGCTCGATCTCCGTCGCCGTCTCGCATTACTCCTGCGGGGCGGGTGCATGCACCGACCTCCAAAGCGTCGACGTCGTCCAGTTCGCGCTGGTGGGGGACTTCCTCTCCTGGGACGGCGGCGCGAGCCGCACCGAACCGGGCATGGGATTCTTCTCCGCCGACCAGGCCGCGGACGCGACGGCCGAAAACGCCTGCGCCGGTTGGGAGCCAAACACCGACGGGCGCGCCGACGCGGTGGACGGAGTCGACCTGAAGTTCCCCACCGTACAGGACCCCGACGCGAGCCTGCGCCCGCAGCTCGACCGCGGAGACGTCATCCCCTGGGACTGGCGCACCGACAACCGCGACGCCATCCTCGACCGCCTGGCCCCCAACCGCCTGCTCGACGAGGGCGAGCCCGACTTCGGCGTCGCGCGCTATCTCCACGACACGGCCGAGCCGGGCGCCGCCGGTCTGGACTTCCGCGACCCGGCGGTGCGCGTGCCGATCCCGGCGGGGTCGTCGTCGCTCGCCGCGATGATCGAGGACTTCCGGAGCTGGTACGCCGAGTGGGAGCCGCTCGCCCGGGATCGAGATCCCGAGTTCGGGTGCCAACCCCGGTACCTGCTGCTGGTGACCGGCGGCGACACCTCGTGCGGGAACGGCCGGGACGTCTGCGCGCTGGTCGACTCCCTGCGCCTGCGATACGGCATCCGCACCTTCGTCGTCGGTTTCGGCCGCCCCGGAGCGGACGACCGGCTGCAGTGCATCGCCACGAGCGGGGGCACGGAGCGGCCCCTCTTCCCGGCCAGCGGCGACGAGCTGTTCGACGCACTGCTTTCGGTCGTCGGCGAGATCCGCGAGGAGACCGCGGCCTTCGCTCCCGCCGCCGCGACGGGGAACCGGACCACCGCGGGGCAGACCACGTTCCTCTCCAGCTTCACGCCCGTCAACGGCAGCGGCACCTGGCCCGGCAGGGTCGACGCCTTCCTCGGGCCGCTGCCGCTGACCGAAGGGGACCGCCCCGACACCTCCCGTGCCTGCGGCGCGGACACGGCCGGCGCCTGCCACCTGTGGAACGCCGGCGAGGTGCTGCTCGACCAGGTCAACCCGGCCGACTTCCTGGGCTCGGGGGTGGGCCAGCGGCGGGTCTTCTACTCGCGGCTCTCGCGTTCCGGCGAGTGGCCGACGCGGAGGCGGGTGTTCTCCACGCCGCCGTCGGCGAACGGGGCGACCGAGACCAGTATCCGGTACGACATCTGGCGCGGCCTCGGCCTGGTCGGCGATGCGACGCCGGACGGCGCCGTCGCGGGCGCGGGCGGGGAAGAGGCGGTGGCGGAGCGGTTCGAGGAGATCGCGCAGGGCACGCTCGAGGTCAAGAGCGCGGCCATCGAGTCGGAGGGATCGCGGGGTGAGCGCACCTCCGCCACCATCGACTACGTCCTCGGCGGCAGCTTCCACGCGACACCACTGCTCATAGGCGCGCCTCCCAACACGGCACTCTTCGCCCGCGATGCCGGATTCGGCCAGGACGCCACCTGCGACTCGGGTGCCAATCGCGGCTACCGCTGCTTCGCCGCCCGCCACGAGAAGCGGCGCCGGCAGCTCGTCCTGGGCAGCGACGATGGCATGGTGCACGTCTTCGACGCCGGCGTCTATCGGGCATCGGGTGTCGATCCCGCCACCCGCGGGAGCCTGGAGGAAGAGTTCGACAACGGGCGCGGCCGCGAGCTGTGGGCCTACGTGCCACGACCGGCCCTGCCGGTGGTGACCGGCCTGGCCGAGGGCAACCGCCACCTGTACGGCGTCGATGGAACGCCGGCGGCCGCCGACGCCTTCCTCGATCCGCTGTTCGACCCGGCCGCCGGGCCGGCCCCAGGGGAGCGCGAATGGCGCACCGTGCTCATCGGCGGCTTCCGCGAGGCGGGCGCGGATCTCGAGGCCCGGGGACTCACCGGCGGGCGCGGGTACTACGCGCTGGACATCACCCAGCCCGACCGGCTGGAGGCCGAGCTCGTGCCCCGGCCCGGCGCCGGCGGCTGGATGCCTTCCTGCCTCGGCTCGCCGGTGGAGGACAACCGCCGGCCCACGCCGAGCCGTCCGGCGGACGGCTGCGGGCCGGTGCCCTACCCGGCGCCGCTGTGGGAGTTCACGGACAGCGCGCTGGCGCCCATTCCGGATGCCGGCGGCGCCGCCGCTGGCATGCGCTGGGTGCCGCTGGACGAGGACGGCAACGGCAGCGGGGACCTGGGGGACACCTGGTCAACGCCCGGCATCGGCCGCATCCTGGTCTGCGACGGGTCCGGCGGAAGCTGCGACCCGCGCCACCCGGACAACGGCAACCCCTACGATCCCGACTCACCAGGCGGCCTCACGGTCAAGACCGTGGCGGTTTTTGGCGGCGGCATGGACGTGGCCTCGAAGGCCGATCCGCTGGCGGCCGCGAAGGGCAACTGGATCTACATGGTCGACGTGGAGACCGGCGAGGCGATCTACAAGCGTCTGGTGCTCGGCGCCGTGCCCGCGCCGCCGGCGGCGGTCGATCTCGACAGCGACGGCTACCTGGACCGCATCTACGTCGGCACCACCGCCGGGCTCCTCTATCGCGTCGACCTGATCGCGACCGGCGGCGCCGCGGGCGGCTCGGCGCTGCCACGGCTCGAGACCGTGTCCGTCACCGACGTCGAGGGGAACACGCACCAGGTCGCGCGCGTCACCCATCCGGCCTGGCGGCCGCACATCCTGTTCGATGCCGAGGGCCGGCCGATCTACCTGCGGCCCTCGGTGATCGCGGTGGCGACGCTGGGGGGCCACGCCGTGGCCTTCGGCACCGGCGACCGCGACGACCTGCGCCGTCGCGACGGCACGGAGGGGCGCTTCTATATCTTCGTCGACGACGTGGACATCGACCCCGGCTCGGACGCGGAGCCGGCGCCGATCACCGAGAGCCAGCTCACCCACATCGACCCCGCCGACGGCGAGACCGGGCGGGACCTCCTGCTCGACCCGGGCTCGCAGCTCCGCCGCGGCTGGTTCCTGGCCCTCGGCCCCGACGAGCGGCTGGTGAACGATCCGTTCGCGATCTCCGGGGTGACCACGTTCTCCACCTTCGTGCCGTCGGCGGGAACCGGCGCCCAGGCATGCGAGCCGGGCGGCGAGAACCGGATCTACGCCCTGAACACGGCCACCTCGTCCGGCGTGCTGGAGGGATTCGGCGGCGCCTCGAGCCGCTCGATCGCCGTCGACTCCCTGGTGTCCAGCGCCTACGCCGAGCCGAGCCCGACGGTGGCCGCTCCCGGCGACGACGAAGGGGACACGGGGCCTGTCGCCCCCCCCGACGCCGGCCAGCTCGACGACCGTCAGCAACGGATCCTCGAGACCCTGAAGTCGCTCTTCCCGGCGAGCTGCACCTTCGCCAACTACCGGATCGACGTGAAGGCGATCGCCGCCGACACACGGCTCGAGCACATCGCCCCGGTGCCGGTGTGTATCACCCAGAAGAACTGGAAGGAGTTCTGAGAATGCGCCGCGGCAAGGGTGACGGTCAGTCCAGGGGCCGCAAGGTGCCGTTGCTCGCGGCGCCGTGTCTGGCCGCCGCCCTCCTGTGCGGCGCTGCCGTGTACGGCGACGTCCTGGTGCTGCGCGACGGCTCGCGGGTCGCGACCGCCGGGCCGTGGGAGGTGCGCGAGGCGACCGTAGTGTTCCGCGACACCGCCAATCGCCTGATGTCCCTGCAACTCGCCCAGGTGGACCTGGAGGCCAGCCGACGGGAGACGGCGCGCGCGAGGAGGGAGACCGCGCGGCCGCCCCGGGAAAGCTCCGGCGACAGCGTTGCGCGGTCACGGCCTCCTGCGGTATTCACCCTGACCGATGCCGACGTGAAGCACGCCGCTCCGGAGAGTCCGCGAAACGAGGAGGCCGGCGCGACGGAGGAGACTGCCGAGGAGCCGGAGGCTTCCGGACCCGTGGTCGTCACCGAATGGGCCAAGCAGGTGGATCCCTCGACCGCGGGCGTGACCCTGCGCGGCTCGGTGCGCAACACCGGCGCCGACACCGTCGGTGGCATTCGGGTGACGGTCGAGCTCTACGACGCCGAGGGCGCGCAGGTCGGCACCACCACGGCGACGGTCGAGCCGCCGGCGCTCACGCCTGGAGCGAGCGGCCGCTTCCAGGTGCGCGTCCTGGACGTGCTCGACTTCGAGGACGCCCGCTTCCAGGTCGATACCGTCGCCCTGGTGACCCAGGAGCAGCAGCCCGCCGTGGTGCCGCACCAGGTCTACGAATCCCGCCGCCGCGCCGGAGAGCCCGACAGCCCCTAATCGCGATACTTCGGGTAGCCCTCGAGGTCGTATTCGTGGAGCCGCCGCTGCAGGGTGCGGTAGCTGACCCCCAATCGCTCCGCCGCCGCCAGCTTGTCCCCGTCGGTCGCGCGCAGGGCGTCGCGGATCGCCGTCTCCTCGTCGACGGATCGGCCGGGGCCTTCAACGATCAGTCCGGCCAGCGCCACGTCGGTCCAGCGGTCGCCTGGAGCGACGATGGTCGCGCGCTCGAGGAGATTGGACAGCTCCCGCACGTTGCCGGGCCAGCCTTGAGCCGCCAGCCATTCCTCGGCGCCGGCGTCGAAGCGGATGGCGTCGACGCCGTGAGCGGCGGCGATCCGCGCCGCCAGGTGGCGGGCGAGCAGCGGCACGTCCTGCGGCCGCTCGCGCAGCGGCGGCAGATCGATGGGAAAAATCTCCAGCCGGTAGTAGAGATCGGAACGGAAGCGGCCGGCCACCACCATGCCGCGCAGGTCCCGGTTGGTGGCGGCGACGATGCGCACATCGACGGTGAGCGTCCGCTCGCCTCCCACCCGCTCGAAGGCGCGGGTCTCGAGCACCCGCAGCACCTTGGCCTGCACCGGCAGCGGCAGGTCGCCGATCTCGTCCAGCAGCAGCGTGCCCCGGTTCGCCAGCTCGAATCGCCCGGCCCTCCGGCGGTCGGCGCCGGTAAACGCCCCCTTCTCGTGACCGAACAGCTCGGACTCGATCAGCGCCTCGGGGATCGCCGCGCAGTTGACGGCGACGAACGGCCTGCGGGCGCGCGGGGACAGCGCGTGCAGGGCGCGGGCGAAGAGCTCCTTGCCGGTACCCGACTCGCCGGTCAAGAGGACCGTCGAGTCGGTGGGCGCTACCTTGCGCAGCAGCGTCAGGGCGGTGCGCAGCCGCGGGTGGCGCCCGATGATGGCCGGCGCCCCCGGGGCTTCGAACGCGGGCGGCACGGGCTCCGACGCGACGGCGCCGGCGACGAGCTCGAAGAGCGCGGCGAGCTCGATCGGCTTCTCGAGGAAGTCGCACGCGCCGCGGCGCATCGCCTCGACCGCGGTGCGCACCGTGCCGTAGGCGGTCAACACCACCACTGGCGGCGGCGGCGGCTGTGCCCGCGCCACCCGCAGCACCTCGAGCCCGTCGCATCCCGGAAGCTTCAAGTCGGTGAGCACCAGGTCGAAGCCTTCCCCGCCGGCCAGCCGCCGGCAGGCGGCCTCGCCGTCCGCCTCGGCGGTGATCCGGTACCCCTCACCGGTCAGCGCCTCGACCAACATCCGGCGCAGCGACTCCTTGTCCTCGACCACCAGCAGGCGCGCGCCGCGACTCTCAGCTGCCACTTCCGGCCGTCTCCAGCGCCGCGCGCACGGCGCGAACCAGGGTGGCGTCCTGCTCCGGCGGCACGGTGCGCAGGTCGAGCACCAGACGGCCTCGCCGCAGGTAACCCATCACCGGCGGCTCGCCTTGGCGCAGGCGGCGCGCCAGGGCGTCGTCGCCGGGCAGGGACAACGCTTCCCCCGGGATCGCCTGCTCCGGAGCCGAGCCGCCGCCCAGGAAGGCGTCCGCCGGCTCGATCGTCGCACCCAGCTCGGCGGCCACGCCCTCCAGCCGGCGGCGATGCGCTTCGGCGTCGGGCCACAGCCGGTCGACGGGCAGCGGAGCGCCGGCCAGGTGTACTCGCAGCACCGCCTCCAGTGCGGCGTAGGTCGTGCGATCGGGACGCAACGCGCGGTAGAGCGGATTGCGGCGGCAGCGCTCCACCGCGTCCCGACGCCCCAGCAGCAGCCCCGCCTGAGGGCCCCCGAGCAGCTTGTCCCCGCTGCCGGCCACCAGGTCGCAGCCGGCGGCGAGGAGCTCGTCGGCCGCCGCGTATCCCGCGAGCTGCGGCGCCGGATGACGGCGCAGCAGGCCGCTGCCCTGGTCGACCAGCAGGACGAGTCCGTGGCGGTGCGCCAGCTCGGCCAGCGCCGCCGGCTCCACCGCCTCGACGAAGCCGCTCTGGCGGAAGTTGCTGGGCTGCACCTTGAGCATTAGCGCCGTCCGCTCGCCGAGGGCGTCCGCGTAGTCGGCCAGCCGGGTGCGATTGGTGGTGCCGACCTCCACCAGCCGGGCCCCGGACGCCGCGAGGATCTCCGGGATGCGGAACGAGCCCCCGATCTCGACCAGCTCGCCGCGCGACACCACTACTCCACGGCCGGCGGCGAAGGTGGCGAGGGCGAGCACCAGCGCCGCGGCATTGTTGTTCACCACCAGGGCGTCCTCGGCGCCGGTGAGCGCGGCGAGCAGCGCCCGCGCCCGCCGATTGCGCTCGCCCCGCTTGCCGGTCGCCAGATCGAGCTCGAGGTCGCAGTAGCCGGCCGCCAGCTCCGCCGTCTCCGCCGCCACCTCCCGAGGCAACGGCGCACGCCCCAGATTGGTATGCAGAAAAACCCCGGTGGCGTTCAGCACCGGCCGCAACCGGGCCCCGAGCGTGCCCGCCAGCCGTCGTTCCACGCGCGCGAGCAACGCCTCGGTATCGATCTCGAACGAGAGGCCTCCGGCTATCGCTACGCGCGCATCCTCGAGAACCGCCCGGAGGGCGTTGCGCACTGCTTCCCTCCCATACTGCGCCGCCAAAGGCTCGACGCGGCGATCGTCGAGCAGCCGATCCACCGCCGGCAGCGCCCGTCGCGGGTCGGATACGGTAGCCCTAGTCATCGGACGCGGACATTCTCGACCAAAACCCCGGAAGTCGGAGCACGAGCGAGCGGACCGTTGGCGGTGAGGACCGGTGCCTCGTAGAGCTCTCCAGCGGCGAGGTAAAGCGCGTCGTAGGCGGTGACATTGTGCCGAAACTCCCAGGCCTTGTGCACCAGGAAGACATGTGGGAGCCGGCGCACCCCCCAGTCAATGAGGTCCGCGAGCGCAGTCTCGGCACGATCGGTGTCGAGCGCGCCAGTCAGCAGCGCTCGCCGGAGCACCGCGAGCACCTCGGCATCCAGCAGCTCAGGGGCGATCAGCTCTTCGCGCTCCAGCCGGTCCGCGACCGCCTCGCCGAGCGGCGTGCGCAGCAGGTACTCCACCGCGACCGACGCGTCGACGACGAGGCTCAGAGGGCGGACTCCCGCTCGGCGCGAACCTCGGCCAGCAGCTCACCGGCGGGCCGGTCGAGACGGACGCGCTGCCGCTTGCGCAGTCTCGCCACGAACTCCTCCTGGGCAAGCTCACGGCGCACCGCCTCGAGCACGAGGTCGCGAATGGACTGGCCCCGTCGCTCGGCGCAGCGCCGCAGACGCTGGTGGAACTCCTCCGGAACGTTCTTCACTTGGATGTGCGCCATAGCATGACTGTAGCATGCCCCTGGCATGCTATGCAATGGGCCTCGACCTTCGCTCGCTCCGCCGCGACAATCAGGCTCGCACCCGGCTCTGCACATCGCCCGCGGCGTGAGCGCGGAAGTAGCCGAGGATCAGATCGCGAGTGCGGAACGATCCGGCTCTCCTCAGCTTCGAGTGGGTAGGTCGGCAGGGTGAGGCGGTGGTGCGTCGAGTCGGAGGAGAGCGTTTTGGGAGCCGATCGGTAGCGGGTTGGGCGCCGTGGTAAGTTATTGAAGACGCACGGGATCTCTGCTCTGCTTGGGGTGTTCATCGAGGCCCCGAGGGCAGGGAGGACCCCATGCGTGCGACGACTCTACTGCGACGATGGATCGGTGTCACGGCGTTGTTCGTGCGGGATGTGTGGTGGTCGGGAGACGGAGAGGTGAGCGTGGAGGTGCGCCCGCGGTGGCGTCGTCCGCGCTGCGGGCGGTGCGGGAAACGAGCGCCGGGGTTCGACCGGCGTCCGGCGCGGCGGTGGCGGCATCTGCCCTGGGGTCGCACGGCGGTGTGGCTGGTCTACGCGCCACGGCGGGTGAGCTGTCGCCGTTGCGGGGTTCGCACCGAGCAGGTGCCGTGGGCCGAGGCTGGGGGTCGGGCAACGAGTGCGCTGGAAGAGCTGGTGGCCTATCTGGCGCAGGGCTCGGACTTCACTCGGGTCTCCCGCCTGATGGGCATCTCGTGGTCGACGGTGCGGTCGATCGTCGAGCGGGTGG
>JBOGJI010000163.1:0-1530 GCA_050747865.1 Thermoanaerobaculia bacterium
AGAGGATAGTGAATTCGTTTTCCGCCGCAGAAGGTAGCACACGTGCGAGCGACTGCGGCGCGGCCTCTGCTGGGGCCTGAAGAGGGGAGCTGGAGCTGAGGAGACAGCAGAGAGCAGCGAGCGAGGGGCCAAGTGCGTCCAGGAACAGCGTGGCGAGAGCCCTTTCGGGCTCCCCGCGCGCACCTTTCCGAAGCCCGGCCAGGGAACTTCACCGGCACCAGGTAGTAAGGCTTACGAGGCGGCACAAGCCTGGTCGACGTTCGGCGCCGGTGGACCGCGGGGCGCGAGCCTGGCCTGACGTGCGAGGTGGGCGAGGATCTGGCCGATGGCGGCCGGGTCAAGGAGGAAGGCGACGACGCGCATCTTGCCGCCGCATTGCTGGCAGATCAAGGGATCGACTTCGTAGACCCTTCGGATGAGTTGCGCCCACGCCCGACGGGCCTGGCGGCGCTCGGCGGTATCCGGCTCTTCTCTGTGAGGAGGCATCGCGGGGCGCGCGTTCGTCTCGTCAAGGCTCCGCCGCGCCCGTGCCACATTGGAGTAACGGCCGTAGTAACGCACCTGGTGCAGCCGCGGCTCGGGCACGTGCTGGAGCAAGCGAGCCAGGAACTCCGCGGGCTCGAGGCGCTCGGCGCGAGGCTTTCCGCGGTCGTGGTGTTGTTTCGGGTGATAGAGAACCTCGCCCGTGCTCAGGTCGAACAGCAGGCGCTCGACGGCTACGGGTGAGCGCAGGAGATAGCGGCCAAGCCGCTCGATCCCGGCCGTGTCCCCTGCCGCCACGCGCACCGTGTTGTGGACACTGAACCCACTATGGCGCCAGGACAGCAGGAGCTCGATCCGCTCGTCGCTCAGCAGCCCCTGGTCGCGCAGCAGCGCGATCACCCGATGTTGGAAGAGGCGCTCGGCCTCGCCTGTGCCGACGAAGGGCACCGGCACCCACTGCCCGTCGGCATCCCATCCACCGCGCGAAGCGATGGCGTGCGCGTGGGGGTGCCATCCCAAAAGATCTCCCGCTGTGTGTACGACCGACACCATCCCGGGCTGCAGGTCGGGCCGTTGGGTGGCGGCGACCATGAGCTCCCTAACGACCTCCCAGCCGGCCCGGCAGAGCTCGCCGAGCAGCTCCCGGTGGTGCAGGAAATATGGGCGGAGCATCCTCGGGATCGTGAACGTCCAGAGCGCGTGGCCGACCTCGTCGAGCACTTCTTCGGCGAGCAGGGCTCCGAAGATGGCCCCGCGCTTGGCGGCACACGACGGGCACAACCCGCGACGCTGGCAGGAGAAGGCGACGAGGAACTCGGCCCGGCAGTCGTTGCAGACCACGCGGGCGAAACCGTGCTCGTAGATCCCGCAGTCGAGGAAGGCGAACACAGCGTCCTCGACAGCGCCGCGCCAGAAGCCGAAGCGGCGCTCGAAGCGCTCCTCCCATTGGCCCTTGACCTCGTCGTAGCGGCTCTCGATGAGCTGATAGAGCGGTGAGTCTCGCGGCTTGCGCGGCCGGTAGAGCGCGGCGCAGTCTTGCGGCAGGGT
>JBOGJI010000164.1:0-5630 GCA_050747865.1 Thermoanaerobaculia bacterium
CGCCGGTCCCGGTCTTACGCCCTCTCCACAGGCGTTTTGCCTCTCCGCCCGTCCGGCGGCGAGGATGTTTCGAGCGGCGTTCACGTCCCGGTCGTGCGCGACGCCGCAGGCGCACGTCCAGGTCCGGACGTGCAAGGGCTTTTCCCCGTCGATCCGGCCGCAGGCCGAGCATCTCTGCGACGACGGATAGAACCGGTTGACCTTCCCGAAGGTCCGGCCGTACCGGCTGGCCTTCTCCTCGAGTATGCGGAGAAACTGCGACCAGCCCGCGTCGTGCACGGACTTCGCCAGCCGGGTGCGGGCCAGGGCTTTGATGCCCAAGTCCTCCACGTACACCGCCTGGTTCTCGCGGATCAACTGCGTGGAGAGCTTGTGCGCGAAGTCCCGGCGCGCGTCGGCAACGCTGGCGTGCGCCCCAGCCACCCGCAGCCGAGCCTTCCGCCGGTTTGCAGAGCCCTTCTGCTTGCGGGACAGCGCCCGCTGGGCGCGCTTGAGCTTCCGCTCAGCTTGGCGCAGAAACCTCGGTGAGTCGATGACCTGGCCGTCGGAGAGGACGGCAAAGGAGGAAAGCCCCAGGTCGACCCCAACCTCCTCCTGCCGCTCCGGCAAGGGAGTCGGCTCGACCTCGACGACGAAGGAGGCGAAGTACCGGCCCGCCCTGTCGAGGATGACCGTGACGCTGGACGGCTCGCTCGGGAGCTTGCGCGACCAGCGCACCGGCAACTCGCCGATCTTCGGCAGCCGGAGCTTGCCGCCGGCGGTGATCGTGAAGTGGGCGTTGCGCGTGAAGCGGATCGCCTGCCGGCCGCGCTTGGAGCGGTACCGCGGTGGCGCGAGATTGGGGCCCTTGCGCTTACCCTTCAGCGAATCGAAGAAGTTCCGGTACGCGACGCTGAGGTCCGCCAGGGCCTGCTGGAGCACGACCGCCGAGACCTCGGCGAGCCACGCACGCTCCGGAGTCTTCTTTGCCTCGGTGATGAGGCGCCGGGAGAGCTCTCCGTCTCTGGGGTACGGGAGCCCACTGGCATGAGCCTCCCGCCTCGTCGTGAGCGCGTCGTTGAAGACGACACGGGCGCAGTCGAACGTTCGGGCCAACGCCTGGCGCTGGCCGGGCGACGGATACAGGCGGAAGCTGTAGCGCAGCTTCACGGACCTAATCTATCCTTGGTTTGTGAGCACCGCACAAGGCATCAGGACCGGTCGGCATTGTGCCTTCGTTCTCCACGTGCACTTGGTCTTCGTGACCAAGTACCGGCGGCGCGTCTTCGAGAAGCGCCACCTGGAGCGACTGGAGGAAGTCTTCCGGTCCGTGTGCAGCGACTTCGAGTGTGAGCTGGTGGAGTTCAACGGCGAGAGCGAGCACGTCCACCTGCTGGTGAACTTCCCACCGAAGGTCGCCCTCTCACGGCTCGTCAACAGCCTGAAGGGCGTCTCCTCGCGCAGACTGCGCCAGGAGTTCCCCGAGCTGGTGCGCCATTACTGGCGCGCCCAGCGGCTTTGGTCCGGCTCGTACTTCGCGGGCTCCGTCGGTGGAGCTCCTCTCAGCATTCTGCGGCAGTACGTCGAACGGCAGACCCGGCAGGGCTGACGCCCGGCATGCGCCACTTCACCACCGCCCTCAACGGCGGTGCACTGCGGCGCGATCTTGGTAGGCTGGGTCCCGCAGGCGCCCGCCCGGAGCGTGGCCTGTGGGGGAGGGGGCGCGGATGGACGAGCGGACGGTAACGGCATGAACAACGGCGAGAAGATCGTGGTCTCGGGCATGCGCTCGACGGGCCGGCTTCACCTCGGCCACTACCTGGGTGCGCTGCGCAATTGGGCCGAGCTGCAGGACCAGTACCGCTGCTACTACTTCGCCGCCGACTGGCACGCCTTGACCAGCGACTACGCCGACCCCTCGCGCATCGCGTCCAACACGCTGGAGATGGTCGCCGACTGGATCGCCTCGGGCGTCGACCCCGAGCGCTCGGTGATCTTCGTGCAGTCGATGGTGCCGGAGCATGCGGAGCTGCAGCTCCTGCTCGCCATGGTCACGCCCCTGGGCTGGCTCGAGCGGGTGCCTACCTACAAGGAGCAGATCCGCGAGATCGCGAACAAGGACCTCTCCACCTACGGCTTTCTCGGCTATCCCGTCTTGCAGACGGCCGACATCGTGATCTACCGGGCCTCCTTCGTGCCGGTGGGGGAGGACCAGGCGAGCCACCTGGAGCTCTCGCGCGAGATCGTCCGGCGGTTCAACGGCCTCTACGGGGAGATCTTCCCGGAGCCACAGGCCCTATTCACGCCGGCCGCGCGGGTGCCCGGGCTCGACGGGCGCAAGATGTCGAAGTCGTACGGCAACACCATCGACCTCGCCGACGACCCCGACGCCATCCGCGCCAAGTGTATGCAGATGTTCACCGATCCGGAGCGCATCCGGCGCGCGGACCCGGGGCATCCCGAGACCTGCAACCTCTTCCAGTTCCACCGCCTGGTCTCGCCGTCCGAGGTGCAGGAGCGGGTCTGCCGCGAGTGCAAGGCGGCCGAGATCGGCTGTGTGGACGACAAGCGTCTGATCGCCGAGCAGCTCATCGAGTTCCTGGAGCCCGTGCGCACACGGCGCGCCGAGCTGATCCGGGACCGCAGCACACTGCTCGACATCCTGCGCGACGGCTCGCGCGCGGCGCGGGAGCGCGCGCGGGAGACGCTGGATGCGGTGCGCGACGCCATGGCGCTCGACTACGCGTCGCTGCCGGTGACTGTGTCGCCGGGAGAGGGTGCCCCATGAGCCTCCCCGCGACGGGCGGCGGCCTGCTGCCCGAGGCTTGGCAGGTCCACCTGCCGGTCTTCGAGGGGCCGCTCGACCTGCTGCTGCAGCTCTGCAAGCTCAATCGCGTTGAGGTCACCGAGATCCCCGTGGCCACGGTCTGCGACCAGTTCCACGAGTACCTGGGGTTGATGGAGGAGCTCAACCTGGACGTCGCCGGCGACTACATCTATGTCGCCGCTCTGCTGATCCACCTGAAGTCGCGCTCGCTGCTGCCGCGGCCGTCGACGCCTGAGGGCGAGCCCGAGGAGGATCCCCGGGAAGAGCTGGTGCAACGGCTGCTCGAGTATCGCCGCATCAAGGAGGCCGCCCAGGCGATGGCGGAGATCGACGGCTTGCGGCGCGGCATCTGGACCCGGCACGTCCGCCCGACGCTGCCGGCAGCGGGCGACGAGGAGGAGTCGTTAGATCTCGGCGAGGTGTCGCTCTACGACCTCCTGGGAGCCCTGCGCGATGCCTTACGGCGATACGAGCGAGAGCATCCTCCGGCGCTCCATCTCGACCGCGAGAGCTTCTCGGTGCGCGCCCAGTTCGAGCGGCTGCTCGAGGCGCTGGACCCCGGGACGCCGCTCGATCTCGTGGCCGATCTCGGGCGGAGAAGCTGCCGCGCCGAGGCGGTGGCCGCCTTCCTCGCGGTGCTCGAGCTGGCGCGACTGCAGCTGGTGCGGCTGCACCAGACCACGACGCGGGACATCCTGCTCTATCGCACGACCCGCGAAGTCGCAGTGCACGAACTGGAGGCTTTGGACACGTGAGTGACAAGCACGAGCTCGAGGCGGCGCTGGAAGCGCTGCTGTTCGCCACCGGCGATCCGGTGTCGAAGGAGCGGCTGCTCGAGGTCTTCGACGAGGCCGATCGCGAGCTGGCGGCGGAAGCCTTGGACGCGGTGGTGGAGCGCTATCGCCCGTCGCCGGAGCGCGGGCTGCTGATCGAGGAGGTGGCCGGTGGCTACCGCATGGCCACGCGACCGGAGCTGGGGGACTATCTGCGCCGCTTCTTCGCCGCCGGCGGCCGCAGCCGGCTCACCATGGCGGCGCTCGAGACCCTGGCCATCATCGCCTACCGGCAGCCGATCACCGCTCCTGAGATCCAGGAGTTGCGCGGTGTGAGCCCAGCCGGGGTGCTGCGCACGCTGCTCGAGCGGCGGCTGATCCGCATCAGCGGCCGCAAGGAGGTGGTGGGCAGGCCGTTCCTCTACGCCACCACCCGGGAGTTCCTGGTGCACTTCGGGCTCAACTCGATCCGCGACCTGCCGCCGCTGGAAGAGTTCGAGGAACTGCTCGAGGGGGGCGCCGAAGGGCTCTCCATGGGTAGCGGGCCGAGTGACGGTCGCGCCGCCGGACTCGAGGCCGGCGATACGGCGGAGGAGCTCGACGCTCAGGCGGCGGAGGAGCTCGACGCTCAGGCGGCCGAAGAGCTCGAGGCGCAAGCGGTGGAGGAGCTGGACTCGCAGTCGGCCGGGGAGCTGGAGGAGGCGTGACCCGCGAGCGGGTGCAGAAGCTCCTGTCGCGCGCCGGCCTCGCCTCCCGCAGGGAGGCCGAGGAGTGGATCCGCCAGGGCCGGGTGACGGTGAACGGGGAGGTGATCGAGCTGGGGACGTCGGCCGACCCGCAGCGCGACGCCATCAAGGTGGACGGCAAGCGCCTGCACCTCCCGACGGCCTATCGCTATCTCCTGCTCCACAAGCCGCGGGGCACGGTCACCACGCGGCGCGACCCCGAGGGCAGGCCGACCGTCTTCGACCTGGTTCCGGCCGGTGAGCGCAAGGGGCTGAAGGCGGTTGGCAGGCTGGACTACCACACCGAGGGCCTGCTGCTCCTCACCGACGACGGCGATTTGGCCCAGCGGATCTCGCACCCGCGCTACGGCTGCACCAAGACCTACGAGGTCAAGGTGAAGGGATATCCGCCCGAGCAGGCCGTCGACCGCCTGCGACGGGGGATCTCGATCGAGGGACGGAAAACGGCGCTGGCGCGCATCCGCTTCCTGCGCGCCACCAGCAAGGGCGCGGCGGCGAACACCTGGTGGGAGGTGGAGCTGATCGAGGGGCGCACGCGCCAGGTGCGGGAGATGTTCTTCCGCATCGGCAACCCCGTGCAGAAGCTCCACCGGGTGGCGATCGGCCCGCTGCGGGATCCGCGCCTCCCCCCCGGCGGCCTCCGCCTATTGCGCGACGAAGAGATCGAGCAACTGCGACGGCGCGAAGCCAAATCTGAAGCGTCCGGCGTCGCTGCCGGCCGCACGGTGGCCGCTCGGCCAAAGAAGCGGCTGACACGGAGTCCGGCTAAACGGGCGACAAAAGGCCCGGCCGCTTCGGGTTCGCGGCGACGCGAGCGGAGGAAGCGGTGACGCAGGCTCCGTTGGTGGTGGCCATCGACGGCCCCTCCGGTGTCGGCAAGACGACCGTGGCCCAGGAGGTGGCCCGACGCCTGGAGCTGCCGTATCTCGAGACTGGCGCAATGTATCGGGCGATCGGCCTCGCGGCGCTCGACCGGGGTGTCGATCTCGACGATGCGGACACGGTCGAGGCCATCGCCGCGAATCTCGACCTCGCGGTCGAGATGGGGGACGACAGACGGCTGCGCGTCCTGGTCGACGGCGTCGAGCCGGGGCCGCGACTGCGCTCTCCCGAAGTCTCCGAGGCCACCTCGCGCATCGCGGTCCACCCCTGCGTGCGACGCCGCATGGTGGCCCTGCAGCGCGACCTCGCCTCGCGCTGGGGCGGCGTGGTCGAAGGCCGGGACATCGGCACCCGGGTCTTCCCCGAGACGCCCCACAAGTTCTTCTTGACCGCCGCCGACGAGGTCCGCCTGGACCGTCGCGC
>JBOGJI010000165.1:0-6324 GCA_050747865.1 Thermoanaerobaculia bacterium
CGTAATGCCGCGACCCGAGCGGCCACCCGTAAGCCGTGTGCGGGAAATCCGCATGCACGGTTTGAAAGGGGGTCTTGACTTCAACCCTCGCCAAACGGCGGGGAGGCAGTAAGGATCTACCAATGCACTGCCTGACGTTGCGCGTCGTCGTCGCTGCGGCGCTCGCCTCGGGGCTTCCGGTCGCGGCGCAGACGCCGTTCGAGCTGCGCGACCTGGGTCTCGCGCAGCTCGAGAACGATCGTCCCGAAGAGGCGGCGGCGACGTTCCAGCGCCTGGCCGAGGCGCGGCCCGACGACCCGCTGCCGTGGGCCAATCTCGCCATCGCCAACCTGCGCCGGCAGCAGCCCGCGGAGGCCCGGCGGGCGGTGCAGCAAGCCCTCGAGCGGGACGCCGGGCGGCCGGATCTGCTCGGCGTCGCCGCGCTGGTGGCCGAGTGGGAGGGCGAGCTCGACCGCGCTCTGGAAACCGCGGCGCGGGCGGCCGCCCGGGCGCCGGACGACGTGCGGCTGCAGTTCCAGCTCCTGCGCCTGGCGGACATCGCCGACGGCCGGCCGGCGGAATCGGTGCGGAAGACGGCGCTCGACCGGCTGGCGGCGCTGCGCCCGGAGAACCTGGCCGTCCTCTTCAAGCGCGCTCAGGCGGCGCGCGCGGCGGGGGATCGGTCGGGGCTGACGGCGTCGCTGCTGCGTGTGCGGGAGCTCCTCTGGCAGGCGCCGCCGCAGGCGCCGCCGCTGCTCGAGCGGGTTCTCGACGGGGTCGAGCAGCGCGACCTGGAGGGGGTGGCGGTCCCCCTGGCGCAGCTCGAGAACGTCCTGCGGACGACCGCCATGTACCGGCAGGGCGTGCGCGAGCTCGACGTCGGGATTCTCGGCGAGCCGGTCATGCGCTTCGCCGAAGAGCCGCCGCCGAGCTCATTCGGCGACGGCATCGCGATCACGCTGCGGGCGCGAAAGCTGTCGCCGGACGCCGTGGGCCCGGGCGGCCTGGCGGTCGGCGACTTCGACGGCGACGGGCAGGAGGACCTGGCGTGGGCCGGCGTCGACGGCGCGGTGACCGTGCGCTGGGGCGGCGGCGGCGAGAAGACGGAGCTGCCGGCGGCCGAGGCTGCGGGGAGCCGGCTGGCGGCATCCGACCTGGACGACGACGGGATCTCGGACCTCTTGCAGTACGGTGGCCGGGCGCCACGGCTGTTCCTGGGCAACGCGGAGCGCCGGCTCGGCGAGGACTCGGGGCGACCGGGGCCTCGCGGGGTGTGGACCACCGTGACCGCGTTGGACTACGACATCGAGGGGGACCTCGACCTGGTCGTGGCGGGCCCAGGCGGCGTCGATCTGCGGCGCAACGCGCTCACCGGTCCGCTCGAATCCGTCGGCCGTCATGCCCTGCCTTCTCGCGAGTGGCCGGAGATCCGCGATCTCGTGGTGAGCGACCTCGACCGCGACGGCGACCTCGATCTGGTGGTGGTCACGGCCGACGGCCTGGTGCGCCTGGACAACCTGCGGCAGGGGAGGTTCGTCGAGATCCCGCTGGGCGGCGGACCGCGCTTGGTGCCGGCGGGGGCCAGGGCGGCGGTCGCCGCCGACCTCGACAACGACGGCTGGCCCGACCTGGTGGTCGCCGGCCGCGGCTTGACGCTGCTGCGCAACGACGGCGGTGACTTCGTTCCCTGGCCACTCCCCCAGCGACTCGCCACGAGCGCACGATTCGATTCCGTGGTCGCCTTGGACGCCGACCTCGACGGCCGGCTCGACCTCGCGGTCACCGGCCCGCAGGGCACGGTCCTGCTGCTGCAGCGCCCAGGGACGCAATTCGAGTTCGTGACCCCGGCCGAGGTCGCCGCCGCGACCTCGCTGGTAGGCCTCGACCTGGATGGCGACGGCGACGAGGACCTGGTGGAGGGTGGGGAGCGGGGGCTGCGAGCCCTCATCAACCAGGGCGGCAACCGCAATCACTGGCTGGCGGTGCAGCTGCGCGGCCTCACCGACGGCTCGAGCAAGAACAACGCCCAGGGTCGCGGCTCGGTGCTGGAGGTGCGCAACGGCACCGCCTACCAGTTCCGCGAGGTCAGCGGTCCGGTGACGCGCTTCGGCCTCGGTCGCCAAAGGACCGCGCAGGTCCTGCGCGTGGTGTGGACGAACGGCGTGCCGCAGAACCGTCTCGACATCGCCGCCGACAGCCGGATCGTCGAGGAGCAGGTGCTCAAGGGGAGCTGCCCGTTCCTCTATACCTGGGATGGCGAGAGGATCCGCTTCGTCACCGATTTGCTGTGGAACACCATGCTCGGCATGCCGCTGGGGGAGGGCGTCTGGGCGCCTCCGACCTCCACCGAAGAGCTGGTGCGCATCGACGGGGCGGTGCCGCGCGACGGCCGCTACGACCTGCGGGTGACCGGCGAGCTGTGGGAGGCCTTCTACTTCGATCGTCTGGAGCTCTGGGTCGTCGACCACCCGCCGGACGTCGAGGTGGCCAGCAACCTCTACGTGCGGTCGCCGGGGACGCAGTCGCCTCCCACGGTGCTCGCCACCCGCGAGCTGCGGCCGCTGGCCGGCGCCTGGACCGGGGACGGAGAGGACGTGCGCTCGCTGCTGGCCGAACGCGACGAGAGCTACGCGCGAGCGTTCGAGCCCAGCCGCTATCAAGGCGTGGCGGTGCGGCCGTGGAGCCTGACGCTCGATCTCGGCGAGGCTCCCGCCGTTCCGGTCCGCCTGGTGCTCGAGAGCTGGCTCTTCCCGCCCGACGCCAGCCTCAACCTCGCCACGGCGCAGCGCCCGGACCTCGCCACGGTCTTCCCGCGCCTCGAGGTGGAAACCGAGGAGGGTTGGCAGACCCTGGTGGAGAACATCGGCCTGCCGGCCGGCAAGACCAAGCCGATGGTGGTCGACACGCCGCCGCTTCCCGCGGGCGCGCGGCGCCTGCGCATCGTCTCCACCTGGTGGGTGGCCTATGACCGCGTCCTCTGGTCGACGGAGACTGCGGATGCGACGCCGCGGCTCGCGGCCCGCCTCGCTCCGGCGAAGGCGGAGCTGCGTTACCGCGGGTTCTCGGCCATCGAGCGCACCTCTCCGGCGGGCCCACACACCGTCGACTACGCCCGCGTGCGCACCGATTCGCCGTGGCTGCCCATGCCCGGCGAATACACGCGCTACGGAGACGTGCGCCCTCTGCTCACCGCGACCGACAGCCGGACCGTGATCGTCGGCGCCGGCGACGAGCTGGCCCTGGAGTTCGACGCCGCGGGGCTGCCTGTCCTTCCTGTCGGCTGGCGCCGCACCGTCTTCCTGGAGAGCGAAGGCTGGGGCAAAGACGCCGACCGCAACACCCTGGCGGGGCAGGTGGTGGGCCCGCTGCCGTTCCACGGCATGTGGGCCTATCCCTACGAGCCCGAGCAGGCCTATCCGGAGGAGCTCGAGGCCTACCGCCGCGAGTGGCTCACGCGAAGGGTCCCGCCGTAGCCGGCAGACTCTGGCCGGCGGTGACGCGTCGCGAGGTCCAGTCTCGGATGGCTCATCGCCTCATAGCATCTATGATCCGGCGCGGCGACCTGCGGCCGGATCGTGCTTTGACGAGCAGGAAGCGACCAGTCTAGGATGGTTCGGAGCAGGGGTTCGCAGACTCTATGGAGGTCGCGAGGCAGATCCAGCGGAACCCGAAGCGGCGCGGTAGAGCATTGCTCGCCCTGATCGGTCTGCTGCTGCTGACGATCCAGGCCACCGCCATCTGGGGCATCTTGGACGCCCGGCGGCGGGCCGCCGAGCTGGCCCGCTCCGAGCTGACGCGCGAGGTGGGTGCCCAGGCCGCGACCCTGAGCGCGGCGCTGGCAACTCTGCACGGCGACCTGCGCTTCCTGGTCCACAGCAGACCGGTGGCGCGCGCCCCCCGCGAGCTGGGGGCGGACGATCCGGTGGCCCGGCGCTGGAGCCGCCTCGAGCTGGAAGGCGCGATCCTGCTATTCCTGGAGGCCCATCCCGCGGTCCACCGCATCTACGCGGAGCGTCCGAGCGGAGAGCTGCTCGCCGCCGCCGGCTGGCGTCAGGGCTCGCCGGTGAATCTGCGGCGGGACGAGATCGCCGCCGGTCCGGGCGGCCGCGGCGAGCTGCACGAGAGCGTCTGGCCCCTGCCGGGCGACGGCTCCGCCGGCGCGCCCGGGCGGGTCCGCGTGTGGATCGATTCTGGCCGGTTGCTGCGGCGGACCCTGCCCGCCGCGGCCGGGCTGGTGCTGACCGCCGGCGGGCCGGCGCCGGGGGTGGGCGCCGCGGTGGAGGCCGAGGAGTGGAGCCCGCGGATCCGCTGGTGGCTGGCTCCGGCCACGGAGTCGACGGCCCTGCTCGGCTCGATGGAGGAGATCCTGGTCGGCTTCCGGCGGACCCTGCTGGTGAACCTGATCGTCCTCGCCGCCTCGGCGGTTCTGGGGGTGATCGTGCTGCGCCAGACGCGGGCCGCGGCCGAGGCCGCGGCCGAGGCGCGGCACGCCCAGGAGCGCGCCGAGCTGGAGCGCCAGGTGCAGCACAGCGAGCGGCTGGCGACCGTGGGGCGGCTGGCCGCGGGCGTCGCCCACGAGATCAACAACCCGTTGACCGGCATCGTCAACTACCTGAGCCTGCTCGAACACGAGCTCGAGGCGGGGGACGCGGCCGCGGCGCGGACGCTGGTGGAGCGCATCCGCGAGGGGACGGACGGGGCGGCCGGGGTGGTGCGTCGAGTGCTGACCTTCGCGGAGCCTGGGCGGGGGGAGCACCGCCGACTCGACCTGGCGGAGGTGGCCGAACGAACGTTCGGTTTCGTGGCCGCGAATCCGGCGTATCGTCACATCGACTTCACGATCTCGGCGGCGGACCGTCCGCTGCCGGTGCGCGGCGACGGCGCCTCCCTCTCGCAGCTTTTCCTGAACCTGCTGCTCAACGCCTGCGACGCTCAGGGCGACGGCGGCGGGGTCGAGCTGCGGACGTCCCGCCAGGGAGACCGCGCCCGCATCCAGGTCCTCGATCGCGGACCGGGACTCTCGACGGAGGCCCAGGAGCATCTGTTCGAGCCCTTCTATTCGACCCGCGGCTCGACCGGGCTCGGCCTCGCCGTCTGCCACGGAATCGTGCAGGCTCACGGCGGATCGATCCGAGCAGCGAATCGTCGGGGGGGCGGCGCCAGCTTCCTGGTGGAGCTGCCGCTCGCGAACGATGCCGCGGAGGCGCTCGATCTGCCGGCCGATGCCGCGGCCGGGCGGCGCGCGGAGACGGCATGAAGCGCCCGCGCGGCACCATCCTGCTCGTCGATGACGAGGCCTACGTGCGTCACTCCCTGGCCGCGGTCCTCGAGCAGCGCGGCTTCGAGGTGCGCACCGCCGGCGGCCTCGAGCAGGCGCTGGGTCAGCACGATCTGGAGGGCCTCGACGCCCTGGTCACCGACCTGAGGATGGCGGGCGGCGACGGCCTGCAGCTCATCACCCGCGTCCACGCGCTCGACGAGAGCCTGCCCATCGTGGTCTACACCGGCCACGGCTCGGTCGCCTCGGCGGTGGACTGCATGCGGGCCGGCGCGTCGGACTACCTACAGAAACCGGTCGATCCGGACCAGATGGTGCTGGTGCTCGAGCGCGCGATCGAATTGAGCGACCAGCGGCGGCAGCTGCGCTATCTGCGCGAGCGGCCGCATGCCGCCGGCGCCGCCGGCCCGATCGGCGTCAGCCCGGCATGGCGGCGGGCCGTCGACCAGGCCCTGCGGGTGGCGGCTTCGGACACCGCCGTGCTGCTGCTCGGCGAGACCGGCAGCGGCAAAGGCGAG
This sequence comes from Thermoanaerobaculia bacterium, assembly GCA_050747865.1. Taxonomy (GTDB): domain Bacteria; phylum Acidobacteriota; class Thermoanaerobaculia; order Multivoradales; family JAHEKO01; genus JBOGJI01. The sequence continues at coordinate 5,776 of JBOGJI010000165.1, forward strand.
CTGGCGGCGCTGATCCACCGTTCGAGCCCCCGGTCCGCGGCCGCCTACGTCGAGGTGGCCTGCGCCGCCGTGCCGCTCGAGCTCTTCGAAGCCGAGTTCTTCGGCCATCGCAAGGGCGCCTTCACCGGCGCGGTGGAGGACCGCGAGGGCCGTTTCCGCGTCGCCCACCGCGGCACCCTGTTCCTGGACGATGTCGAGGCCTTGCCGCTCGCCGCCCAGGCCAAGGTGCTGCGGGTGCTCGAGACCGGCCGCTTCGAGCGCGTCGGCGACAGCCGGCCGACCTCGGTGGACGTGCGCCTGATCAGCGCCAGCAACCGCGACCTGAAGGCCGAGGTGGAGGCCGGCCGGTTCCGCGAGGATCTCTGGTACCGGATCAACGTGATGACGCTGCGGCTGCCGCCGCTGCGCGAGCGCCCGGAGGACATCCCGGTCCTCGCCGAGGCGTTCCGCGAGCGCTTCGCCCGCCGTCTCGGCCGCCCGGTGCGCGCCATCGACGGCGAGGCGTTGGAACGGCTGCGCGGCTACTCCTGGCCGGGCAACGTGCGCGAG
>JBOGJI010000166.1:0-12489 GCA_050747865.1 Thermoanaerobaculia bacterium
CGAAGCCGGAGGCCTGTGGAAGCCGCCGGAGCCATGGAAAACGCCTGCGGCGTTTCCCACAGCTCCTTGGACGGCGCCTGCGGCGCCGCCCACCGCTCCCACAGGCCCGGCGGCTCCGGTAGAGATAAAGTCCACAAGGTCAACTGTCCACGAAACCGGGGGAGCTCCAGTCGCTGGGCGATCTCGGCAGGTCCCAGTCGGCTCGTCCATCAGCGAGGCGACTGCAAGGGTCGCGCGCCGTCCACCGTCCTAATCGGATTGAGAAGGGTAGTTGCAACATGTGCCTTATGTGATGTAACATGGCAGGATGGCGAGGGGGCCGAGCGGTCGCATCGTGATTGAGGTTGATCCAAGTCTGAAGCGAGAACTCTACGCTGAGTTGACGCGCGACGGCCGCACCCTGAAGAATTGGTTCACTGAGGAAGCCGAGCGCTACGTCCGACAAGCGTGGCAGCCTCCCCTCTTTGTGGCCGAACCGGTCTCGCCGTACCCCGATAGCTCCCCGGACGAGGACGAGTCATGAGCCGACAGCAGAACCATGTCGGACAGCTTCGGCTCCGCTATGCTGAGGATGAGAGCCCCTCTCCCGTCGCTCCCCCACCCACTCCTGAGAAGCTGCGCGTCGGCTACAACGCGCCTTCAACTGTCGCCGGTTTCCTCGCTCAATGGCTACGGCCAGCAGGGAAGCGTCTCCTTGAGCTTCAGCCCGCGGATCAGTCAGAGCGCAGCGACGAAGTCGGTACTGCTTCGGGTGCTGGCGCACGCACCTCGTCAAGACAGGGGAGGCCGGAGGTGACGAACAAGGCTCTCCCCGCGGACGACGACAGGCTTGGCTTGCTCTACGAGAAGCCCATGCCGTCGCGGCGGTCGGGTCCCGTCTACAACGCGTTCTCCTACCCGACCAAAATTGACCCTGAGGCCATCGCGCTGTTCGTCGCGGCGCACACCTCTCCCGGTGACACCGTTCTGGATGCGTTCGCCGGGAGCGGCACGACCGGCATGGCGGCGCGGCTGTGTGAGAATCCAACGCCGGCCATGCGGCGGCGCGCCCATGAGCTTGGGCTCGCCGTTGAGTGGGGTCCTCGTCACGTCGTCCTCTACGAGCTGGGCGTCATCGGCTCGCTTCTGTCGCGAACAATGTGCGACCCGCCCGAGCCGTCGGAGTTCCGCCGAGCGGCGGACGCCGTCGTGTCGGCGATCGCGCACGAGTACTCCTGGATGTACGCGGCCGAGGCCCCGGACGGCGGAGCCGGCGTGCTGCGCCATGCGGTCTGGACTGATGTCGTCGTCTGCCGTTGCGGTCAGGAGACCCCGTACTGGGATCTCGCCGTTGAGCACGATCCCTTGGCGCTCCGCAAGGAGGCTGACTGTCCTTCGTGCGGCGCGTCGCTGACGACCTCGGAGGCCCCGCGCGCGATCGAGCTGGTCGAGGATCCGATGACGGGAGCGCAGACAACCCAACGACGTCGGGAGCTGGCGCACGTCTACGGGCGCTCCGGTCGCGCAACGTGGCGCCGCAAGCCACGACCCAACGACCTTGAACTCATCGAAAGAGTGCTCGCATATCCGATCCCGCCGTGTGTTCCTTCGAACGCGATCCGCTGGGGCGATCTCTATCGGTCGGGCTACCACCAGGGCATTGAGCGGATCCATCACTTCTACACGCGCCGCAACCTGATCGCTCTCGGCGCGCTCTGGACCGCGATCGAAGCACAGCCGCCTTCGATGCGCGACGCCCTTCGCCTTTTGGTGCTTAGTTACAACGCGAGCCACTCAACGCTCATGACGAGAGTCGTCGTGAAGACTGGCATGGCCGACTTCGTCCTCACAGGAGCTCAAAGCGGCGTTCTGTACATCAGCAGCCTCCCCGTAGAGAAGAACGTCATCGACGGCGTGCGTCGGAAGATCGCGACGTTCGAAGCGGCGTTCGCAACCTCGTACGGCGGCTCCAGCACGGTGCGCGTCGTGAACGCCTCGAGTACGCAGCTGGACCTCGCAGACCGGTCGGTCGACTACGTGTTCACCGATCCCCCCTTCGGTGGCTTCATCCCGTATGCCGAGATCAACCAGATCAACGAGGCATGGCTAGCCCATACGACCGACGATACCGAGGAAGCCATCGTAAGCCCGTCGCAGGGCAAGGGAGTGGCGGAGTACGGCGCCTTGATGAAGCGAGTCTTTGCGGAGGTCGCGCGGGTGATGAAGGCCGACGCCGCCGCGACGGTCGTCTTCCACTCGTCGAAGCCCGACGTGTGGGCTGCTCTAGGCGACGCGTTTACCTCGGCAGGACTCGTCGTCGAACGCACCAGCGTGCTCGACAAGACGCAAGTGAGCTTCAAGCAGGTCGTGTCGGAAGGCTCGACACGAGGCGACGCCATCTTCCTCCTGTCACACGGCGCTGATACCCAGCCAGCCGATGAGACAGGGAACATGGCGGATGAGATCCTCGATCTCCGCGACAGGCACGGAGCCGATCTGAGTCCGCAACACCTATACTCGCGCTACGTGGCCAGATGCGTTGAGGAGGGCCGCACGGTGGCGATGACGTCACGAGACTTCTACGCCAGACTGAAGGATCTCGACGCTGCCGTGTCGACATGAGCGACGCAGCGCTGACCATCGAACGGAAGGAGCGCAAGAGGCTCGGCCAGTACTTCACTGGAGAGCCATTGGCTCGGGTGCTCGCAGCGCTAGCGGATGCGAACGCGGCTACGTCACTTATCGACCCGATGGCCGGATCCGGCGACATGCTCGCGGGAGCTCTCGGAATCGGAGCAACGGCCCGGATGTCAGCCGTTGAGATCGATCCCGCGGCCGCGGGCCAGTGCCGCGAGCGGCTCTCAAAGGCCGGGACAGCCGTCGAGGTGAGAACCGCCGATGCCTTCATGCCGTCGACGTGGTCGGCGGACACTGGCGTGAGCTGGGACCTGGTGATCACGAATCCGCCATACGTGCGGTATCAACGGAGCACCCGAGCGTCGGCTGGGCGCGTGACACTCCCGAGCGCCACCGACATTCGACGCGGACTCCACCAGATCGCCGAGGAGCGAGCAGCGCTTTCGTCGGATGAACGAAAGGTTTTCCGTTCCCTGATTGCCGGCTACAGCGGACTGGCGGACCAAGCAGTTCCTTCGTGGCTGCTGTGCGCCCTGCTCGTCGCTCGCGGTGGGCGACTTGCAATGGTCGTACCCGACACGTGGCTCTCTCGCGACTACGCGGTCCCGGTGCTCTACCTGCTCCGCAGGTACTTCGAGATCGAGCACATCGTTGAGGACGGCGAAGCCGCCTGGTTCGAGGACGCGCTGGTGCGGACCACCCTTGTGGTAGCCCGCCGTCGAGTGACGGCCCGGACGACCGCGGTCGGTGTCGAGTCGACACGCCATGTCCATGCGCGTCTTACACCGATTGCTTCGGACGACCGAAGCCTCGTGGGAGCGCTCCATCCTCGGTCGAAGGAGCCCGAGCGACGCTTCGCTGCGTCGCTTCACAGCGTCCTTCGATCGAGTAGCCCTTTGCTCAAGCCCGGGCTCGAGGTCCAGGTCGTAGACGATGCCTCGCTGCGCGACCGACTGCTGAGCCAGGTGCAAGCGTTGCCATGGACTCGCGAGCTGGAGTCCACACAGCGGGCCACCGTCAGCGAGGCCGAACCGTCAGTGGCTGAACTCCCTCGCAAGATGCGGAGCGTCGTGGGAAACGCTCCGCTGCAGCTCCGGACGCTCGCTGACCTCGGATGGCGTGTCGGACAGGGCCTTCGCACAGGGGCGAACCGGTTCTTCTACTGCGAGTTGCTGACAAGCAACGGTCACGAGTCAGAGGTCCGCTTCGATAACGCGCTGAGTTGTGAGCCGTTGGTTGTCCCCAATGGACTTCTTCGCGTAGTCGTCCGAAAGCAGTCAGACCTGACGGTCGCTGAGGGCAATCTGGCGTGCTCGCCTGGACGCGTGCTCATCCTCGACGGCCACGCGCTCGAGGAGGACATCGCCAACGCGACTGGGGCTGGCGTCGTAGCGCCCTACCAACCGATTCCTCAGCCCTTGGCTGACCTCGTACGGCGAGCAGCTCATCTGAACGTGGGCGACGACGACGAGCCGCGCTTGTTGTCGGATCTGTCTGCGGTGGTGACCAATGTCCGCCTTGCCGACCCGGCGAGGCCGGATCGCGCGCCACGATTTTGGTATCAGCTACCACCTCTCGCCGAGCGACACACGCCGGCGCTCTCGATGCCGCGCATCAACCACGGACATCCGGTCCCTAGACGTAACTCCGACGCCGTAGTGGTCGATGCGAACTTCTCAACATTCTGGCCCTCGCGCGAAGGCGCTCTGCCGGCGGCAGGGTTCTGGGCGCTTCTTTGCAGCAGTTGGACTCGAGCGGTGCTTGAGTCGGCCGGAACGGTCTTGGGAGGCGGTGCGCTGAAGATCGAGGCCACGCAGCTGCGCAGAGTCCCTCTGCCGCCGATCGACTCGAGCGCCGCTAGTGAACTAGCGCGTCTCGGCGCCCTGCTGTGCGGACCCGCTGAGGCTCGCGCCGCTGCTCATGCTTCCGTTGATGCTCTCGTCTGGCGTATTCTCGGCGTCGCGGAACGTGTGAGACGAGCCGCCGAGGACATCTCGGCGGACCTCTTGGGTGCTAGGAATCCCAGGCTGGCCCGAGCCCCCTAGATCAAGCCGCAGAGGCGGTTGCTCCCGCCGCTGAATCGATAGAGCGTTCCGGCGGCCGCCGACTCTTCGCGCCACCTCTCGGCGCGGGCACTTCCAGGTGCCGCGACGGTGATCTCAAACGACGCTCCGGAGCGCTGAAACAGCACGACTTGGTGGCCATACACCATCCCGCTCTGCGCGGTAGTCGGGAGGTTGATGCGCTCCATCATGTTGTTGCCGTGCCAGGTGAGCCGCCGGCTCCAAGCGCCAGTTGCCGTTGTGAGAACGGGCTCGCCTACCACATGGTGTTTATCGTCGTAGTCGTCGAAGTCGTAGCCGAAGAACCGCTGCGCTCGGCGCGGCAGCTCCAGCTGGTTGCCGGAGCCTCCGCTGGGTCCGCCGACCTCGACCCAGAACGCCAGGTACTCGGCCGGGTTCACGCCGCCCGCCTCTATCACGGCCCGGAACTCCGGAAGCGCGCCCGGCGGAGCTGGCGGGGGAACGGGCGGCTCGTCGGGCGGGGGCGCAACCCGCTGCCGAGGCCGTACGTCGACGTATGCTTGGAGCAAATCGGAGGTGAGCTCGACTGAGTTCGTCGCGATCTCGTCCCAGATCGTTTTCGCATGCTCCGGATCGAGATCTACCGCCGTGACTGCCTCAGAGTTGACGCTCAGCGCGCGGCGCGACAGGTTCGCCGACCCGATCACGGCATGCACCGTCACGTCATCGGAAGCCAGGTACACCTTCGGGTGGAAGCTGGACGGGTTCGACATGATGCGGATGGCGCCGTCGGCGCCGAGGTTCGCGATACGCACCTCGAAGCCGCTGCTCCGGAGATACTCCAGTGCGCCCGGCTCGGTGGTGCCGAAGTCGAAGCAGGTCACGAGCATTTTAGGGATTGCCGGCCACGTTGAGCCAACGCGAGCGGCGAGCTCATCGACAAGGCGTCGGGCTCCCTCCCGGGTCACGTAAGCGACGGCGGCACGGAACGCCGTCGTCGCCGGACTCACCGCGTTAGATAGCGCCTCGAACACGACATTCGCTTGTACGGGGCTCTGGTAGATGAGGGGCATGGATTCGTCTCCTGGCGCCGAAGTTCAAAACACTGAGCCGTTGAGGTCGCGGGACAGCCCATGGAGTATCTCAAACGCACTGATCCACCGCCGGAGCAGGTCTGCTGCAACCCGAGCCCGCTCCTCGGCGCCGGCACCCTCGACGACCTCCGGCGGCGTCGCGAGGATCGCGCGGGTCACGGTCCGGCGCGCCAGGCGCGTCGCGGCCCAGAAGAGGCGGTCCGAGCGCAGCGCGCTATCGAAGAGGAACTGCGTTCCGGCCGGAGTCCGCAGCGACGAGGCGCCGTCAGGGCGGAGCATGTACGCGGCCGGCACGACGAGAACCAACGCGGAGATCCGGTCGGGATGACGCAGCGCGAGCTGCAGCGACGACGGCGCTCCGGCCGATCCGCCGACGACCGCGACGCGTGATAGCCCCAAGGCATCGAGCAGACAGGCGTGGGCGTCGGCCTGCGCCGCCGCCGACGCGTCCGCGGGCAGCGGTGTGCGCAGGTAGCCGAAGCGCGACATGGCGATGACGCGGAGGCCGTCGTCGACGAGCGCGCGACTGAAGTCCAGACCCTGATCGTAGCCGCCGCCGGCGCCGTGAACGAACAACACCGGCGGACCGACGCCGGCCACCGCATACTCGATCGGGCCACAAGGTCTCTCGGCGATCCGGCTCCCCTCCGCGATGCGCTCGCGCGCCCGGTGGATGGCGCGGCGATAGGCCGCGTGCGCTAGACCGGCCGAGCCGGCGGCGAGAATGCCGGTGAGGACCGTCACGACGCGAGCCACTCGTGTTCGAGGCATGGGTGTGCAAGGTACTGGCGATGCGCGAGCGCCACACCACGCCCCGGGGTGGGATCGAGCACACCGACAGGCAGGCAGGTGCCCGCAAGTAGCGGCGGGTGAGGAGTCGGCCGCGGGCGGGAGGAGAAGGCTCCCAGGGGAGGAGGTGCCAGGCCTCCTGGAAGCCGCGCCCTCCCGCCCTCGACCAGCCGGTCAGTCCGTGTCCGGGGAGCGGAGCGGGGCGCCGTGGAAGCCCCCGTGCCGCCGGTGCGGCCCGAAGCCCTCGCCATGCGGGCGTGCGGCCTCCCAGGCCTCCAGCTTCTCGGCCTGCTCGGGCGTGAGCAGCTTCACGAGCTCGGCACGGTAACCTTCGTGGGCGGCTTTCATCGCCTCGCGCTCGCGGTGCATCTCGATCACCAGCTCGCCGATGGCGGTGGCGTCGGGGTTCTCGGCGGCCGCCATCTCGTGGATCTTCTCGAAGGACGCCGCGTTGGCCTCGAAGCGCTCATGGATATCCCCGAGCCACTGCTCGCGCAAGGCCTCGGCCTCAGCGCGCTGTGCCTCCGAGAGCTCCAGGCGCCGGGGACTCCAGGTCCCCGGCGGGCTCTTGCTCGCTTCGACGACTACAGATCCTCGTCACTGCTGTCCCACAAACTCGCTCATGAGAACACCAAGGGAGCTTGAGGATTCGGCGGTCCTGGCGGCGCGGCGTTCCTCTGGAAGAGGGCGGCGAGGTCTCGTCGATCGAAGAGGTTGAGTTGGAGCAGGCGAAGGATGTGGCTCAGCGACCAGCGGAGGCGGAGCTGAAACTTCAGAACGGCAAGCAGCAGGTAGGCGATCATGGCGATCCAGAACTGGGTCAGGACGGCGTTGTGCGATCGGCCCAGGAAGCTCTTGATCTTCAGGTGCTGCTTGATCCACTTGAAGAAGAGCTCGATTTTCCAGCGCTCGCGGTAGACCTTGGCGATCGTTGTGGCGGCGAGGTCGAAGTCGTTGGTCAGAAACACGAGGTGCTTGCCGGTTTCCGGATCGCGATAGCCGATGCGGCGCAGGACCAAGCCATGGTCTCGAGCCTTCCTCCCGGTGAGCCGGATCGCCTGATCCGACGTCACGCCGGGCTTCCAGGTGACATCCCGGCGCTCTTCCACGACGTAGCGCGCCCCTCGCTTGAGCCGGGTGACGAAGCGGATCTCTCGCTCTGTCAGAGACTTCCACCAGGCATAGTCAGCAAAGCCCCGGTCGAAGGCAACGATGCTGCCGGCCGGCAGCTCGAGGGTGCGAGCCCACTGAATCTCATGGCGACTCCCTTCGGTGAGGTGCACGAATGTCGGCAGATCGCCTCCGTGGTCGAGGCCGAGGTGGAGTTTCACCGCTCCCTTGGTAGCCTGGTACCGAGCCCAAGGAAACAACGACAGGGTCAGCTCGATGAGCGACGCATCGAGCGAGTAGAGCTTGGCCTTGAACCGGAGCCCATGGCCGGGAGCCGAGGACTGGCAGCGCTCCAGGAGCTTGCCGAAGACGGCCTCGTAGAGGGCGGCGGGCTGCTGTTCGTTGACGCGGGCGAGACTGGATCGGGTGACCGGGCCACAGCCGAGGTGGTAGAGCTTGCGAGTTTGCGCGGGGAGGTTGCTGACGACGTCCCGCAGGCTGGTGCGGCCGGTCAGCTGCGCCGTGGCGAGCGCCAGGAACTGGCTCCAGCGGCTCATGCGACGCAGCTTGCGGCCCTGATGATGGCGCCGAGCCAGGGTCTCGAATTCATGTCTCGGTACGAGTTGGAGAAGCTGAGAGAAGACGGTAGAATGGTGAGCCAAGGCCTGGATCCTCCTCTGTTATCAAGGGTTTCTGAATCGTTCCCATGATAACAAACGATGCAGGATTCAGGCCTTCTTTACGATGTTTGTGGGACAGCAGTGGCTATTACCCCTACTCGTGAGCGCGCCTGACGAGGATGCGGTGGACATCCTGGCGCTGTGGCACGCCTCGCGCGGTACCCGCCCACCGATACCTTGAGACGGATCGCGATACGGGCGATTTCGCCCGGGAGGACCTCACCTCGATCAAGCGACGCCAGCCCCTCCGCGATCTTCTTGCGCATCTCCTCGAGCCGCAGCCGGCGTAGTTCATCGCGCTCCTCGAGGAGCCGCAACGCCTCCCGGACGACTTCGCTCGCCGAGTGGTAGCGGCCGCAGCTCTAGAGCATCCAGCTTCGCCATCGCCTCGCCGAGCCGCTAACCGGCGGCGAGGTCTCGGAGGACCTTCGCGAGGGACGCCATGCGGGCGCGGTCGGGGCTCTTGGCGCTCTCGAGGCGATCGTCCAGCCACGTCGCCAGCTCGGTGAGCTGCTCGGCGGTTGCCGGGGGGTCGCCTTCGGGCGCCCGCGCGAGCGCGTCGAGCGACTCCCTCAGGGCCTCGATGCGCCCCGCGTCGAGCGCTCCGCTGCGATCGAGCTGGTCGACGTAGGCCCGCGCCACCACCGGCTCGGCCGGCCAGACGAAACGGCGCTGGAACTGGGCGTTGACGATGTCGGCGTCGATGGTGGCGGCCGCGTCGATCTCGTTCTGCGTCAGGTGCTCGTTGGGGACCAGACGCAGGATGTCGAGGCCACGCGCGATCTCGGCGCCGTAGATCAGGCCGTTGTACCAGTAGGACGACCAGTGGCCGCCCATCACCAGCTCGTCGTCGTTGATCGGTCCGCGGTCGAAGTAGGCGATCTCCACGGGATTCGAGGAGTCGCTGAAGTCGAAGACCGAGATGCCGCCCTGGTACCAGGCCTGGACCATGATGTCGCGCCCCGGAACCGGCACCAGGGAGCCGTTGTGGGCGACGCAGTTCTCCTTGTCGGTCTGCGGTGCCGGCAGCTTGTAGTAGCCGCCGAACTCGAGCTTGCCGTCGACGATGTCGTAGATCGCGTCGGCCCCCCAATCTTTGGGATCGGAGGCCCGGCAGCGCGGCCTCAGGCCGCCGCCCCACTCGTCGGTGAAGAGCACCTTGGTGCCGTCGTTGTTGAAGGTGGCCGAGTGCCAGTATGCGAAGCCCTCGTCGACCACGGCGTCGAGCCGGCGCGGGCTCACGGGGTCGGAGATGTCGAGCAGGATGCCGTTGCCCGAGCAGGCGCCGGCCGCCAGCCCCAGCTCGGGGAAGACGGTGATGTCGTGGCACTGGTCGGTCTGCGCCGTCTCCTGGGTGCCGCGGCCGTGGTCGCCGCCTTTCCAGAGCGCGGCGATCCGGCCGCTCTCGGGGTCGGCGAAGATGCGCGGGCGGCTGACGATGCGGGCGTCCTCGGGGCGCTCGACCGGCACCTGGATGACGTCGATGCTGAACAGCGCGGTTTCGTCGTCCTGGGGGGCGTCGGAGCAGCCCTCGAGCTCCTCGCCTTTGCGCACCTCGGCGGTGCCGGAGCCGTAGACGTAGAAGTTGCCTTCGTCGTCGGGGTCGGTGACCACGGTGTGGGTGTGGGAGCCGCGGCAGGTCTGCACGGCGGCGACCTGACGGGGCACCGCCAGGTCGCTCAAGTCGAAGATGCGGATGCCGCGGAAGCGGTCGCCGCTCACCGGCTCGGCGACGCCCTGGAGGCCGCAGTCGAGGCGGCCGCGGGTCTGCTCGACCGACATCACCAAGAGGTCGCCGACGATGGAGACGTCGCCCTGGCCGCCGGGGCAGACCACGGAGGCGAGGTGTCGCGGGGCGGCGGGGTCGCCGACGTCGTAGATGTTGAAGCCGTGGAAGTTGCCCTGGACGAGGGTGGTGCCGGAGAAGGCCAAGTCGGAGTTGGCGAAGTTGAGTCCCGCGGCCACCCGGGCTCGCTCCTTCGCGTCGTCGAGCATCTTCTGCCGCTGCTTCTCGGCCTCTTTGCGCCGTTCCGCTTCCGCCTTCTCTTCTTCGGTCTGGGGCTCGGTTTCCTCGTCGGCCTCGGGCTCGTCGTCTTCCGCCTCGCGCTCCTCCCGCTCGTCGGGAACGGGGAGGCCGGCCGGCGCGTCGGGGGAGAAGAAGCCGGGGGGCTTGGACAGCGAGGCGACCTTCTCCAGGTTCCAGACCGCCTCCTCGGCGTCCACGAAGCCGGCCGCCAGGCCGGCCCGCGAGTCGGTGGAGAGACCGGCGAGCATGGCCGCCATACGCTCGATCTCCATGCCCTGGTCAGCGGTGACGTCGGCGGTGAATCCGAAGACCGACGACTCCTGCGCCGCCCCCGGGTTCTCGAGCAGCTCGTCGACCATGACCAGGGCGCCCTGGTGATGCGAGATCATCCGCTGGAGGAAGAGCCGGTCGAAGTCGGCCCGCCGGGCCGCTTCGAGCTCGTCCATCTGTTCGGGGGTGAGCATCCCCGGCATGAGCTCGCCGTCATGGCCGCCGTGGCCATGGTGCCCGTCGATCGACGGCACCTCCTGGCCGCGCGCCGCGAGCCAGTCCTGCATCATCCGGATCTCGTCCTCCTGCGATCGCTCGATCCGGTCGGCCAGCGTGTGTAGGTCGGGACTCTCGCTCCGCTCCTCCACCAGAGCCGTCATCTCCAGGGCCTGCGCGTGGTGCGCGATCATGCCCTGCATGAACTCGACGTCGGCCTCGGTGTAGAGAACGGCGGCCAGGTCCGAGGCCTCTTCGGCGGAGATCTCGCGCCCCGACTCCCCTGGCGCCCCGGGCTGGATGATGCGCGGCCCATCCTGGGCCGCGGCGCTCCCTGTGAACCCACAGATCGAGTACAGGCCCATCACACACGGGCCGATCAGGCGAAAGGCGGTCTTGGCTCGAATCACGGATCGTTCTCCTCTGCCACTGCGCACCGATGATCGCACAGAGCACCACCCCTGGGCCCGCAAGGGAATTCGAGCCGAATCCGTCCTCGGAGGTGAGGCAGGTGCGCGGCGGCCTCGCGTCGCGTACGATATCGTCCGCCGGAGGCGGCACAGACGAGCGAGACAAGGAGTTGCGAGTTCCATGGCAGATCCCCAGAGTGATCGACTGAAGGCGATCGACACGGCTCTTTCCCAGATCGAGCGCCAGTTCGGCAAGGGCTCCATCATGCGCCTCGGACAGCAGGAGGCGGTGGGCATCGCCGCCATCTCCACCGGCTCGCTGGCGGTGGACGCGGCGATCGGCGTCGGCGGCTTCCCGCGCGGCCGGGTGGTGGAGATCTACGGGCCCGAGTCCTCGGGCAAGACGACGCTGGCGCTGTCGGTGGTCGCCCAGGCGCAGAAGGCCGGCGGCATCGCGGCCTTCATCGACGCCGAGCACGCGCTCGACGCCGAATACGCCGCCAAGCTCGGCGTCGACATCGACAACCTGCTGGTGTCGCAGCCGGACTCCGGCGAGCAGGCGCTGGAGATCGCCGAGATGCTGGTGCGCTCCAACGCCGTCGACATCGTCTGCATCGACTCGGTCGCGGCCCTGGTGCCGCGTGCCGAGCTCGAGGGCGAGATGGGCGACTCGCACGTCGGCCTCCAGGCCCGCCTGATGAGCCAGGCCCTGCGCAAGCTGACCGCCATCGTCGCCAAGTCCCGCACCTCCCTCCTCTTCATCAACCAGATCCGCGAAAAAATCGGCGTGATGTTCGGCTCACCTGAGGTCACGACCGGGGGGCGGGCGTTGAAGTTCTACAGCTCGGTGCGGGTGGATATCCGGCGGATCGCCTCGATCAAGGATGGGGACGAGGTCACCGGGATTCGCGCCAAGGTGAAGATCGTGAAGAACAAGGTGGCGCCGCCGTTCCGTTCCGCCGAGTTCGACATCGACTACGGGGAGGGGATCTCGCGCGTCGGGGAGCTGCTCGACCTCGGGGTGGACCACAAGGTCGTGGGCAAGAGCGGGGCCTGGTACAACTACGGCGACGTGCGCCTGGGGCAGGGGCGCGAGAACTCGAAGCAGTTCCTGCGCGACAATCCCGATCTCGCCGACGAGATCGAGAATGCCCTGCGCGAGAAGCTGGGGCTGCCGGGCCCGACCCCGACCGCGGTGCCGGCCGCGGCCGAGGTGGCGGAGGCGGAGCAATAGTCATCCCGACAGGACACTAG
>JBOGJI010000167.1:0-16778 GCA_050747865.1 Thermoanaerobaculia bacterium
GCGCGCTGACGCAGGCATAGCTGGGGCTATGTCGAGGAAGCGCAACGCCGCCAGCGGCGAAGAGGGCCGCGCAGATGGTGAAGCCATGTTGGAGACACAACACTAGGGGGTGTCGAAGTGGGACAGGAACTCGCCGTAGCCCTCCTCTACCAGCTTCTCCACCGGGATGAAGCGTAGGGCGGCGGAGTTCATGCAGTAGCGCATGCCGGTCGGCGCCGGGCCGTCCTCGAACACGTGGCCGAGGTGGGAGTCGCCGTGCTTGGAGCGCACCTCGGTGCGCAGCACGAAGAGCTTGCGGTCGGACTTCTCGACGATGTTCTCCCGCACCAGGGGCTGCCAGAACGACGGCCAGCCGGTGCCCGACTCGTACTTCTCCCGGGAGCTGAACAGGGGCTCGCCGGTGGCGATGTCGACGTAGATGCCTTCGCGGTGGTTGTCCCAATATTCGTTCTGGAAGGGGGGCTCGGTGCCCTCCTTCTGGGTGACTCGGTACTGCAGCGGGGTCAAGCGCTGCTTGAGCTCCTCGTGGCCGGGCTTGGTGTAGCGCTCGCTCTTCATCTCCTTGCTCTCCGTCTGCTTCCGCTGTTCGTCCAAGGTATCGGATCCGGGGGTCGTGGTGGCCCACGCCATGGCGGCGGCAAGACTGGAGGCGAGGGCGAGCGCGAGCCAGAGTTTGCGATTCGTCACGGGTCTCCTCCGCTGCGTCGTCATCGCGTAGTTATTCGCGTGCCGCGGTCGATCGGATTGCCGCCGCGCACCGGGTTTCGAGAGATCGGTGTATAGTAACGCGTCAGCCGTCTCCGGAAACGCGCATGGCCACCGCCGAGCACGAGATCACCCGGCTGCTCGAGGCAGCGGCCGGCGGCAACGACCGGGCCCTGGAGGACCTGTTCGTCTGCGTCTACGCCCAGCTGCGGCGCCTGGCCCACATGCAGCGCGCGCGCTGGCGCGGCGACGAGACGCTGTGCACCACCGCCCTGGTCCACGAGGCCTACCTGCGGTTGAGCCAGCAGCACCAGTTCCAGTGGGAGAACCGGGCGCACTTCTTCAACGCCGCGTCCAAGGCCATGCGCCACATCCTGGTGGACTACGCCCGCAAGCAGAAGGCGGCAAAGCGGGGCGGCGAGAAGTCCAAGGTGCCGGCGGATTCCGTGCCCCTGGTCGCCGACGACGCCGTGGAGGAGCTGCTGGCGCTCAACGAGGCGCTGGATCGCCTGGGCGAGCTCGACGAGCGCCAGAGCCGCGTGGTCGAGTGCCGCTTCTTCGCCGGGCTGGGGATCGAAGAGACGGCGGAGGCCCTGGGCGTCTCGACGCGCACGGTGAAGCGCGACTGGCGCAGCGCCCAGGCATGGCTCTACCGGGAGCTGACGCGCATCCGGACGGGCACCCTCCCGCGCGCCACGCCGAACCATCTGTGAACACTGATAGCTGGGCCAGCGTCCGCGCCCTCTACGAGGACGCCTTGGAGCTGCGCCCGGAGGAGCGCTCCGCTTTCCTCGACGAGCACTGCCCCGACCCGGGAGTCCGCCGCGAGGTCGAGGAGCTGCTGGCGGTCGAGAGCTTCGCCGCGGAGCACTTCTCGCGGCTCGCCATGCGGGTGGGCTCCTCGCTGGTGGACCCGGACGCCGCGGCGCCGCCGCCGGCCTCCATGAACGGGCGAATGGTGGGTCCCTACCGACTGCTGGACGAGCTGGGCCGCGGCGGCATGGGAGTCGTGTACCTGGCCGAGCGCGCCGACGGTGCCTTCGAGCACCGGGTCGCGGTCAAGCTCCTGCCGGTGGACCTCGCCGGGCCGCACGGCCACCAGCGCTTCCTCGCCGAGCGCCAGATCCTCGCCCGCCTGCAACACCCCTCGATCGCCCGCCTCCTCGACGGCGGCGTGACCGACGACGGCCGGCCCTACATCGTCATGGAGTACGTCGACGGCCTGCCGATCGACCTGTGGTGCGACGCCGCGGCGATGGGGGTCGACGACCGGATCAAGCTCTTCCTCGAGGCATGCGAGGCGATCGAATACGCCCATCACAACCTGGTGGTCCACCGTGACCTGAAGCCGAGCAACGTCCTGGTGACCGGCGAGGCGGAGACCAAGCTCCTGGGGCAGGTCAAGCTGCTCGACTTCGGCATCGCCAAGCTGCTCGGCGAGGACAACCCCGAGCTGACCCAAGACGAGGCCGGCCGGGTGCCGTTGACCCCGGCGTGGGCGAGCCCGGAGCAGCTCGCCGGCGAGCCGGTGACGACCGCCACCGACGTCTACGCGTTGACCGCCCTGCTCTACCGGATGCTCGTCGGCGTGCCGCCACACGATCTGCGCGGCTGCTCCACGGAGCAGATCCGCAAGCGGGTGCTCACCGGCAAGATCGTGGCGCCGAGCCAGCGCCTGGAGCGGCTCGATCCCGAGCAGGCCGAGCGCGCGGCGACCTGCCGCAGGAGCCAGCCGGAGGCGCTGCGCCGCAAGCTGCGCGGCGACCTCGACACCATTCTCCTCAAAGGGTTGTCGCGCCGGCCCGAAGAGCGTTACGGCTCGCCGGGCGCCCTGGCCGCCGACCTGCGCCGGCACCTGAGCGGTCACCCGGTGACAGCGCGGCCGGCCACCGTCGGCTACCGTGTCGCGCGGTTCATCGGACGTCATCGCCCGGCGGCGGCGGCGGCGGTGATGATCGCGACCCTGCTGGGCACGCTCGTCTGGATGGTGGTTCGCCACACCACCAGCGTCGCGGCGGAGCGGGACAAGGCGGAGGAGGTCACCGAGCTGCTGGTCGAGGTGTTCGCCCAGTCCGAGCCCGACCAGGCCGCCGGCCGACAGGTCACGGCACGGGAGCTGCTCGACCACGGCGCCGAGCGGGTGCGCGGGCGGCTGCACAGCCGCCCCCTGGTGCGCGCCAGTCTGCTGCATACCCTGGGGCGGGTCTACCGGCAGCTCGGCCACGCCCGGCGGGCCAGCGAGCTGCTGACGGAGACCCTGGAGCTGCGTCGGCAGGCCGGCGCCAGTGACGCGGATCGCGCGGCGACCTTGCACGAGCTGGGCCTCGCCCGCCTCGACGCGGGGCGCCCGGGGCAGGCGATTCCCCACCTGCGCCGGGCGGTTTCGTTGCGCCGCGCGGCGCTCGGGGCGCTCGCTCCGGCGGTGGCCGAGTCGCTGGCCAGCCTGGCATCGGCGCTGAGCGCGCGGGACGATCAGGCGGGGGCCGTCGTGGCCCTGCGCGAGGCGGTGACGATCCAGCGCGCCAGCCTGCCGGCCGACGATCCCGCGCGTGCCGCGACGCTGTTCGCCCTCGGCATGGCGCTGCGCTCCACCGACGATTCCGAAGGCATGCGGCAGGTGTTCGAGGAGGCGGTGCGGATCTACGAGCGCCAGCCCGAGACGTTGACCCAGGAGTACGCGAGCAGTCTGTCGATCCTCGCCTCCATCTACGACACGCGCGGCCAGCCGGAGCTGGCGGGGCCGCTCGTCGAGCGCGCCATCGAGGTCCACCGGCAGGTGTACGGCGACGACCACCGGGCGACCGCTCTCGCGCTGGTCCAGGCCGCAGCGTTCGAAGAGGCTCAGGGCGGGCTGGACCGCGCCGAGACGCACGCCCGCGAGGCCGTGGGGCTCGCTCGCCGCCTGTCAGAGCGGGATTCGACCACGCAGGAACGCGCCGAGGCCCAACTCGACTCGATCCTCGCCAAGAAAGAGCCGGTCCCCGAGAGCCGCTGAAGCGGCCGGCGTCTCTGCCGGCCGTTAGGGCCGGCGTCCCTGCCGTGAGGTAGGGTTCGCGGCATGCTGCGGAGTCCGGGATTCGAGGAGCTATTCGCGCGGCTCGTCGGCTTCGACACCACTAGCCACCGCTCGAACCTCGAGGCCGTGGACTGGCTCGCCGATGTGCTCGAGCACGGCGGCATGCGCGTCGTCCGCCAACTCTCATCCGACGGAGACAAGGCCAATCTGCTGGCCTGGGCGGGGCCGGATGCGGAGCCCGGCCGGGACGCGGGGCTCGCCCTGAGCGGCCACCTCGACGTGGTGCCGGCCGGCGAACCCGACTGGGAGAGCGACCCGTTCACCCTCACCGACGGCGGCGACCGGTGGACGGGGCGCGGCACAGCGGACATGAAGGGCTTCCTGGCGCTGGCCTGCGAGCTGGCGCTTGAGCTCCGTACGCAGCGGCTCACCGCGCCCCTGGCGCTGCTCTTCACCTATGACGAGGAGGTGGGCTCGCTCGGCGCCGCGCGGCTGGCAGGCGGGCTCGGCGAGCTGCCTCCCCTGCCCCGCGCTGTGCTCGTCGGCGAGCCCACACGGCTGCAGGCCGTGCGGCTACACAAAGGACACTTGCGGCTCGCGATCGAACTGCGCGGCAAGCCGGCCCACAGCGGCCACCCGCAACGCGGCGTGAGCGCAGTGGAGGCCGCCGGGCGGGCCATCGTCGCCTTGAGCGAGCTGCGACGGACGCTGGAGGGGGAACGGCCGGAGCACAGCGAGCACTTCCCCGAAGTGCCCTTCGTGGCGCTCAACGTGGCCCGCGTCGAAGGGGGCGGAGCGGTCAACGTGATCGCCGAACGATGCCGGCTCGACATCGGGATACGGCCGTTGCCGGAGATGACGGCCGAGGCGCTGGTGAAGCGCGTCCGCGAGACCGTTGCCGCGGCGGTGGGCGACGAATCAGAGGTCACATGGGAGCTCGCGATGCGGCACGAGAGCCCACCGCTGCTGGCACCCGACGACGCTCCGCTCCACCGCGCGCTATGCGAGGCGATCGGCCAGCGGCGAACGGTTTCGGCGGCTTTCGCCTCCGACGCCGGGTTCCTCTCGCGCGCCGGCTTCGACTGCGTCCTGTGGGGCCCGGGCGACATCGCCGCGGCGCACCGGGCGAACGAGTTCCTGCCCAAGGCCGACGTGGCGCGCGCCCGCGGCACCCTCACGGCGCTGATCCGCCGCTTCTGCACCAACGGGTAGGATCCCGGCGCCGCTACAATCGCGCGGTCGGCGCTGCGCTGGAGACCATGAGTCGCGACACCCGGATCCTCGAGGCGCAGCTCACCTGGACGGGGCGGAGCTTCGAGCCCGGGATCCAGCTCGAGTTGCGCCCCGACGGCCGCTTCGGGCGCATCGGGCGCGATCTCGGCGGCGACGTCGAGCGGCTCGCCGGCCGCGCTGTGTTGCCCGGCTTCGTCAACGCCCATTCGCACGCCTTCCAGCGCGGCCTGCGCGGCCGCGGCCAGCGCTTCCCCGCCGGCGCCGGCTCATTCTGGAGCTGGCGCGAGGCCATGTACGAGCTGGTCGAGTCGCTGGACGAGGAGGCGGTGTTCCGCTGGAGCCGGCAGGCCTTCGCCGAGATGCGGGCCTGCGGCATCACCACCGTCGGCGAGTTCCACTACCTCCACCACACCGGCGAGGGGGAGGACTACCGGCTCGACGAGCCGGTGATCGAGGCGGCACAGGCGGCCGGTGTCCGGCTGGTGCTGCTCTACACCTACTACCGCACCGGCGGCGTGCCGCGGGACGGCGAGGCACCCGCGCTCGCCGGCGGCCAGAGGCGGTTCCACATCCCGTCGACCGAGGCGTATTGGCAGCGCATGCGCGTCCTCGCCGGCCGGCTCGACCCGGCGCGGGAGCGGCTGGCCGCGGCCGTGCACAGCGTGCGGGCGGCGCCGGCGGCGGAGCTCGATGCCGTCCACCGGGAGGCGCGCCGGCGCGGGCTGGCCTTCCACATCCACCTCGAGGAGCAACGCCGGGAGATCGAGGAGTGTCGCACGGCGTATGGCCAGGGACCGCTGCAGCTGCTGCTCGACCTCGGGGCCGCGAACGGCACCAGCGCCGTGCACCTGACCCACAGCTCGGGCGAAGAGCTCACCCGTTTCGCCCAGGCGGGGGGCGGCGCGGTCCTCTGCGCGATCACCGAGGCCGACCTGGGGGATGGGACGCCGGACGCACCCGCCATGACCACCGCCGGCCTGCCCCTGGCGCTGGGCAGCGACTCCAACGTGCGCATCTCGATGCTCGAGGAGATGCGCTGGCTCGAGTACGGGCAGCGCTTGGTGCGCGAGGAACGCGGCGTGCTGCGTCACCACGACGCGGTGGCGGCGCGCCTGCTGCAGGTCGCCACCCGCGGTGGCGCCCGCGCCATCGGCGCGCCGGCCGGGGCGCTCGAGCCCGGCCGCTGGGCCGACCTGGTGGCGGTCGACCTCGAGCACCCCTCGCTCGCCGGCTGGACGGCCGCGACGCTGGCCGAGTCGCTGGTCTTCGGCGCCGCTGACGGCGCGATCGCCGGCACTTGCGTCGCAGGGACGTGGGACGAAACGACCGCCTGACGGGACGGGATGCCGGTACCGGGGGGCCGGGGCATCTTGCGCAACCCGCGCCCCGGCAGAGCGTATAATGTTCGTTGCAAGCGCGGGAGAGAGGCCAGTCGGCTGGCCGGATTCCCAGCCCGTCGGCGGCCTCACGAGACCCGGAAGGCGGCCGTGACCCGAAGACGAACCCACCTCGCAGCTCTGTTCCTGCTGCTCCCGGCGGCCCAGGCCGCTGCGGCCGGCATCTTCGAACGCTCGGTCGCGGGAGCCCGCGACGCCCTGGTCGCCCGTGGGCTCGGGCCCGACGAAGTGGTCGTGCCGTTCGACCTGACCCCGGAGATCCTCGCCTGGCTCGACGACCACACGGTGCCGGGGATGAGCCAGGACGGCCAGGTCAAGGTCTACCTGAGGGAGTTGCAGAGCCCGAAGGGGAAGGGGTTGACCTACGACCGCGGCTACACCGGTACTGCCCAGGAGGTTTTCTCGAGCGAGCGCTTCAACTGCCTGGGGTTCTCCAACCTGTTCATCGGCCTCGCCCGCCACCTGGGCCTCGACGCCTATTACCTGCGCATCAACCGCATTGAGCGCTACGGCCAGGAGGCAGGCTTCGTCGTCGCCTCCAGCCACATCACCGCCGCCTACGGGCCGCTCAGCAACCGTGTGGTGCTGGAGTTCGGCTTCGAAGGCGACGACGCCTACCAGACCGGCAAGAGGATCAGCGATCTCCAGGCCATCGCGCTGTTCTATACCAACCGCGGCACCGAGATGCTGCGGCAGAGCGATCTCGCCGGGGCGGAGCTGCTGCTGCGCACCGCCCTCGACATCCATCCCCAGTCCCCGGACGCCTGGCTGAACCTGGGCGTGGTGCTGCGGCGCAAGGGGGACGTGGAGGAGGCGGAGGGGGCGTACCACCGGGCCCTGGACCACGATCCCCAGCTCGTCTCGGCCTATTACAACCTCTCCGTGCTCTACCGTATCCGGGGAGATCGGGATCGCGCGCGCAAGACCCTAGAAGCGGTGGACCGGCGCAGCAATCGCAACCCCTACACCTACCTCTCGCTCGGCGACCTGAGCATGGTGCACGGCGATCACGAGGACGCCGAGCGGTACTACCGCCGGGCACTGAAGCTCAAGCGCGACGACCAGGAGATCCAGGCCGCGTTGGGCCTGTGGGCCGTGGAGGCCGGCGATCTGCGCGAGGCCCGGCGCCGCCTGCAGAAGGCAGAAGAGCTGGAAGGCGAGAGCCCGCGCGTCCAGCGGCTGATGGAGCGACTGCAGGGAGCAACCGACTCCCAAGTCTGAAGCGGCCGGCCTACCAGCCGCACTGCCGGCCCGCGTTCTGCTCGTCGAGCCAGCTCTTGAGCGGCGCGAAGTAGTCGAGGATGGCCGTGGCGTCCATCTGCCGCTGCCCGGTCAGCGCCTCGAGGGCGTCCTGCCACGGCCGCGACAGCCCCATCTCCATCATCGCCCGCAGCCGCTGGCCGGCGGCGGCGTTGCCGTAGATCGAGCAGCGGTGCAGCGGGCCCTCGAAGCCCGCGGTCTCGCACAGCGCGCGATGGAACTGGAACTGGAGGATGTGGGCCAGGAAGTAGCGCGTGTAAGGGACGCTCGCCGGCACGTGGTACTTGGCGCCGGGATCGAAGGCGTCCTCGGGGCGCGCCGCCGGCGGGCGGACGCCCTGGTACTTCTCGCGCAGCTCCCACCAGGCGTCGGTGTACTCCTCCGGCGTGATGTCGCCAGAGTAGACCTTCCACCGCCACTGGTCGATGAGCAGCCCGAAGGGCAGGAAGGACACCTTGTCCAGAGCCCGCTCCAACAGCAGCCCGAGGTCGGCGGAGGCGTCGGGGACTTGGTCGAGCAGGCCGATTCGCTCGAGGTACTCGGGCGTCACCGACAGCGCGACGGTGTCACCGAGGGCCTCGTGGAAGCCGTCGTTGGCCGAGTCGCGGAAGACCGGCGGCAGGTGGTTGTAGGCGCGCTGGTAGAAGTTGTGGCCCAGCTCGTGGTGGATGGTCTGGAAGTCCTCGGCGTCGATCTCGATGCACATCTTGATGCGCAGGTCGTTCACCTGGTCGACGTCCCAGGCGCTGGCGTGGCAGACCACCTCGCGGTCGCGCGGCTTGGTGAGCATGGAGCGCTCCCAGAAGGTCTCCGGCAGCGGCTCGAGGCCCAACGAGGTGAAGAACGCCTCGCCGGTCTCGACCATCTTCTTCGGGTCGTCGTCGCGCGCCTTGAGCAGCGCGGTGACGTCGACCGAAGATCCCGCGTCCTGCGGGGCGACTAGTGGGTAGATGTTGGACCAGCTCTGCGCCCACATGTTGCCGAGCAGGTGGGCGGGGATGGGCTGATCGAGCGGCACCACCTGGTCGCCGTAGCGCTCGTTGAGCTTCGCCCGCACGAAGCAGTGCAGGGAGTCGTAGAGCGGCTTGACCTGCCCCCACAGCCGCTCCAGCTCGGCGGCGAAGGCATCCGGATCCATGTCGTATTTGGAGCGCCACAGGGCGCCGACGTCGGCGTAGCCCAGCTCGCGGGCGCCGAGGTTGCCGAGCTCGATGGTGCGGGTGTAGTCGTCGCGCATGGGAACGGCGAGGGCGTGCCAAGCGCTCCAGGCCTCCTCCAGAGCCGCCGGATCGCGGCTCTCGGCCATCACGTTGGTCAGCTCCGGCTCCTGCAGGCACTGCCCGGCCTCGGCGATCCGCGACTCCCCCTGCGGGCAATGTTTGAAGCTGCCGTAGGTCCCTTCCAGCCCCACCTGCAGCCGGGTCAGCTCCGCGGACAGCTCGGGGTCGGACGGCGCCGGGACGGTGAGGCCGCGCTTCAGCAGCTCCAGCTTCCGGCGCAGCTCGGCGTCCACCTCGACGTCGTCGAAGCGGGAGGCCTCGCGCGCGTAGCGGGTCGAAAGCTCGGTGGCGGCATTGGTCAGGTAGGCCGAGAGCTCCTGCGAGTCGTGGTTGATGTAGGTGGCCTGGATCCACTGGCCGCGCGAGGCCAGGGTCCAGGCGGCGAGCAGCTCCTTCTCCGCCGCCGTGACGAAGCCGTAGGCCTCTTCCGGTGCCTGTCCTGTCGCGGCGGCCTCCTGGCCTGTCGCGGCCGTCACGGCCGCCGCCGCCATCAAGGCCAGCATCGCCATCCCCTGCATGCCGCTGCGCAGCAAACGAGCTCTGATTCTGTGCGACATCCTGAAACCTCCGGGTGATTCGAACGAAGTCGTCGGGGTCGAGAGATCCTACACCGTGGCGGCGATGGCGGCGGCGATACGGTCCAGGCCCTCCTCCAGCTCCTCGCGCGAGCAGGCGAAGGAGAGGCGGAGGTGATCGTCGGCCTCGAACGCCAGCCCCGGCACCACCGCGACCCGCGCCTCCTCGAGCAGGAAGCTGGCCAGCGCGACCGAGCCCTGCCGATCCTCTCGATAGAGCCGGGCCACGTGCGGGAAGGCGTAGAACGCCCCAGCGGGCCGCGGGCACTCGACCCCCGGCAGCGCCGCCAGCCGCTCCACCACCAGGTCGCGGCGGGCCTCGAACTCGCGCAGCCGGCCGCGGAACTCCTCTTCCCCCTCTTCCAGGGCGGCGAGCGCCCCGGCCATCGCGAACGAGGTGGGGTTGGAGGTCGCGTGGCCCTGGATGGCGATCAGGGCCTGGATCAACGCCGGCGGTCCCAGGCAGTAGCCGAGACGCCAGCCGGTCATCGCCCAGGTCTTGGAGAACGAGCCGACCACCACTACCGTGTCGGGGAGCTGGCGGGCGAGCACGGCGGCGCTCACCCGCGGACGGCCGCCGTAGACGAAGCGGTCGTAGGTCTCGTCCGCGATCAGCAGGACGCCGCGCTCGGCGCAGCCTTCGGCCAGACGCTCGAGCTCCTCCACCTCGATGACGCCGCCGGTGGGATTGCACGGCGCGTTGAGGATCACCGCCGCGGTCCGCACGTTGATGGCCGCGAGCAGCGGCTCGGCGTGGAGCCGAAACTCGTCCGCGGGGTCGGTTGCGACCGGCACCATCTCCGCCCCGGCGAAGCCGACTTGGGCCGGGAAGCTGACCCAGCAGGGCGTCGGCACGACGACCTCGACACCCGGCTCGAACAGTGCCAGGGCGAGCTCGAAGAGTGCCGCCTTGGCGCCGGCGGTGACGATCACCTCCTGCTGCGTCCACGGCGCGTCGTATTCTTCGGCGTAGCGCCGCGCCAGCGCCTGCCGCAGCTCGGGGATTCCCGCGACCTGCGTGTAGCGCGTGAAGCCATCGGCCAGGGCCTGTCGGGCTGCGCTCACGGCGCCCTCCGGCGACGGAAAATCCGGCTCGCCGACCGAGAAGTCGATGACCCGCTCCCCGGCGGCGCGCAGCTCGGCGGCGCGCCGCGCCACCGCCAGGGTGGCGGACTCGCGCAGGCTGAGCGCGCGGTTGGTGAGGCGGAGCTCGGGAGGTCGATCCATGAGAGCGGGAGGATACAGCCTTCCCGCGTGCGGCGTCCCGGCCCGAGCGCGTATCGCCAGCGGAAAGCCCGAACCGCGATCGGCGACAGTCCGTATAAGACATGAGGCGCGGGACGGCGCGAGTGTTACCATCTCCCTTTGGACTGTGACCGGATCGTCCTCTTGCGCAACACGACCATGGACCGCTTCTCTCATGTCTTCGCCAAGTCTCTGATCGCCTCCGCGATCTTTGTGTCCGCCTCGGCGCCGGCCGCCGCCGGCGAGTGGCTGGCGGACCCTGGCGCCGCGTTCCGCGCCGCCGGCCAGCGCGACGTCCCGGTGCTCGTCGACCTCTACGCCGACTGGTGCGGCTGGTGCAAGAAGATGGACCGCGAGGTCTTCGCGACGCCCGAGTTCCAACGCTTCGCCGCCGACTACGTGCTGCTGCGCGTCGACACGGAGGACGGGGCCGTGGGCTCCGCCTTGCAGGCGCGCTACGGCGCCTTCGAACTGCCGACGCTCCTCCTCCTGACGCCGCAGAACACCTTGGTCGGCAGCGTCGCGGGTTTCGTTCCCACCGCCGAGCTGCTGGCGCGCATCCGCCGCGAGCGGGAGGGGTTCACCGCGTTCCAGCGGCGAACGCGCGAGATCCGCGACGAGGGCGACTTCGTGGAGCTGCAGCAGCTCGCCACGGCCTACCACGACCGCGCCGACGGCGCTCGGGCCCGCGCCCTCTATGAGCAGTTCGTGGAGCGGCCCGACGTCCCGGCCGAGGAGCGGCGGTGGATCGAGTACCTGATCGCCGACGCCCTGCGCCTGGAGGGCCGGCATGCGGAGGCGCGGCGACAGCTCGAGGTCGCCCGTGCCGGCGCACACCAGGCGGGAGATGAGCAGGTGCTCGCGCGGCTGGAGGACCTGGCCTGGCTGCTGGGGCGCGACCGGCTCGACTGCGACGGCCTGGACTCGCTGAACCTGTTCCTGGCGGAGTACCCGGAGAGCAGCTACCGCCAGCAGGCGCAGCGCCTGCTCGAGCACCGGCGCCACGACCTGGGCGACTCCTGCGCTTGAGAGGCTCGTCCGACATGACGACCCATCACATGCTGTCCTGGCGATCCCGGCTCGGCGCCATGGCCGTCCTCGCCGCCGTGCTGGCGGCACCACTTGCCGCTCAGCTCTCCGTGCCCGAGAAGGCCGAGGTCTCGGTGGCCACCGACCGCACGGCCTACGCGCCCGGCGAGAGCGCCCGCCTGCTCGTCGAGCTGGCGATCGAAGACGGCTGGCACGTCAACGCCAACCCGGCGACGTTCGATTACCTGATCCCGACCTCGGCCTCGGCGCGGGTTCCGGAGGGCTGGCCCGCCGCCGAGAGTGAGTACCCGCCCGGCGTGATGCGCACCTTCGCCTTCGCCGACGAGCCGCTGTCGGTCTACGAGGGGACGGTGACGCTGGCGCTGCGCACCGCCGTTCCGGCCGGCGCCGCCGACGGCGACGTGGAGATCCCGGTCACCGTCACCTACCAGGCCTGCGACCATCAGCGGTGCCTGCCGCCGATCACCAAAAACTATCCGGTGGCGCTGACCGTGGGCCCGGACGGCGAGCCAACCGCGGCCGGGCTGGCGTACTCCGATGCGGCGCCGCCCGCGGCGGCGGCCACTACGTCCCCGGCGCCCGGCTTTCGCGGCTTCGCCGTCATGCTGCTGCTCGGGATGGTCGGCGGGCTCATCCTGAACGTCATGCCCTGCGTGTTGCCGGTGCTCTCGCTCAAGCTCATGGGGCTGGTCAAGGGCGCCGGTCAGGGCCGCCGCGAGGTCGCCGCCGGCGCCCTGATGACCTCCCTCGGCATCCTGGCGTCGTTCTGGGCGCTTGCCGGCGTGGCGATCGCGGCCCGTGCGGCCGGGGCGGCGGTCGGCTGGGGCGTGCAGTTCCAGGAGCCGATCTTCGTCGCCGTGTTGGCCGTGGTGGTGACCTTCTTCTGCCTCAACCTGTGGGGGGTATTCGAGATCGGGCTCCCGCGCTGGCTCGCGCGCTCGAGCGCCGGGGCCGGCAGCACCGGCCTCACCGGCCACTTCGGCGCCGGCCTCTTCACCACCGTCATGGCGACCCCCTGCTCGGCTCCCTTCCTCGGCACCGCGGTGGCGTTCGCGCTCACCCAGCCGGCGGGCACCGTCGTTGCGGTGGCGACCGCGATCGGCGCCGGGATGGCGCTCCCCTACCTGCTGCTGGCGCTCGCCCCCGGGTCGGTGCGCTGGCTCCCCCGACCTGGAGCGTGGATGAGCCATCTCAAGGTGGTGATGGGCTTCCTGCTCGCCGCCACCGACGTCTGGCTGCTCTACGTGCTCGCCGGCCAGGTCGACCGCGCCGCCGTGGCCTGGTTGCAGTTGGGTCTGTTGGCGCTGGCTCTCGCCCTCTGGGTGCGGCACCGGCTCGGCGCGCCCGTGGCACGCTGGCTCGGCGTCGCCGGCGCTGCCGCCGCCGTCGTCCTCACCCTGGGCGTGGCGGCCACCGCCCCGGCCAGCGGCGAGGGGGACGGGATCGACTGGGTCGACTTCGATCGCGGCGAGGCCGAGCGGCTCGCCGCCACCGGGCAGCTGGTGTTCGTCGACGTCACGGCCGACTGGTGCGTCACCTGCAAGTTCAACGAGCGCCTCGTTCTGGAGACCGAGGAGATCGCCGAGCTGTTCGAGCGCCACGACGTGGTGGCGATGAAGGCCGACTGGACGAATCGCAGCCGGCCGATCGCGCAGTTTTTGGCAGACCACGGCCGTTATGGCATCCCCTTCTATCTCCTCTACCGTCCTCATCAGGAGCCGCACGTGTTCAGCGAGCTGATCACGCGGCAGGCCGTGACCGAGGCGGTGCAGCAGGCCGCGCCGGTGGCGCAACGTCCGTCGACCCCTTAGAAAACGTCCGTCCACCCCTCGCAACGCCTGTCGACCCCTCCAACCGCGCTGAGGCGGCCGGCACGGACGCCGGCTCCGACGGCCGGCGGGGAGCGCAGGCCGCCTCAGGTTGCCGTTGGCATCGCCTCTGCAACCTGAAGTGCGGTGCAGGCGTAGTACTGGTTGAAAGGTAGACCGACCGTATGCAGACGTTCCCCGTCCGCCTCGACACCCACAAGCCTCTCTATCAACAGCTCTACGCGGCGCTGCGCGAGCGCATCGTCACCGGCGACTTGGGTCCGGGCGATCGCCTGCCGCCGACCCGCGACATGGCCCGCGATCTGGGCGTGTCCCGCAACGTGGTCGTCGCGGCGTACGATCAGCTCCTCTCCGAGGGATACGTGCAGGCGCGCGTCGGCTCGGGAACCTGGGTCAGCCCCCAGCTTCCCGACACCCGGCTGACCACGGTGACGCCGACAGTGCAGAACGGGGGATCGGGCCGCAGCGTCCAACCACAGCTCAGCGAGCTGGCCCGGCGCGCCGTGGCCGCCAATCCGGTGGGACGGGACCGGCAGGTGCTGCAGGCGCGCGCCGGCGCGATCCCGTTCGCGCTCGAGACAACCTTGCGGGACGAGTCGGCGGTCGCCACCTGGAACTCCCTGGCCCGCAGGCGGCGCAACCACACGCCCGACGGCTTCGGCCCGCCCGAGGGGTCGCTCGAGCTGCGGCGGGCCCTGGCCTCCTACCTGCACCGGAGCCGCGGGATCCAGGCGGATGCCGATCAGATCCTGATCCTCACCGGAGTCCAACAGGCCATCGACCTCATCGGGCGGGCGGTGCTGCAGCCCGGCTCCGGCGTCCTCATGGAGGATCCGGGCTATCACGGAGCGCGCCTTGCTTTCGAAGCGTTCGGGGCCCATCTGATCCCCTGTCCGGTGGATCGCGAGGGCATGGCGGTGGCCGGGGCGGATACGCGGGAGCTCCCGGCCCAGCTCGCCTTCGTCACCCCGTCGCACCAGTTCCCCACCGGCGTGGTGATGAGCCTGGCGCGCCGGCAGGAGCTGCTGGCTTGGGCGTCGGCGGCGGACGCCCTGGTGGTCGAGGACGACTACGAGGGCGAGTTCCGGTTCGACGATCGGCCGCTGCCCGCCATCCACGCGCTGGACGGCGAAGGGCGGACTGTCTACATCGGCAGCTTCTCGCGCCTCCTCTACCCGGACGTGCGGCTCGGCTACGCCGTGTTGCCCTCCTCTCTCGTCGAGCCGGCGATCGCGCTCAAGCGGCTCTCGGACTGGTACACGCCGACGACGACGCAGTCGGTCCTCGCCGAGCTGCTCGACGACGGCCACTACGAGCGCCACCTGCGCCGCCTGCAGCAGCAGATGACGCGGCGGCGCGACGTGCTGCTTGACAGCCTCGAGAAGCACTTCGGCGGCGCCGTCGAGGTGACGGGCGCGGAGAGCGGTCTGCACGTGATGGTCTGGTTCCCGGAACCGGGCCCCGAGGAGGAGGCCGCGCTGCTCGCCCACGCGCGCGACATGGGCGTGGGGGTCAACCCCCTGTCGCCGCTCTGCCTCAGCCGGCCCGAGCGTCTGGCCGTCGTGCTCGGCTACAGCGGCCTGGAAGAGGCGGAAATCCGCGAGGGCGCGCGCCGGCTGCGCAAGGCCTGGCAGGCCACCCGCCGCGCCGCCTTCCCCTCCTCGGCCGTCCCCGTCGCCTGACCGTATTCAGCTTCGCGAGCGGAGCTTCTGGCGCAGGGCGTCGAGCTGCTGACGGCGGGCCCGGAGCTCGGTTTCGAAGCCGGCGCCGCGGGGCTCGTAGAAGCGGGTGCCCTGCAGGGCCTCGGGCAGGCAGTCGATCCCTCCCACGCCTTCCTCGGTTTCCGGCGCGTAGATATAACCCTTGCCGTAGCCCACGTCGCGCATCAGCCGCGTGACCGCGTTGCGGATCACCGGCGGGACGGGGTCGGCGGGCCGCTCCTCGATGGTCCGGCGGGCGGCCTCCGAGGCAGCGTAGACGGCGACGCTCTTGGGCGCCAGGGCGAGGTAGAGGGCGGACTCCGCCAGCGCCAGCTCGCCCTCCGGCGAGCCCAGGCGGTCGTAGGCCTCCCAGGCGGCCAGCGTCATGGGCAGCGCCTGCGGGTCGGCCAGCCCCACGTCTTCGCTGGCGAAGCGCACCAAGCGCCGGGCGACGTAGTGCGGATCCTCCCCCGCCATCAGCATGCGCTCCAGCCAGTAGAGCGCCGCGTCCGCGTCGGACTCGCGCAGCGACTTGTGCAGCGCCGAGATCAAGTTGTAGTGCTCCTCGCCGGACTTGTCGTAGAGCAGGGTCTTGCGCTGCGCCACCTCGCGCACCGTCGCCGCCGTGATCCGCGACCGGCCCTCGGAGCGCGCGTCGGCCGCCAGCGCCTCGAGCAGGTTCAGGGCCCGGCGGGCGTCGCCGTCGGCGAGCGCCGCGACGGCCCCAACCGCCTCGGGCTCCACCTCGAGCGCTTCGTTGCCGAGACCCCGCTCGGCGTCTTCCAGGGCCTGCCTCTGGATCGCCACCAGGTCGTCGGAAGACAGCGGCTGCAGCACGACGACTCTCAGCCGGGACAGCAGCGCGCCGTTGAGCTCGAAAGAGGGGTTCTCCGTGGTCGCCCCGACCAGGGTGATCGCCCCCGTCTCGACGTAGGGCAGGAAGGCGTCCTGCTGCGCCCGGTTGAAGCGATGGATCTCGTCGACGAACAGCAGCGTGCGGCCACCCTGGGCCTTCTGCCAGCGCTCGGCGTCTACCATCACCGCTTTCACCTCCTTGATCCCGGAGGTCACCGCCGAAAACGGCACGAAGCGGGCACGCGTCGAGTCGGCGATGATCCGCGCCAACGTCGTCTTCCCCGACCCCGGCGGCCCCCAGAACACCATCGACGGCACCCGGTCGTCGGCGATCGCCCGCCGCAGGAACCCCTCCGCCCCCACCACCCCCTCCTGCCCCAGCACCTCGTCCAGACTCCGCGGTCGCATCCGGTCGGCCAGCGGAGCCGCACCAACGCCCGTGGCCTCCTCTCTTCCGGGCTCCTCGAACAGGGTGCGGCGCATGGCGAAACATTCTGTCACCCCCGAGGCACCTGCCTCTTAGAGCCTGTGAATGAATCTCCCATGGGTCGCGTTGCGAGCGCCAGACCAACGCGCTTCGCGCGTCGGTGCCCGCCTGCTGGAAGGAGCCGCGACGCAGGCGATGCGGTGCCA
>JBOGJI010000168.1:0-3206 GCA_050747865.1 Thermoanaerobaculia bacterium
CGGCCACCGCATCTCCTGTGGAGAGCCGGATGCGTGGGAACACGCACGTCCGGTTCGGCGGGCGGGTCGAGGAAACGAATCGGCGGTAACGCCGACACCGCGCCTCGACCCGACCCAACCCCTCGCCTCCTTCGCAGAGGTGCACGATCCGCGTCTTGGCCGCTTTGGGTTGTAGCCCAAGCTCGGCCAGGATCACCCGCAGCACCGCAAGGGCCTCTTCGGCCTCGCGGCGGGTTCGGCACATCACGACCAGATCATCGGCGTAGCGCACCAAGACGCCGTGTCCGCGTGTCTGCCATTCCCGGTCGAGCCGGTGCAGGTAGACGTTCGCGAGCAGCGGCGAGGCGACCCCGCCCTGCGGCGTCCCGGTGACGTTGCGCCGGACCGCCCCGCCCTCCATCACGCCCGAGCGCAACATCGCGCGCACGAGCTTCAGGACGCGGCGGTCGCAGATCCGTTCCTCGATCGCCGACACCAGCCGGGAGTGTGGAATCGCCTCGTAGCAGTTGGCGATGTCCGTCTCCACGACCCACCGTCGGCCCCGCCAGGACTGATCGATCAGCACCTGGAGGGCGTCGTGCGCCGACTTGCGCGGGCGAAACCCGAACGAGCACGGCAGGAAGTCCGCCTCGAAGATCGGCTCGATCACCGTCTTGAGAGCGGCTTGCACGACGCGGTCGCGGACCGCCGGGATCGACCGCGGCCGCTGCTCCTGGGAGCCGGGCTTCGGGATGAAGACCCGGCGCGAAGGAAGCGGCCGGTAACTGCCGGCCCGCAAATCCGCGGCCAGCTCGTCGAGCAGGCGAGCAACGCCGTACCGCTCGACGTCGGCGAGGGTCTTGCGGTCGATGCCGGCCGCGCCGCGGTTGCGGCGCACCTGGCCCCACGCCCGCTCCAAGACGTCCCTGCGGAGGAGCTTGTCGTAGAGCGCGTGGAAGCGTCGATGGGGATCAGCCTTGGCCGCCCGGTAGAGCGTTCGCTGCAGTTCACGGGTCTTGTAATTCGCGGCGGCAATAGCCATAGGCACTCGCCGAACCTCTCCCTGTGCGCGACGCGCGGACGAAGCAGCGGCCCTTCCCATCACCCCTGGTTCTGTTGTCCAGCGGGCTCGAGCGGTACTACGGCCGCCTCCGACGCCCTCCGGCTCGCGCCCACTTCCCGGGATCACCGGTTATAGGACACAACGCTCCGACAGCCGCTCTTTCCGCAGGGCCGCCGGGCCGGGGAGGGCCTCCCCAGTTCCCGCCGCCACCCTTCGACCGTTCCACGCCCCATACGCCGGGGAGTTCCTCGGGGCTGCGCTTCCAGGCTCTTCACCCCTTCCATGGCCTTCACCCTGACGGACCGGGCTCGGCTCTCCCTTCCTCCCGCCTCACGACGGGTACGTTCACGACGCGGCAGGCTTCGCTTCACGCTGCGGACCGGCCGATTGCTCCCCCAGAAGGCTTTCGACGCTGGGCTTCGACCCGGCCCGTTTCCAGACCGAGCCGCCAGCCTGCTACCGGGCCTCCTGGCAGCTACCCGGACGGGACTCTCACCCGCTGGCGACGGCGAGCTTCTGTTGGATCAGGTCATCTCGATTTCGACCACCTCCAACGCTGGGCGCACCCCGTAGCTCGTAGAACTTGAGGTGGCGGTCCTCCCGCCTTGTCCGGTCGCGCAGCGACCGTGGCGAGTGCGAAGTCGTCAATCGACAGGAGGAACCGCCATGAAGACGGTATCGCTCGAGCAGGTTGGACAGGAGGAGCTGGCGCTGCCGCCGCGCGTGCGGGAGGCGCTGGGGGAGCTGGTCGGCTCGGCGAAGGAGGGGTTGCTGGCGCTGAGCGTCGGCGTCGGGCTGGGCGTGCTCGCGGAGCTGCTCGAGGAGGAAGTCGTCGAGGTGGTCGGCCCGAAGGGTAAGCACATCCTCGACCGCAGCGCGGTGCGGCACGGGACGAGGTCGGCGAGGTGACGCTGGGCGGCCGACGCGTGCAGGTGGAGCGGCCGCGGGTGCGGAGCGCCGACGGGGCGGCGGAGGTGCGGCTGCAAGCCTACGAGTACTTCGCCGATCGTGATCCGCTGACGAAGTCGGTGCTGGAGCGGATGCTCGCGGGCGTGTCGACGCGTCGCTACCGGCGCACGCAGGAGCCGGTCGGCTCGGAGGTTGAGCAGGCGGCGCGGTCGACGTCGCGCTCGGCCGTCTCGCGGACGTTCGTCGAGCGCACCCGCCGCTCGCTGGGCGAGCTGATGAGCCGCCGCCTCGACGACATGCGCCTGGCGGTGATGATGATCGACGGGCTCGAGCTGCAGGGGCGCACGAACGTGGTCGCGCTCGGGATCACGACCGAGGGCGTCAAGATCCCGCTCGGGCTCTGGGAAGGCTCGACCGAGAACGCGACCGTCGCGACGGCGCTGCTCTCCGACCTGGTCGAGCGCGGCCTCGATCCCGAGCAGGGGATCTTGTTCGTGATCGACGGCGCCAAGGCGCTCCGCAAGGCGATCCGCAACGTCTTTGGCGAAGCGCCGGTGCAGCGGTGTGTGCGGCACAAGGAGCGCAACGTGATCGACCACCTGCCCGAGCGCGAGCGGCCGGCGGTCAAGCAGCGGCTGCGGCGGGCGTGGGCGCTCGACGATCATGCCCGCGCGCTCGACCAGCTCCGCCAGCTCGCCCGCGAGCTCGACCGCAGCTACCCCGGCGCCGCTGCGCGAAGGGATGGAAGAGACGCTCACACTCACCCGGCTCGGCGTCAGCGGCAACCTGAAGCGCACGCTCGAGAGCACCAACCCGTGCGAGTCGATGGTGCGCCACGAGGCGCCATGCGTAAGGAGTGTAGGGATGTGAGCGACTCTCATCCGTGCCGGCTGTGATGTCGGCCCCGGGCTGACGCAGCGGCCCGGTGAAGCTGGGGGCAGCCGTGGCGCGGGATCGCGCGTCGACGGTGGGAGCAGCCCCGACAACGTAGCGGCCGGGCGGTACTGCCAGACGCCCGAGTGCGCGCAAGCGAGACCGAAAGGCAGAGCGAACGCGAAGCGGTGGTTGAAGCCCCTTGATCGCATCAAGCGACCTGAAATCTGGCGGATTGGTCGTCCGCAGCGAAGACGACGCCGGTGTAGATCGACGTCTCTCGCTGGATCCGGCTCATCGATCCGGGTCTGGTGGCCGGCGGGACGCTGCGATTGCCCGCCGGATGTGCTGCAGGGGTAAAGCCGACTGTCGACCCGGTCAA
>JBOGJI010000169.1:0-2607 GCA_050747865.1 Thermoanaerobaculia bacterium
GACGCCGCCCATCGCCGCCGAAGGCGATCCGGCCGCGACGGCGCGACGGTGGATCGAGCGCGGCAACGCCCTGCTGGCACAGGGACAGCCGGCCGAGGCACGGGCCGAGTACCTGCGGGCCCTGGAGTTCCTGCCGGCGGCCGAGCAGGCGCAGGTGCTGCAGGGAGTGGCGCGCACCCATTTCGTCGAAGGGGACGTCGAGGCGGCGGCCGAGACACTCGAACAGGCGCTGCGGCTAGCGCCAACCGACCCCGACCTGCGCCAGCTCTACACGACACTCCAGGACGGTCGGGGCCGCGGCCAGGAGACCGCGGACTTCCTCGCAGGTCTTCCCGAGGAGCCCGCCGACGATACGGGAGGGCCGCCCGCGGCGGCCCCGGACGCTTCGTCCGATGCCGCGGAGGAGCTGCCGTCGGAGATCGCCGCCCGTCTGGCCACGCCTCCGGAGCCGGCCGATGCCAGCATGACCGGCCATCATGAAGTGAGGTTCGGTGAGGGCTCGCCGCTCGGGGCCATGGACGTCCTTCGTGCCCGTTTCGCGTCGAGCAGCGACGAGGCGGATCCGCCCGCGTCCGTCGACGACGCCTACGCGCTCGCCGACGAGAGCTTCCACCTCTACGTCCCGGCGGTCGAGGCGCCGCTGGACGGCTGGGGCGTGGTGGTCTGGATCGCACCGATCGACTGGGGTGGATTCCAGCGCGAAGGGCTGGCGGAAGTCCTCGATCGCCAGCGCCTGATCTGGGTGGGCGCGAACCGCTCCGGCAACACCCGGCCGGTGCTCGACCGCTGGCGGCTGGCGCTCGACGCGGCGACCGGGGCCACGGAGCTGTTCGCCGTGGATCCGCGGCGCGTGTACGTTGCGGGCTACTCCGGAGGGGGCCGTATCGCCAGCCATCTGGGATCGGCGTTCCCCGAGTTGTTCCAAGGAACGCTGTGCTGGTTCGGAGCCGATCACTTCCACCCGGTTCCGGTTCCCGACCGGCCCGGCGCCGCCTGGCCTCCTCCCGTCTCCGAGCCGCCGGACGAGATCCTGGACACGGTCCGCCGCGAGAGCCGCTTCCTCCTGGTCACCGGCGAGCGCGACTTCAACCGGGCGCAGACGGTGGCGGTCGCCGAGCACTTGCGCGAGGACGGCTTCGACCATATCGAGCTGATGGTGATCCCCGATGCGGATCACTACATCGGGCTCGATCCCAAATGGCTGGAGCGCGCGCTTACCGCCCTCGACGGCGCGCGCTGAAGCCGACGACACCGCCGGCATCCAAGCCCGTCTGTTCATGTCCGAAAATGGCGAGTATCCGCCTTCGATCGCTGCTAGCCTGGGCGCATGTCGATCGACGGGGCGCGCCCACTGCCCGACCCTCAGGTCTGTGAGCAGGCCCGGCTGAGCCGCGATCCGCGCTTCGACGGGCTGTTCTTCACCGCCGTCACCAGCACTGGCATCTACTGCCGCCCGGTCTGCCCGGCGCCGACGTCGAAGCGCGAGAACGTCCGCTACTACCCCAGCGCCGCCGCCGCCGAGGCGGCCGGGTTCCGGCCCTGCCTGCGCTGCCGGCCTGAGCTGGCGCCCGGCGACTCCTGGCTGCGCAGCGACGGCACGGTGGCGCGGGCGCTGAAGCTGATCGACGACGGAGTGCTCGCCGAGAATCCCGTGGCGGCGCTTGCCGCCCGCGTCGGCGTTGGCGAGCGCCAGTTGCGCCGGCTGTTCGTCGAGCGCCTGGGGGCGCCGCCGCGCAGCGTCCACGGCACGCGCCGGCTGCTGTTCGCCAAGCAACTGCTGACCGAAACGACGCTACCGATCACCGAGGTGGCCCTGGAGGCCGGTTTCGGGAGCCTGCGCCGCTTCAACGCCGCCTTCCGCGACGCCTATGGGATGGCTCCGCGCGACCTGCGCCGCCACCCGGAGCGCGGCAACGGGGCCGGGGCACCGCGCGCCGGAGGCGCGTGGTCCGGAGACGAGACCCTGAGGCTGCGCCTCGGCCACCGTCCGCCTTATGACTTCCGGTCGCTGCTCGCGTTCCTCCGCACGCGCGCGCTGCCGGGCATCGAGGTCATCGACGCGGACAGCTACGCTCGCGTGTTCGGCCCCCCCGACACGCCGGGCTGGCTGCGGGTGAGCCCCTGGCCGGGCGCCGCGAACACCCTGCGGCTGGAACTGCGCTGTCCTCGGCCGACACGGATCCTCGATGTCGTCACCCGCCTGCGGCGGATGTTCGATCTGAGCGCCGATCCGCAGAGCATCGCCGCGGCGCTGTCGGAAGACGAGCAGTTGCGGCGCCTCGTGGCCCGCCATCCAGGTCTGCGGCTGCCCGGCGGCTGGGACGGCTTTGAAGTCGCCGTCCGCGCCGTCCTTGGGCAACAGGTCAGCGTGGCGGCGGCGAGCACGCTCGCCGGCCGGCTCGTCGAGCGCTTCGGGGTCCCCCTGGAGTCGTCGTTCGCGCCGGGCCTCGACCGGCTGTTCCCGACGCCGGAGGCGCTCGCGGACGCCGACCTCGCGGCCATCGGCCTCCCTCAGAGCCGCACCGCAACGCTGCGCGGCGTGGCGCGGGCGCTGCTCGACGGTCGAGTCGACTTCCATCCGGAGCGGCCGCTGGCCGAGTTCGTGGC
>JBOGJI010000170.1:0-26233 GCA_050747865.1 Thermoanaerobaculia bacterium
TGACGACGATGGGCGGGAGCTTCGCGGCAAGGGCCTTCGACAACACGAAGCGGGTCTGGGGCAGCGGGCCCTCGGCGGCGTCGACCAGCAGCAGGACGCCGTCGACCAGCTTCAGCGTCCGCTCGACTTCGCCGCCGAAGTCGGCGTGCCCGGGAGTGTCGACGATGTTGATCTTGACGCCGCGGTAGGTCACCGCGGTGTTCTTGGCCATGATGGTGATGCCGCGTTCGCGCTCGAGATCGATCGAGTCGAGGACGCGCTCGGCCACCGCCTGGTTGTCGCGGAAGATGCCGCTTTGCCACAGCATGGCGTCGACCAGCGTGGTCTTGCCGTGGTCGACGTGGGCGATGATCGCCAGGTTGCGGATGTCGTCGCGGGTGGCGGTGGGCATGGGTGAGCCTCGGAACCGGCGCTCGGGCGGCCCCGGATGCGGAGGCCGGGCCTGTCGGCGGCCGGAATCTACATGAGCGAGCCGGCCGGTGCGGATCCCGAGGACGCGCAGGGGCGCTGGCACCCTCCTTGCTCATGCTCCGCGGCATGCACGCTCCCCGGCCCTGGCTCCGATGTCAGGGCCCATTGATCGGCCTCGTCTCGCTGCTGATCGTGCTCGGCGGTTGCCTGGTCTTAGACCCCTTTGGCCGCCCGCCGCGACCGATGTCGCCGTGGCAGGAGTACCGGGACGCACTGCAGGCCGGCGATCTCGGGCGGACGAGCGCGGTGAGGGCGTGGCTCGCGGCCGGCGGCCGGGCGGTGGCGGCGGCACCGGCGATCGCCGCACCGTACCGGGAGATCGTCTACTTCGATCCGCTGCAGCCGACGGCGGGGGCCTGGCGGCTGGCGCTCAACGAGAGGGAGGAGCTGCGGGTGCAGGTCGCGGGCCCGGCGAACGGGACGGCGCGGCTGTTCCTGGACCTGCTGCGCTGGGAGCGACGGGAATGGAGATCGGTCGCGACCCTCCAGCAGGGCTCGAAGCTCCGGTATCGCGTCGGCGAGGCCGGCACTCACGTGCTGCGGATCCAGCCGGAGCTTCCGAGCGGCGGGCGGTGGACGGTGACGGTCGTCGCGGGGCCGCGGCTGATCTTCCCCGTCGAGGGTGCGGACAGCGGGGCGATCGGGGGACGCTTCGGCGATTCCCGCGACGATGGCCGCCGAAGCCACGAGGGCGTCGACATCTTCGCGCCGCGCGGCACCCGGGCGCTGGCGGCGGCGGACGGCTGGGTGAGTCGGATCAACAGGACCCGCCTGGGCGGCAGGGTGGCCTGGGTGGAGACGGACGACGGGCTCCGCCTCTACTATGCCCACCTCAAAAGCTGGAAGGTGCGGGCCGGCGAGCGAGTCCGGGCGGGTGACGTCATCGGCCGCGTCGGCAGCACGGGCAACGCGAAGAGGAGATCTCCCCACCTGCACTTCGGCGTCTACGACGACGGGCCGGTCGATCCCCTTGCCTTCCTTCTTCAGCCGGCCGGGCGCCCGGCCGAGGTGACGTCGGACCTCGCGCTGCTCGGCGGCTGGGCGCGGGTGGGCGCTGATCACGTCTCCCTGCACGCCGGTCCGAGCGCCGGCTCCCCGGTCCGGGGCGGAGCCTTCCGTCACGAGGCGCTGCACGTCGACGGCGCGACCGCCGACTGGTATCGGGTGCGTACCGCCGACGGGCCAGTCTACGTGGCCTCGCGCCTGCTGGAGGGTACCGACACCCCGATCCGGCGGCTCCTGCTGGAGTCCCGGCGGGCCCTGCGCCGCGAGCCGGCACCTGCGGCGCCCATCGTGGCCGAAGTGGAGGCGCACGCCAGCCTCGAGGTGCTCGCGGAGCGGGAGGAGTACCTGCTGGTGCGTCGCGCGGCCGGTGAGCGGCCGGCCTGGTTGGCGATCCGATAGGGGGACCTGCCCGTCGGGAATGTCGATCCGGACGCTCGCCGTTCGTTCTAGTGTCGGGCGCCGCACTGGCGTTCCCGTGACGAGGAGGATCCGACATGAGCCAGGTGGTGTGCGACATCTCGATCTCGGCGGACGGCTATTCGGCCGGCCACAACCAAACCGAGAAGCGCCCGTTCGGCGACGGCGACACGTCCATGCTCCACGCCTGGATGTTCGACACACCGGAGGACAACCGGGCGGAGCGCGAGGCCATCACGAGCGCCAAGGCGTTCATCATGGGCCGCAACATGTTTGGACCGATCCGCGGCGAGTGGAGCGGCGACTGGAAGGGCTGGTGGGGGCCGGAGCCGCCCTATCACGCCCCGGTGTTCGTGCTCACCCACTACCGGCGCGATCCGCTGGTCATGGACAGCGGCATGACGTTCCACTTCGTGATCGACGCCAGGCGGTGGCGCGAGCCACGCTCGCGGGCCGCTACGCGCCGCCGGGCTCGGCGCCATATCGAGCAAGAAACGTCTCGACCCCTTCCCGCGCGCAGGCGATCACATCGTCCTTGGGCGGGGTCGTCCCGACGAGCACCGCGCGGTCCAAGGGCTCACCTGCTATGAGGTACGCGAACTGCGCGGCGGCGCGCCGCGCGTCCGCCACGCGCAGCAACCCGGCCTGTCCCAGGCGCTCGAATCCCCAGGTGAGGGCCTCGAGCACCTGACCGGGAGCGCGGTCGAAGTACTCCGCCGCGAGAGCCGGGAACTCCCGTGCCTCGCCGATCAAGAGCCGCCGAACCGCGACCACCTCGGGGCGCACGATGCCCAGCGCCAGCCGGCGACCCAGGTCGTCGAGGGCGGCCGCCAGGTTCGTCGCGTCGATCTCGACCGCGAGCTCCTCGCGCAGCCCGCGGGCGAACTCCTCCGCGTAGGCGATGATCTCGCGGACGATCCGGGTGAAGAGCGCGTCCTTGTCGGCGTAGTTGTTGTACACGGTGCGCTTGGTGAGGCCGGCCAGCGCCGCGATCTCTTCCATCGTCGTGCCGGCGTACCCCAGGCGCAGGAACAGCGTCCGCGCCGCGTCGACGACGGCCGCTCGCGACCGGACGACGCGCGGGTCATCCGCACGCGGACCCGCGAAGCGGCGCCCGCCCCGTCGTCGGCGGGCGCTCGAGGCAAGTATTGCACTCACGAGTAAATTATTTTACTCTCGAGGCCACAAGTCAAACGATGACGAGGAGCGAACCATGGAATCCAGTGTGCCGGCCGACGTAACGCCGGAGCGTCGGAACGAGACGGAGATGCGGCGGGACTCTGCGTTCACGCGTTCCCTGCTCCGTTGGGGGGTCCTGGCGGGCCCGTTCTATCTCGCGGTCGGGCTGATCCAGGCTCTGGTCCGGGACGGCTTCGACTTCGCCCGGCACCCCTTGAGCGTGCTCGCGAACGGACCCGGCGGCTGGGTCCAGACCGCGAACTTCGTGCTCACCGGCCTGATGGTGCTCGCCGCCGCGGTGGGGATCGGGCGGGTGCTGGGCCCGAAGACCCGCGTCTTGACCTGGGTGCTCGGCATCTTCGGCGCGGCGATGATCGCGGCGGCCGTGTTCCCGGCGGATCCGGTGGACGGGTTTCCCCCCGGCACACCGGAAGGGCCTCCCACCTCGATCAGCACCACGGGGCTCCTCCACTTCTTCGCCGGAGCCCTGAGCTTCCTGTTCCTCGGAATCAGCGGCTTCGTCGCCGCGCGCGCGGCCTGGCGCCGCAACCTGTCGTCCCTCGCGTGGATCTCGCTCGCGAGCGGACTCGCCGTCGTGATCGGGTTCTTCGGCGGCTTCATGCTCCCGTTCGGGATCGCGGGGATCTGGTTCGCCGTCGTCATGGGGTTTGCCTGGCTCTCCTACCTGTCGCTCCGTCTGAATGGCAACGCTACCAGGACGTAGAGCGCCAGCGCTCCGGGCACCCAGCGGGCTGCCAGTGCCACGCCCGCCACGTAGGCGAGCAGCTGCTGCGCGGGAACGTGACGCGGGTGAACGTGATATAGTTCCGCACTCGAATTTCGTCTATTTCCCCTCCCGGGTGCCTTGGAGTCACGTGAGAAGGAGTTGTGGTGCTGGAACCGGTGTCTCAACACGACGTCTTCGAGGATCTGAAGCAGATCGTGTCGGACATCCTCAGGGTCCCGCTCGAGCAGATCAGCGCGGATTCGAAGCTCACCGACTTGGGGCTGGTCGAGTCGATCAAGCTGCTGCGCATCGCGGGCAAGATCGAGCGTCGGTTCGGCATCGAGCTGGACGACGAGGTAGTCTTCGAGAAGCGCTCCCTCGGTGAGTTCACGGGTGAGATCGTCCGTCTGCTGCAGCTTCAGGGGGAAGCCGTGGGGTGAAGGCTCAGCTTCCCGCCGCCATGCGGACGCTGGCCGACATGTTCGACCATGCGGCGGACCGCTACCCGGATAGAGACGTCCGCGCTTTCTTCGCCGAAGAAGCGCTGAGCTTCGCCCGACTCGGCCGCGACGGCCGCGTCCTGGCGCGGGGGCTGCTCGCCGCCGGGGCCGAGGTGGGCGAGCCCGTGGCGATCCTGATGCGGTCCAAGCTCGCGTTCTTGCGAGCCGTTCACGGCGTCACGGCCGCCGGGGGAGTGCTGGTTCCGCTGTCCGCGACGCTCGGCTTCAACGAGCGTTCCGTCGCCCGGCTGCGGCACGTCATCGCCGACAGCGGCGTCCGACGGGCGATCGTCGATGACGCCTTCGCGCCGCTCTTCGCGCGACTGCTGCCCCGGGTCACGCCGCTCTCCCTGTCGGCGCTCATGCGCGGCGACGACCGAGGCCCTTCCGCAGCAGCGG
The DNA here is from genome assembly GCA_050747865.1 of Thermoanaerobaculia bacterium. Taxonomy (GTDB): domain Bacteria; phylum Acidobacteriota; class Thermoanaerobaculia; order Multivoradales; family JAHEKO01; genus JBOGJI01. Next base: position 4,699 of record JBOGJI010000170.1, read on the forward strand.
ACTTGCCCGTGGTGGACCAGGATGAGCTGGCGCTCGTCCAGTACACTTCGGGGAGCACGGCGAATCCCAAGGGCGTAGCGCTGACGCATCGCAGCGTCCTCGCCGGCATCCGCGCCATCCACCATGGCGCCGCGATTCAGGCGGACGACGTGGTGTGTCTCTGGCTGCCGCTGTTCCATGACATGGGCTTGGTCAGCTCCCTGTTGGCGATAGGTGGAGGCCTCAACCTCCGGCTCTCGCCGCAGCAGGACTTCATCAAGCACCCCGACCACTGGCTACGCAAAGCTGGAGAGTTCGGCGCCACGATCCTGGCCGGTCCGAACTTCTTCTACCGCTACCTCGTCGACAGCATTGCGCGCGAGGAAGCGGCGGACTACGACCTCTCTTCGGTCCGCATATGCTTGAACGGCGCGGAACCCATAGACCCCGAGCTGATCTCGGAGTTCGGCCGTCACTTCGCCGCCAGCGGTCTCGCCCCCCACGCGATGACGCCATGTTACGGGCTGGCGGAAGCCACGCTCGCCGTCACGTTCAGCCCTGTCGAGCGGGCGGCCCCGGTCGACTGGGTGGACAGGGGCCTTCTGAACCGCACCCAACGTGCCCGGGCGGTGGGTGCCGATGCCGCGGGAGCCCGGGGCATCGTCGGCTGCGGCGGGCCCGTGCCGGGTCTCGAGATCCGGATCACGCAGAGCGGTTACGCGCTTCCCGAGCGGGTCGTGGGCGAGATCGAGATCCGCGGCGAGCCCGTGATGCGCGGCTACTTCCGGGAGCGGTCTGCGGTCGTTTCGGACGACGGATGGTGCCCCACCGGGGACCTCGGGTATCTGGCAGATGGCTGCCTCTACGTGACCGGCCGCCGCAAGGAGATGATGATCCTCGGCGGGCAGAACTATTACCCGCAGGACATCGAGGAGGAGGTCCGGCAAGTGCCGGGCATCTACCGGGGCAACGTGGTGGCCGTCGTCCTGCCGCCCGACCCGGAAGCGGGAGTCACCGAGCGCATCGGCGTGCTGGCCGAGATTCATGACGGATCACCACCCTACGACGCGACCGTCTCGGCGCTGCGGCAAGCCGCCGCCGAGGCGCTGGGCGGTGCGTCTGTGGACGTCGTCCTGCTGCGCCGGAACGGACTGCTGCGCACGACCAGTGGCAAGTTCCAGCGGCTGTCGATGCGCGACAGGCTCCTCGCTGGGACGCTCGATCGCATCCTGGTCCATGTGCGAGCCGGCGAAAGCCCTCCGACGGGTGAGCCCGTAGGCGAGCCGGGGGCGGAAAGGAGGGCGTCATCCCCGGCCTGAGCGCATCCGCTTGTCGGGCGACCGACCGCGTGCGAGACCTGGTGGCGTTCCTCGGCGACCCTTTGCGGCCGGCGGGACCCTTGACCTTCGGACAGGCCGTCGCCGACGACCGGGAGGAACGGTTCCCCGGCGCCTCGCTTGCGGCCCTGCACAAGTGGGGTTATCCAGCCTACCAGGTGCCCGCCCAGCTAGGCGGGAGGTTGGAATCTGTAGGGGATCTCTTCGCCCTGGGGCGTGCCGTCGCCGCGCGCGATCCGGCGGTGGCGATCCTGGCCAACTCCCCCTTCGCCGCGGCGATGCCCGTGTGGCTTGCTGGCACGCCCGCCCAGCGTGGTGAGGTGGCGCAAGCGATCTTGAGCGGACAGCGGGTGGCGCTGAGCTTGGGCGAGGACGCCGGCGTCGATCGGACGGCGAACGAGACGACGGCACGGCGGAGCGAGGCCGGCTATGTGCTCGACGGATCCCAGGGGCTCGTCAGCGGCGTCCGGCTGGCGCGCTTCCTCTGCCTGCTGGTCCGCGAGTCGGAGCGGCAGGGGCTGCGGTCGCCATCCCTCCTGCTCGTCGATCTCGCGCGGCTGCCTCCTCGGAGCTTCGAGCTGCTTCCCCGGATCTCCACTCACGGAGTGCGCGGCGCCGACATCGGGGGCATCCGCTTTCACGACGCACCGGTTCCGGGCGACGCGTGTATCGGCCGGCCGGGCCGGGGGCTCGAGCTCGCCGCACAGTCGCGGGTCGTGAACCGGACCCTGGTGCCGGCCCTGAGTCTCGGTGCCCTCGATACGGCGCTCTGCTGCACCGTCGACTTCCTGCGGCGACGGCGCTTGTACGGCGGCCTCGCCACGGACATCCCCTACGTACAGGACGAGCTGGCGGCCGCGTTCCTCGACCTGCTGGTGGCCGAGGTGGTGGCCTGCTCGTGCGTCCGCGTCCTGCACCGGCTCCCGGAGTTGAGCCCGCTCTCCTCGGCCGTCGCCAAATACCTCGTTCCCCACCTGGTCGAGAGCCGCATGCGCGCGCTCGCCACCGTGCTCGGCGCCCGCCATTTCTTGCGCCAAGACCATTGGTTCGGCATCTTCGAGAAGCTCTTGCGCGACGTGCGGTTGTTTAGTCTCGTGCACGGGAGTGCGCCGGACGCGCTCGCCGCACTGGCCGCGCAGGTCTCCTGCCTGTCCGCGACCGACACGGAGCCCGCTCGCGCGGACTCGCTCTTTGACCCGGGTGTGGAGGCGGGGACGAACGGGCACCCCTTCGCGAGCCGCGAGTTCCCGACGGCGGCCGATGAAGATCCCGTGACCGCCGGGCTCGACGCCGTCTGCGGCCCTCTCGAGCAAAGCGCGGCAGACGAGGCGCTGCGTGACGCGGCCCGCTTGCTGCGTGCCGAGGGCCGCGACGTGCGCGCCCAGGCGGATCAGGCCGTAGACCCCCGGTCGCAGGCCGGACAGTGCCTGGGAGAACGCTACGCCCGGCTGTTCGCCGCCGTCTGTCTGGCGCGCAACGAGCTGGCTCGGAGGGCGGCGGCGCGCTCACGACTGCCGGCGCCATGGCTGGCCGCGGGCCTGATCGCGGTGCTCAAGCCGGGAACCCGCATGCCGCGACCGACGTCCAGAGCTCTCTTCCAGGAGCTCCTGCGCCGTTGCACGGACGGGCTCGAGGTTGCGATGACCTCCGTGCCCGATAAGGAGATGACCCATGTTGGCAACGGCTGATCACCCGCTGTCCAACGCGATACCGCTGGAACCGCCACCGGACCCCTTCGCCGCGGCGCGATCGCTCGAGCGGAAGCTGGGAGATCCACTCGACGATCGGCGGCCTGGCTGCTTCTTGCGCAGCGTCGAGGCAGACAGCAGCAACCGATTCCCGCGCGAGCTGGTCGATGCGGCACTCGAGTGGGGCCTCGCGGAGTATCTCATCCCTGCGGAGGTCGGCGGCCGACTCCATTCGCTCGAGGTGTGTTTCGCGCTCTCCCGCGTGCTGTCCCGCCGGGACCTGACCGCGGCCATCGCCCTGGGAGTTAATCTCCTGGCGGCGCTGCCGGTGTGGCTGCATGGAACCGATGAGCAGAAACGTGTCGTCGCCAACCTCATGCGCCGGCACCGGTTCCTCTCCTTCGCCTTGAGCGAGCGCGAGCACGGGGCAGACGTCGTGGCAGGCGGGGTCACCGCCCACAAGGCCGAGCACGGATGGCGGATCGACGGTGAGAAGTGGCTCATCAACAACGCGGGACATGCCTCCGCCGCGATCGTCACCGCGCGCACCGGGCAGGGAATCCGCGGCCTGACCCTGTTCCTGCTGCAACGCGCGGCGGCCGCGGGCGACCAGTGGTCGATGCTGCCGCGCATCGAGACACACGGGTTGCGCGGCTCGGCGTTCGGCGGCATCCGCTTCTCGGGCTTCCCTGCCGAGAACGCCGACGTCGTCGGCAGGCCCGGCGACGGACTCCCGACACTGCTCAAGACCTTGCAGATCACGCGTGTGCTCGTCGCCAGCTTTGCGCTCGGCGGCCTCGACACCTGCCTGCGCGCCGCGCTTGCGTTTGCGCGGTCGCGGCGGCTCGAGGGCTCGGTCGTGGATCAGATGGAGCCGGTCGCGCGCCGACTGGTCGACGCCTACGCCGACTTGGCTGTGGGGGAGACTCTCGCGCTCGCCGCCTGTCGTGCAGCGCACCTCGCTCCGGCCCAACTCCCGCTGATGTCCGCATGTGTGAAGTTCCTGGTGCCGCAGCTCGCCACGGACGGGATCGAGTCGCTCGCGCTGGTGCTCGGCGCTCACTCCTACCTGGCGGGTGAGCACTGGCACGGAATCTTCGACAAGATGCGCCGCGACTGCGCCGTCACGCCGCTGTTCGACGGCTCCTCGCCGGTCAATCTGGGGGCGATCGTCGACCAGCTTGCGGCGCTCGCCGCGGCACGCGCAGCGCAGGAGGTGGCGGACGTCGATCCCGAGCTGTTCCGCCGCCAGGCCCCCGGTCTCCCCTGGGTAGACGAGGAAGCCCTCGACTTCGCCACCGACTCGGACGCGGTGCACCGGGGGATCGCTGCCGCCCGCGAGGCGGTCCGCAACGACGGCGATCGCGTCGTCTACCGGCGCCAGTTGCTGGACCTGCTCGCGGGGTTGCTCGCTGAATCGAGGCGGCTCGACCGCGAGGTCCAACGCCACGCCCAGGACGCCGAGTGGCGGCGCAGCGGCGCCGCCTACGACCTCGCCGCACGCTACAGCCGGCTCCATGCCGCGGGCGCCTGCGCCTGGAAGTGGCTGACGTGGCGTGACGGGACCGGCGAGGACTTCTTCGCCAGTGGCGCCTGGCTGGTGCTGTGCCTGCGTCGGCTCGCCGGCGGCATGGGGAGCGCCGCGGAGGCCTTCGACGACGTCGACCGCGCCGCGCTGCTGCGGCTGCAGCAAGCCGGGGACCAGGGATTGCTGTTCTCGGACTTCGAGATCCCTGTACCCGCGCTCCGTCCCCCGGCGCCCACGGTCGTTCCCCGGGCGCCCCACGGGGCACCGCGCCGCGAAGCGGCGTGGTCGGGCGTGTGGTCGGGCGAGCCGCCGCCGCCGGACCGCAAGAAGGTCTACTTCCGCGACGGCAGCTCGACCGAGCTGTGCCTCTTCCGGGCGAACGCTCCCGACGCCCCTGTCGTCCTCTGCCTGCCGGCCATGGGCGTGCGCGCGAGCTACTACGAGGTGTTCGGCGACACCCTTGCCGAGCAGGGGTTCCATACCGCCCTGGCCGATCTGCGTGGACACGGAACGAGCTCCGTCCGCCCCTCCCGCCGGGTGTCCTTCGGCTACGCCGATATCCTCGAGCTCGAGCTGCCGGCGATCGTGGAGTCGGTGTGCGAGGAGTTCGAGACCGAGAAGGTCATCGTCGTCGGGCACAGCCTCGGCGGGCAGATGGGAGTGCTCTTCGCCTCCACGTCCACGCGAGTCAGCCACGTGGTGCTCGTTGCCAGCGGCTCGTGCTGGTACAGGAGGGTGCCCGGCATCCGCGCGCTCGGGCGCTTCCTGGGACTGCAGCTCATCGTCGGCACCACCCTGGCCTGCGGCCGCCCGCCGAAATGGCTGCCCGTTGCCGGCGGAGAAGCCCGGCGGCTCATCCTCGAGTGGGGGCATGAGGCGATGACGGGCCGGTTCCGAGTCTCGGGCAGCTCGATCGACTACGAAAAGGCGCTCGGCGAGTCCACGGTGCCGGCCCTGTTCGCGGTTTTCCCCGGCGATCACTTCGTCCCTGGCCCCTGCTCGGACCATCTGGCCGGCAAGCTCGGAAACGCGGTGGTGGCGCGGCAGGAGATCCCACCGCAAGCGCTGCGACTTCGCAAGACGCACCACTTCCGGTGGGCGATGCGGCCGCAGGCGGTTGCCGAGCTGGTGAGGGAATGGATCGAGCCGCAACCCGCAGACGCCGGGCTGCGGGCGGTCGTATGAGCGAAGATGAGGCGCGCTGCGGAATCGGCGCCCTGCGCCTGGCGGACGTGTACGGCCCGGAGTACACGAGACAGATCGAGGCCGTCCGCCGCGAAGCGGCGCTGGTGCTGGCGCGGATCGCGCTGTGCCACCTCTTCGCCGCGGGCGAGGTCCGGCACGATCCGCACGCCAGGCCGCCGAACGAAGCGGTCGCGCGGCAGCCATTCTTCTTCCGCAAGCGCCTGATCGAGTATCTCGAGGACCGCGGAGACGTCGTGCGCGACGGAGAGGTCTGTCGCCCGACCGCGGCGATGCTCGAGCGTGCGGAGACACCGGAGGCGGAATACTTCGGTGATGCCGCGGAGTCGCCGACGCTCAAGACGATGAAGCACATCGAGGCGATTGCCGGTGGGGTGCTCGAGGGCCGCGACGGTCTCATCCTGCTCGAGGAACATCTCGGAGCCGACGAGACCTGGCGCGCCTGGCAATACCTGATGACCGGCGCGCCACCAAAGCGAGCGTGCAACGCCCTGGTGGCCCGCGCCCTCGATCTGCGGCTCTCCAGGGGCGCACCGACGGTGGTGTTCGAGGGCGGAGCCGGGCTCGGCGCGACCCTGAACGAGGCGATGACGATCGAGGGTTTCCGCCAGCGGGCCAGCGCCATCGAGCTCTACGGCTTCACCGACATCAATCGGCCGCTGATGCGGCAGGCTCGCGAGATGCTCGAGCGCTCGGCGCCCGAGCTCCTGCCACGGATGCGCTTCGACCGCGTCGACCTCGACCAGCTCGACGATTACGACGACCTGCCGTATCTGCAGGATGCATCATGCGACATCATCATCTTCGAGAGCGTGCTCCACGACGTCGAGGACCTCGACCGGGTGCTCACCCGCTGCCGCCGGGTCCTGAAACCCGGCGGATGGCTGGCGTTCACGGCGGGTTTCCGGGGCCGTCCGGGGCGGTTCTTCCCGTTCGAGCTCCTCCAGTCCACCCTGCACAGCTACTACCGGGCCGAGCTCGACCCTCCGCGGCGCGTCAACGTCGGATATCTCTGCGCCGAGGAGTGGACCGCCTCCCTGGTCGATGCGGGGTTCGGAGAGTTTCGCTTCTTCCCGGCGGTCGAGCACCAGGAGACGTGGCCCTACGGCGGCATCGTCGCTTGGCGGCCCGGGTCCTAGTGTTGTGTCTCCAACACTAGCGGCCGGGCTCGGCTCGGCGGTCTCGGCTCGGCGGCACGAGGTCGGCCGCCGCAAGGGTCCGGTGATAGGTTGCGCGGCGGATGCGGCGGCTTCACCTGACCACGGCGGGCGAGAGTCACGGTCCCGGGCTCACGGTGATCCTGCGCGGGGTGCCGGCGGGCCTGGCGATCGATCTGGCGGCCCTGGCCCACGAGATGCAGCGACGCCAGCACGGGTATGGGCGCGGGGGGCGGATGAAGATCGAGAGCGATGCGGTGGAGATCCGTGGCGGCGTACGCGGCGGCGTCACCCTCGGCTCCCCCATCGCCCTGTGGACCGAGAATCGGGACTTCGAGACCTGGCGAGGGGTCATGGACCCTGTTTCGGTCGACGTGGAAGCGGTGGAAGCCAGGAGGCTCAAGGCGCCACGTCCGGGGCACGCCGACCTCGCCGGAGGGCTCAAGTACCATTTCACCGATCTGCGCGACGCCCTCGAGCGCGCCTCGGCGCGCGAGACCGCGGCGCGCGTTGCCGCCGGGGCGATTGCCCGCCAGCTCCTCGGCCGGCTCGGTGTCGAGATCCGCTCGGGCGTGCGCTCCCTGGGCTCGGTCGGTGCCGGCGTGCCGGTGCCCACCTGGGAGCAGCTCTTGCAAGTCGACGACGGCTCACCCTTGCGCGCCGTCGACCCGGCGCTCGAGCCGCCCATGGTCGAGGCGGTGCAGGAGGCACGCCGGGCCGGCGACACGCTCGGCGGATCCGTCACCGTGATCGCCCACGGCGTCCCGCCCGGACTCGGCTCCTATGCCCATTGGGACGAGAAGCTCGACGGCCGCCTGGCGCAGGCGGTGATGGCGGTACCGGCGATCAAGGCGGTCGAGCTCGGCAGCGCTGTGAGCGCCAGCCGCGGCCTCGGGTCCGCGGCTCATGACGCCATCTACTTCGACGTCGAAAGCGGATTCCGGCGCTCCTCGAACCGTGCCGGCGGCCTCGAAGGGGGCGTCACCAACGGTGAAGACGTGGTGATCACCGCGTATATGAAGCCCATCTCGACGCTGCGCGCGGGGCTGCCCTCCGTCGACCTGGACACGCTCGAACCCCGGACGTCGCAGTACGAGCGCTCCGATGTCACCGCCCTGCCAGCAGCCGGCGTGGTGGCGGAGGCGATGGTGGCGCTGGTGCTCGCCGACGCGGCGCTCGAGAAGTACGGCGGCGACTCGCTGGCCGAGCTCGAGGCCCATTTCGCGGCCAGCCGGGATCTGGACCGCGCCTGGCCGAGAATCGTGCGATAATGCTTGTGGACAGGTCCTTTGAGGCGCGAGCCGGACCGTCGGGGCGTGGAGTTGTGGCGGTCCCGGTTGGTGCCGGTACTGCGGGAGGGTTCGTCAATGCAACTCACCGAAGAACAGAAGCGCGCCTACATCACCGCCATGGAGGTCGCACGCCGGGAGATCGAGGAGTGCGACCGCGCCATCCAGCGCGAGCTGTCGCGGCTCAAGGAGCGCCTGGCCGAGCTGCAGGGCGCCAAGGAGGCGGCGCTCAAGATGTACGCTGCCGCCTGCATGCGTCTCGGCCGGCCCAACGAGCTGGAGGAGGCGGACGACGTGGAGATCGGGCGAGCGGAGGGAGAGACCTTGCGGTGGCCGGACCCTCAGGAATCCGTGCCGCCGCGCGGCAGTGACTTGATCTCGCGGGCCAGCCAGGAGGCGGTCTCGCCCAGGACCTGACGCTCCAGCTTCAGCCTCTGGTTCTCCCTGCGCAAACGCGCCAGCTCCTGCTGCCGCTCGACGGTCAGTCCCGTTCTGCGGCGCGGCTCCTCGAGGTTGACGGGCACCTCCTGATGGGGTGCTTCCAACGGCCGCGGCAGCGACCCAGCATCGTTCGCGGGAACCGTGAGGCGCTCCGTGCGGTTGCGGCCATGGTGCTTGGCTTGGTAGAGCGCGGCGTCGGCGCCTTCGTAGAGCTGCCTGCCCTCTATGCCGGCCTCGGGGAGGCAGGTGTGCATGCCGATGCTGACGCTGACCCGATCCCCCGACGGCGATGCCGTGTGTGAAATGTTGAGCGCCCGCACGTCGGCCTGCACCGCATCCGCCACCAACGAGGCGCCGCTGGCGTGGGTCTCGGGCAGCAGCAGGGCGAACTCATCGCCGCCCAGCCGCGCCGCCAGATCACGCGGGCGGCGAGCGTGATCCCTGATCGCCTGCCCCACCTGCCGCAACACGTCGTCGCCGGCGCGATGGCCGTAGGCATCGTTGTACTGCTTGAAGTGATCGATGTCGACGACCAGCAGCGACAGCGGGAGGCGCACCCGGCGCGCGGCGGCGAATTCCTGTTCCATGTATTCGTCGAAGCGACGGCGATTGGCGAGCTGCGTCAACCAGTCGGAGGTCGCCAGCCTGCGCCAGCGCTGCGCATAGCCGAGCGTCCACCCCACGTACCAGATAAAGAACGCGAGCACGGCGGTGGCCGGGGGAAACCAGACGTGGTACACACGCAGCAGGACGGCGCTCACCCCGACGGCCAGCAACGCAGACGTGAGGGCGGTCGCCCGCGCGCTGCGGAAGCCCGGCAGCCCGCAGAACAGGGCCGCCACCAGGATCAGGCAGCCGGTGATGGCGAGTTGCCAGCCGAGCCGCAGGGGGGTGATCGCTAGACCGCGGTCCAGCATGTCCACGACGTTGGCATGGAACTCCACTCCCGACATCTGCGTCCCACCGTCGGTGACCGGAACGTGCAGCCTGCCACCCGTTGCTCGCGCGGTGACGCCGATCAAGACCCAGCGATCGCGCAGCAGCTGCAGCGTTGCGTCGCTGCGCAGGGCATCGACGTACGAGACGCGGCCAAAGGTCCCGTCGGGACCGGCGAACGGAATCCACACGAAGTGATCGCGCACCCAGACATAAGGAGAGCGGTCTGCGCTTTGACCACTGCGCAACCCCGGCAACGGCTTGCGGGTCCGCGACCGGTCGAGCTCGAGAAGCGCCAGTCCCAGCGCCGGCCAGTGCGGCGAGCCGAGGCCCGCCTTGAGGTAGACGCCGCGCGAAACGCCATCTCGGTCCACCCCGACGTCGGTGTGCCCGAGGCCCGCGGCCGACTCGGTGATCGCCGGGAGCGGCATCACCTCGACCAGCGGCGAGCCCTGGCGGCTCGACTCGGGCAGCACTGGCATGACGACACGCCGGTTCCCGGCGATCGCCCCCACCAGCAGCTGGTCACCCTCGGGATCGTGGACATCCGGTTCGGCCAGCACCAGGTCGAGGGCGACGCCGCGCACCCCGACGCGGGTCAGCCGATCGAGCAGCTCGGCATGGACCCGCCGCGGCCAGGGCCAGCGACCGAGCTGCTCCACGCTCTTGTCGTCCACCGCGACGATGACCGTGGAGACGCCGGGATCCCGCTGCCAGAGACGCAAGACGAGATCGTAGACCCAGGTGTCGAGCCGCCAGGTCCAGCCCGTGGCAAGCAGCGCCGCGACCAGCAGCGCCGCGGCCAGCGCCGCCCACATGCGAACGAACGGCGGCTCAGAGCCGCTCGGACGCAACCTCGCGCTGAGGAAGCTGAAAGCGCCGCGTCGAGCACCCCGGCCGAGATCTGACCAGTTGGGCATCACGATGAGGGTGTCCCTGGACCTCCCCTGTCCTTCGCTTGGGATGACATACTAGCGCAAAAGTGACGGGAGTCATATCGGCTTTTCGGCCGCCTCTTGAGGAGGCCTCCCCGCCGCCTGCGGCGGGCGAGGTCGACGTCTGGCGGGTGCCGCTCGATCCACCAACCGACACGGTAGCCGCGCTCGCTCGACTGTTGGCGCCGGACGAAACCGCGCGGGCGGCCCGCTTCCGACTCGAGCATCACCGGCGGCGATTCACCGTCTGCCGGGCCGCGCTGCGGCTGCTGCTCGGCGGCTACATCGGGCGGCCGTCGACCGCGATCCGCTTTTCCTACGGCCGGCACGACAAGCCGCGGCTGGCCGATCCGCCCGATTGCCGCCTCGAGTTCAATCTCTCGCACTCCTCTGAGCTCGCCCTGGTGGCCGTGACTGCGGGGTATCCGGTGGGCATCGATGTCGAGGCTCTCCGGCCGCTCCCAGACGCCTCGGCGCTCGCCGAGCGCTTCTTCTCGGCCGCCGAGCGCGCCGCTCTCGCCGCCTACCCCGAGGTCGAACGGGGGCCGGCGTTCTACCGCTGCTGGACGCGCAAGGAGGCCTACCTCAAGGCGATCGGTGACGGCGTCGCCGCGCGACTCGACGGCTTCGAAGTCTCGCTCGACCCCGGGGATGCGCGCCTCGTCGCTCTCGCCGGCGACCGGATGGCTGCCGCCGCGTGGTCGCTGGTCCACATCGAGCCCGGACCGGGATACGTCGGCGCACTGGCGCTGCCAGCGCGCCCGAGCACGGTGCGCGGCTGGCAATGGCTCGTCCGGCCTTGAGCTTTTCATAGAGCCACCAGGATCACGACGATCGTGCCCCCGGCGATCAGCGCGACCTTGCAGGCCCGGCACCTCACCTCGATCGACTGCGTCGGGCCGAACGGCCCCGCATGTCCGTCCGGCTCGACGGCCTGTGCGCGCAGGTACCAGGTGCCGCGAGGCGGGCGCGGGATGGAAATCTCCGTGGCCTCCAGCTCGCGATCGACCAGGAGGTCCGAGAACTCCGGGTCCCGAGAGACCTGGATGCGATACAGGTAGTCCTGCTCCGCGTCCGCCGAGCGCCAACGCACCGTCAGCGATCGGCCCTGGACCTCCGGCACGACCGCTGCCGGGCTCGGAGGCTCCGGACGGAAAGTGAACTGCTGGGGTTCGCTCCACGGCCCCCACTCGCTGCGGGCGTCGCGTGCCGCCACGCGCCAGGAGTAGGTGCCGGGGATGAGCGCCTGCCGCGGCCGTGCGGCGGTTCTCGCGAGGTTGTCGAGATCGAGGATCGGCTCGCCGAAGCGCTCCTCCGGCGCGAGCTGGAACCTATAGGCAGTGGCTTCCTCGCTCGCCGTCCAGGCGAAGCGAGGACGTGCATCGCGCACCGTCGAGCCCTTGGCGGGAGCAATCCTGTAGGGCGGTTCCGGCCGGGCGTCCAGCGTGAAGGCGTGCGCGGCGTCGTGACCCTCCAGTTCGCGCTCGTCGACGCCGCGCACCCGCAGCACCAGCTCGCCGTCCGGCAGGTCGGCGACGGTGACTCGCGGCTGGTCGACGACGCGGTCGAAGAGCAGCCGCTCGAACCGCCGGCTCGGCGCGATCTGCACCCGGTAGCCGGCGGCGGGGCGATCGACCAGCGGCGTCCACGAAAGGCTCAGCGGAAGGCGGTCGAAGGCGGCGGGAAGCCCGTCCAGTTCGGGAGCGGGCAGCAATGGCATCGGCGGAGCGGGCACCCCGTCGGCGGCGACGGCGGTACCGAATCCCGCCTCGACCATCACCTCACGATCTCCATCACGCACCGTGAGGCTTCCGGAGAGCACCTCGGCCAGCGAGCGAGCGCCGTCGCTGGCAACGCGAAACTCCGTGCCCCGCACGCTCGTCGTGGCGTTGGGGGTGTCGATGACGAAGCGCGTCGCCGAGCCCCTGTCCTGGATCACCTTGCCGTCCACGCGGCCCCGCTGCAGCCGCATGCTGGTGTCGACCATGCCGGTGGTGCCATAAGCGCCGACCGTGTCGAGCGTCAGGGTGCTGCCGCTCTGCACCAGCAGGCGCGAACCGTCGGCGAACTGCAGAGTCAGGTTGGATCTCTCACCGGTGGTCAGGGTGACGCCGACGTCTAGCTCCATGTCGGCCTCGACCAGGAACGAGCTGCTTCCACCGGAGCGGTGCCCGACGACCTCGCCCTGGACGGCGACGACACGCGCCTTGGCGGGCTGGATGCGTAGCCAGACGACGGGGAAGCGCAGCGTCGAGCCGGGTCTCAAGGCGTACGGGTCGGCGACCCGGTTGTACTCCTGCACGCGCTCCCAGGAGATGGTCGGGCGCAGGAACTCGCGGGTGAGGTCCCACAGGTTGTCCCCCGGCCGCACCCGATAGGTCCAGTCCTCGGCCCGACCCGGGACCGAGAGCAGCCCTATCACGAGCGCCACGCCGAGGACCGGCAAACGGCGGACACGAAGTGCCACTCCGCATCGCGCCTCAGGCCGCGTCGGGTACATGTTCACCCCATCCCTCCGAGATGTCCGTCCACGACTCTTCAGGACGAACCAACCGCGCGGGTTCTTTCTCCCGCTTGTTCGGAGCATGAGCATAACAGGATCGCAGCGAAATCGGCTAAGATCGGCTTCCAAGGCCCGAACAGCATGAGCGCTCGACTCACCCAGGCCTGGAGGCGTCATCCGTGGCGGTTGGCGTCCCTGATCGCCGCGGGTCTCGTCCACTTGCGGTCCGTCATGTCCGCCGGTAAAGCGTATTGCGATTGATGGAGAGCGCGTTCCCGATGCCCGGCGGCAAGCCCGACCTCTCGGTCGTGGTCCCAGTCTTCGACGAGGAGGAGAACTTGGCTCTCCTCGTCGAAGCGGTCGAAGAAGCCTTGAAAGGAGTGCAACGGTGGGAGCTGATTCTCATCGATGACGGCAGCTCGGACGCCACGGCCGACATCGCCCTCGAGTGCGCGGCACGGAACCCGCGGGTCCGGCTCGTCTCCCTGGCACGCCGCTGCGGGCAGTCCATCGCGATGCAGGCCGGGTTCGATTCTGCCCGCGCCTCTGTGCTCGTCACGCTGGACGGCGATCTGCAGAACGATCCACGGGACATCCCGCGCCTGGTGGCGGAGCTCGAAAAGGGGTACGACCTGGTCGTGGGCTTCCGCGAAAAGAGGCGGGATCCGCTGTTCAGCCGGCGACTCCCCTCGTGGATCGCCAATCGGCTGATCGGCCTGATCACCGGGGTGCGGGTGCGGGACAACGGGTGCTCGCTGAAGGCGTATCGCCGCGAGCTGCTCGACCGCATGCAGCTCTACTCCGATCTGCACCGGTTCATTCCCGCCGTCGCGGTGGGCACGGCGGGTGCCCGGATCGCCGAGATCCCGGTGCGACATCACCCCCGACTGCGCGGCAGGAGCAAATACGGGCTCTCCCGGGTCGCTACGGTACTGGTCGACCTGGTCACCGTCACGATGATCCGCTCGTCCGGCAGCAACCCCTTCCTGCCCTTCGGCACCGCCGCGCTGGTGGCGGCGCTGCTCGGACTGGCCTTCCTCGGGCTGGCGATCCGCGGCCAGGCGGCCTGGGCGGCGGTGTACGCCCGCGCCCTTGTCCTTCCCGGGGTGAGCTTCCTGTGGTTCGCGCTCGCCGCCTTTCTGGTCATGCTGGGATTGATCGGCCAGGTGGCGGTGAGTGCGAACCAGGGAACGGAGCGGCGTCGTCGACCCATCCTTCACGAGCTGTCGCCGTGAACGACCCGCACCGAGAGATCATCGAGCCCGGCGACCCAGGAGCTCCTGCCGGCGCCGCCTGGGAGGTCCATCTGTCGGTCGTCGTTCCGGTGACCGGCGAGCCCTGTCCCCTCGACTGGCTCTACCGGGAGTACGCTTCGGCTCTCCGGCGCCGCGGAGTCTCCTTCGAGTTCCTCTACGTGGTGAAGCCTTCCGAGATGGAGCTGGCGACCGTGCTGCGGGGTCTGATCGAGCAGGGTGAGCCGATCCGGGTGTTCACGGTGGGGCCGGGTGTCCAGGAGTCCGAGATGCTGGTGGCGGCCCAGGCGCTGGCGAAAGGAGAGTTTCTGCTCGTCTTGCCGGCCTACCCACGGGTCCGCGCGGAGGGACTGGATATCCTGCTGGACGCCGTCGAGGAGGGTGCCGACCTGGCGACGGCGAGGCGCACGGTCACCCGGGGCTCGCGGCTCAATCGCCTGCAGCGGCACGCCTTCCACACCCTGGTGAAATGGGGGATCGGGGGATCCTTCCGCGATCTCGCCTCCGGGGTTCGCGCCATGCGTCGCGAAGTCCTCGACCGCGTTCCCATCCACGGGTATCTCTCCCGCTTCCTCCCGGTGCTGGCCGAACGAGAGGGCTTCCGGGTGGAGGAGATCGCTGTCGCCCAGCACCCCAGGGATACAGTGACGCGGGTCTACGCGCCGGGAATCTACCTCGGACGCATGATCGACTTCCTGGGGCTCTTCTTCCTCGTCCGCTTCACCCACAAGCCGCTGCGTTTCTTCGGCCTGGTGGGGAGCCTGCTGTCGGGGGTGGGAGCATTCGTTCTCGTCTGGCTGCTGGTCGAGCGGCTGCAGGGGCAGGCGATCGCCGACCGGCCCATGCTGCTGGTCGGCGTCCTGCTCTTCGTTCTCGGCATCCAGGCGTTTGCCATCGGGCTGGTCGGCGAGATCATCGTCCACTTGAGCTCCGGCGGCGAACGTCGTCTCTACCGCACGCGAGAAGTGACGCCGCAGGGTTAGGTGGAACCGCTCCGCATCCTGATGGTGGCGCCGCAGCCGTTCTTCCGGCCGCGCGGCACGCCGTTGAGCATCCTCCACCGCGTCCGGGCCTTGAATCGGCTGGGCCATCGAGTCGATCTGCTCACCTACCCGTTCGGCTCCGACCCGGCGCTGCCGGGTCTGACGATCCGCCGCTCAGCCCGCCTGCCCCTGATTCGCGACGTCTCCATCGGACCTTCCTTCGCCAAGCTGTTCCTGGACGTCCCCCTCTTCGCCGCCGCGCGCCGCGCCGTCCGGGCGGGGGACTACGATCTGCTGCACACCCATGAGGAGGCCGGTATCCTGGGGGGGTTCCTCTCGCAGCGTCATGGAATCCCGCATGTCTACGACATGCACTCGAGCTTGCCGCAGCAGTTCGAGACCTTCGGGCGGTTCGCCTGGCGCCCGGTCGTCGCCGGTTTCGAGCGCCTGGAGCGCTTCGCTCTCGCCCATTCCGCGGGCGTGATCACCGTGTATCCGCGGCTCGAGGACGCCGTGCGGTCGCGCGGCTACGGCGGTCCCCTGGTGCTGCTGGAGAACACGCTCGAGCTGGAGCGAGGCCCGAGCCGGCCCGAGGCCGTGGAAGCGCTCCAGCGTCGCCTGGGGCTCACCGGACGGCATCCCGTGGTCTATACGGGAACGCTCGAGGCCTACCAGGGAATGGACCTGCTGGTGGAGGCCGGCCGGCTGCTCGGGCAGAGGTTACCGGCCGTGAAGGTCGTGAGCGTGGGTGGCACGCAGGAACAGATCGACCGACTGCGCCGCCAGGCCGAGCGACTGGGCGCGGCGGAGCTGTTTGCCTTCGTTCCGGCGGTGCCCCCGGGGGAGGTGTTTCTCTACCATGAGCTGGCGGAGGCCCTGGTCACCTGCCGGACGCGGGGCACGAACACGCCGCTCAAGCTCTACCAATACCTGCGCTCGGGAAAACCCATCATCGCCACCGATATCCCCGCTCACACCCAGGTTCTGGACCAGGAGGTCGCCGAGCTCGTGGCCCCGACCCCGGAGGGCCTCGCCCTGGGGATCGAGAGGGTTCTCTCACGCCCGGATCGGGGACGGGAGATGGCCCGGCGGGCACGAGCCCGGCACGAAGAGCATTATGGGGAGACTCGTCACCTCGAGGCGCTGCGGCATTTCCTGGAAGCCGTGCTGGAAGCCGTGCTCGGCGGCCCTGCCGGGAAGGGTGAGAGGGCGTCGCGCACGCCCGCCGCGAAGTCCCGGGCGGCGTCCGGGGGCGAGCCCAAGCGGCGGCCCGCGGGGGGGGCCGGGTGATGTGCGGCATCGTCGGCTACTGGAACTACCTCTCGCGACGGCCCGCGGAGCGCAGCATCATCACGGCGATGACCCGCACGCTCGCACACCGGGGCCCGGACGACTCGAGCTTCTTCGTAGACGGCGACCTCGCCCTCGGCATTACGCGCCTCGCGGTGGTGGATCCGCAGGGGGGCCGCCAGCCCATGCCCAACGAGGACGGGACCGTCCAAGCCATCTTCAACGGGGAGATCTACAACCACGCGGACCTGCGTCGCGAGCTCGAGAGCCGTGGGCACCGGTTCCGCACCCGCAGCGACACCGAGGCGATCGTCCACGCCTTCGAGGAGTGGGGAGAGGACTGCCTCGATCGCTTCAACGGGATGTTCGCGCTGGCCGTCTGGGATTCCCGGCGCGACATCCTCTTCCTGGCCCGCGACCGGCTGGGGATCAAGCCCCTCTACGTGTATCAGGGGCGTGAGGGGGTGGTCTTCGGGTCGGAGCTCAAGGCGGTCGTGACAGCGCCGTGGGTCCCGCTCGAGTGGGACCTGGAGGCGGTGGACGACTACATCACCTACGAGTACGTGCCGGGGCGACGCAGCATCGTCCAGGGTGTGGAGAAGCTGCCGCCCGGGACCTCGCTGACCGTGCGACGGGGCGGCGCCTCTCCCGAGGAGCGTACCTACTGGCGGCTCGCGGCCGGCGGCCCGCCGCCCACCTCCAGGGAAGCGGCCGAGGCGGAGCTCAGGGACCGGCTTCAGGCCTCGGTGTCCCGCCGTCTGATGGCCGACGTGCCGCTGGGCGCGTTCCTCTCCGGAGGAGTCGATTCGAGCATCATCGTCGGCCTCATGGCGCAGGCCGTGCCCGGCCGCGTGCGCACCTTCTCCCTCGGCTTCGAGGACGGCTCCTACAACGAGCTGCCCTACGCCCGCCTAGTGTCCGAGCGGTTCGCAACGCAACACCGGGAGGAGGTCGTCGCCCCCGCCGTGGTGGGGCTGGCCGAGCGTCTCGCCGGATTGCTCGACGAGCCCTTCGCCGACGTGTCGGCGTTCCCCACCTACATGGTGTCGGAGCTGGCGCGGCGCGACGTCACCGTCGCCCTCTCCGGCGACGGCGGGGACGAGCTGTTCGCCGGGTACGACGGCTACCGGGCCCACCGTTGGGCGCGCCGTCTGCGCCGGCTCACCCGCGGCCGACCCTGGGCGCTGGTGGATCGGCTGCTCGACGGCCTGCCGCCCACCGCGGCGAAGAAGGGACCGGTGAACCGCGCCAAGCGGTTCGCCGAGGGTCTGCGCCGCCCCGCCGATCTGGAGCACGCGCGGTGGTGGGTCTTCGCGGACCTGGTCGAGCGCCGGGCGCTGTACACGGAAGCGCTGAGACGGGCTGTCGCCGGAAGGGATCCGTTCGGCCACTACCGCGGGCGGCTCGCGGCGGGGGCCGACGCGGGCTTTCAGGGGCTGCAGCGCCAGCTCTACGCCGACCTGACCGGCTACCTCCCGGACGACATCCTGGTGAAAGTGGACCGCATGTCCATGGCCGTGTCGCTGGAGGCCCGGGTCCCCTTTCTCGACCACGAGGTGGTGGAGTACGCCATGAGCGTTCCAGCCGCCTGGAAGCTCTCCTCCGACGGGTTCTCCGGAGGGGCCTCCAAGGTGCTGCTCAAGGCCGCCTTCCGCGACCTCCTGCCCGGCGAGATCCTGCGGCGAGGCAAGGAGGGTTTCAGCATCCCGATGAAGAACTGGCTGCGCGGCCCGCTGAAGTCGATGATGACGGACGTCCTGGCGCCGGGGCGGCTCGAGGACCGGGGCTGGTTCCGCCCCGAGGAGGTCGCTCGATTGGTGAAGGAGCACCTGCAGGGCCGGCAGAACCACGCCCACAGGCTGTGGTGCCTGATGGCGCTCGACTTCGCCCTGCAGGGGCTCGAGCGGAGCGTCCGCGAGGCACAAAGGTCCACCCAAGGGATCCCGGCGCGGAGGGGAGAGAGCATCGAGGCGGGGTCGCCGGATTGACTGGTGGGCGGGCAGGCGTGCTGCTCGTGGATGGACACGTCCACCTCCATCCCGGCTTCTCCGCCGCGGAGTTTCTGAACCATGTGGCAGCGAACTTCAGCGACGCGGCCGGCCGGTCGGGAGTGGGTTCCTCGTGGACCGGCGTCCTGCTGTTCACAGAATCGAAGGGCGCTGATCGCTTCGCCGAGCTCGCTGCCGCGGGGGACGCCGCGGGAGACTTCCGGCTCGAGCCGACGGCTGAAGCCGCTTCGCTCCTCGCCCGGTCGCGTGAGGGTCCCGTGTTGCTGCTCGTCGCCGGCCGGCAGATCGTCGTGGACGGGCGACTCGAGGTCCTCGCGCTGTGCACGACCGAGCGGTTTCCCGACGGCGCATCGCTCGCGACCACGCTGGAGCGCGTGCGAACGGCGGGGGCGGTCCCCGTGCTTCCCTGGGGATTCGGCAAGTGGTGGGGCCGGCGTGGGGAGAGGGTGGCGCGGGTCGTGCGGAGCGTAGCTCCCGGATCTCTGCTCCTGGGAGACAACGGAGGGCGCCCCCGGAGCTTGCCGGCACCACCCCTATTCCGTCTGGCCCGGAGCCACGGCCTGCCCATCCTGGCGGGCAGCGACCCCCTGCCCTTCCCCTACCAGATCCGGCGGGTGGGCAGCTATGGCTCGATCCTCGCTGACACGGAGCTGGACTCGCGGCACCCGGCCGAGTCGCTGGCCAGAGCCCTCCTCGCCCTGCGCTCGACGCCGCCCGCCTTCGGCCGCCGGGTCCCCCTCGCAGCCTTTGCCTGGGCGCAGATGCGGATGCAGGTGAGGCGGCGACGATGATCACTCGTGACCCGGAAGGCGCCCACGCGGATCGCCATGACCTGATCATCGTCGGCGGCGGCGTCTACGGCGTCGCGCTCGCCCTGGAAGCTTCCGCCCGCGGGCTGCGTGCGCTGCTGCTGGAACGCGGCGACTTCGGAGCGCAGACGAGTGCCAAGAGCCTCCGCATCCTGCACGGAGGGCTGCGCTATCTGCAGACCGGAGATCTCGCCCGCTTCCGGGACTCGGTGGCGCAGCGGCGCTGGTGGCTCGCGACCTTCCCCGACCTGGTGCGGCCGCTGCCCTGCCTGCTGCCGCTCTACTCGGAGGGTCTGCTGCGCCCGAGCCTGCTGCGCCCCGTGCTGCTGGCGAACGACCTGCTCTCCGGCGATCGCAACCGCGGCGTCCGGCGGGATCGGCGGATCCCGGGATCCTCGATCCTCGGCGCCGGGGAGACGCGCGAGCGGTTTCCCTTCCTGCCCTCGCGACGACTGCGCGGAGGCGCGCTCTGGTACGACGCCTCGATGGAGAGCCCTCACCGGCTGCTCGTCGAGATGCTGCGGTGGGCGGTTCGGGGAGGGGCAACGGCGCTGAATTACGTGGAAGTGACCGGGCTCCTGGTGGAGGGAGATCGGGTGGCGGGAGTGCGGGCAAGAGACGGGGTCGGGGGCGGCGATCTGGAGTACCGGGCTCCCCTCGTCGTCAACGCCGCCGGCCCCTGGGTGCGCCGGCTCGCCCGGGCGGCGGGGGACGAGGCGGCGGAGCTGTTCCGGCCGTCGCTGGCCTTCAATCTGCTCCTCTCCCGACCCCTCCCCGGCGAGGGGGCGCTCGGGATCCGGACTCCCGGCGCCGGGGGGCGGATCTACTTCCTCCGGCCGCGAGGCCGGTTCACCTTTGCGGGCACCGGCCACGCTCCCTGGGGGGATCTCCTGCCCCCTCCGGAGCGAACGCCGGAGCCGCTGATCGCCGAGCTCCTCTCCGACCTGCGCCGGGCCCTCCCCGGCTTCGAGGTGTCGCCCCGCGACGTGGTGCGGGACACCTGCGGGCTGCTTCCCGCCGCCGCCTCGGGGTCGCAGCGACTGACCCGGCGCCCGGTGCTCCGCGAGCACGGGCGCGAGCAGGGTCCGCGCGGTCTGATCAGCGTCTCGGGGGTCAAGTTCACCACCGCGCCCGGGGTGGCCCGAGACGCCCTCGACCTCGCCTTTGGACGCAGGTCCCGGAGGGACCGCGCGGAGTTCTTCAGCAGTCCGCCGGCAGTCAGGCGGTTGCCCTCCGCGGACGAGTTTCGGGACCTCCACGGCCACGATCCGGACACGGCGGCCGAGCTCCTCCAGACGCTGGTGCGCGAGGAGGCGGTGGTGACGCTCGAGGACCTGCTCGCCCGACGTCTCGACTGGGCGCTGGACATAGAGGATCCGGCGAAGACCGCGGAGGAGATCCGGCCCCTGCTGGGGCGGGAAGGGATATCCTTGCCAGACCGATAAACCCGCGGCTCGCGACCGAGGCCACACCGAGATGAAGAACTCCTCGTCTCGCCGACTCTCGACGTGTCGGTCCAGGTCAAGGCGTCGCTTCTCGTGCTCGATCAGCACGCTGGCGTCGATCAGGACGCCCATGGATCCGGCAGCGGCTTCTGGGCGAGCTCCTCGCGCGCGCGCCAAGAAGCAAGTCGCTTGAGGCTTGGCGCGAAGCGACAAGCCCCAAGCGAAGCTTGGCCTGTGGCGGATCCTCGCCTTCCTCCTCGACCGGGCCGCCATCCGCAAGATCCTCGCCCACCTCGCGCGCCAGGCGGGGGTCGCACCCCGCGGGCCCCTCTCGCACCTATTCAGCCCCTACCTCGCCACCGTGTTCGCTGCCTCTTCACCGTCCCTCGGACCTCAACCAGCCCCTGGAACCCCACACGGCCCCGTCGGGGCTTCTTGCTCGCCTGTTATACTCCGCGCCGGAAAACGAATCTCCTAGCCTCACACCTCGCATCGGCGCGCCCTGCATTGCCAGGTGCGAGCAGAACGTGTGACGGAGGATGTGGACGCCGGTGGGCACCTTCGCCCGACGAGCGTCACGTCTACTGGATCGAGGCGGGCATGCTCCGGCGGCGGGAGAAGGGATTGGAGCTCCCCCGGTTTCGTGGACAGTTGAACTTGTGGACTCTATCTCTACCGGAGCCGCCGGGCCTGTGGGAGCGGTGGGCGGCGCCGCAGGCGCCGTCCAAGGAGCTGTGGGAAACGCCGCAG
>JBOGJI010000171.1:0-9125 GCA_050747865.1 Thermoanaerobaculia bacterium
CGATGGCACCGCATCGCCAGCGTCGCGGCTCCTTCCAGCAGGCCCCACGGCGCTCGCAACGCGACCCATGGGAGATTCATTCACAGGCTCTTACCCCGAGAGGCCGTGTGAAGTTTCAGGAGAGACCGTCATGAAGAAGCTCATCATCGTCATCGTCGTCGTGCTGGCCCTGCTCGCCATCCTGTCGATCGGCATGGTGGTGGCGCTGCTCAAGGGGCCGAGGGGAACGGTCGAGGCCGAGACCTGGATCGAGCTGGATCTGAGCGCGGCGCCGGCGGAGTACGTCCCGGAGGATCCGCTTTCCGCGCTGCTGTATCACAAGCAGCCGCGCCTGCTGGACGTGGTCTCAGCCCTCGACCGCGCCGCCACGGACGAGCGCGTGGCGGGACTGGTCGCCTGGCTGCCGGGCACGCCCATGGGCCTGGCCACCGCCCAGGAGCTGCGCCAGGCGGTCGAGCGCTTCCGCGCCGGCGGCAAGCAGACCGTGGCCTACGCCGACACCATCGGCGAGTGGAGCGCCGCCAACGGCTCGTATTTCGTGGCCAGCGCCTTCGAGAAGATCTACATCCAGCCCTCCGGGGACGTCGGCCTGACCGGGCTCGCCTATGTCTCGCCCTTCCTGCGCGGCACCCTGGACAAGCTCGGCGTCATCCCCCAGATGGAGGGACGTCACGAATACAAGAACGCGGTCAACACCTTCATCGAGACGGAATACACGGAGGCCCATCGCGAGGCCATGCAGTCGGTGATGGGGTCCCAGTTCGACCAGATCGTGCAGGGCATCGCGTTGGGTCGGGACCTGCAGCCGCAGCGGGTGAGGGGGCTGATCGACGAGGCCCCGTTCCTGGGCGAAGAAGCCGTCAAGGCCGGGCTGGTCGACGGGCTCAAGTACCGGGACGAGGTGTACGAGGAGATCTCCGGCGGCGATCCGGAAGCCCTAGAGACCCGCAGCCCGCAGGCCTATCTGAAGGCGGCCGGCCGCCCGCCCAAGGACGCGACCACGGTGGCGCTCATCTATGGGGTCGGCGGCGTGGTGCGCGGCGAGAGCGGCATCGATCCTTTGAGCGGCGACGTCAGCATGGGCTCGCAGACCTTGGCGCAGGCGTTCCGCGACGCGGTCGAGGACGACGACGTACGCGGCATCCTCTTCCGCGTCAACTCTCCCGGCGGCTCCTACGTGGCCTCGGACACCATCTACCGCGAGGTGGCGCGGGCCCGCGCGGAAGGCAAGCCCGTAGTGGTGTCGATGGGCGACGTAGCGGCCTCCGGAGGCTACTTCGTCGCCATGGATGCCGACCGCATCGTGGCGCAGCCCGGCACCATCACGGGGTCGATCGGAGTCCTCGGCGGCAAGCTGGTGACGCGCGACATGTGGGCCAAGCTGGGGATCACCTTCGACGAGGTCCACACCAGCGACAGCGCCACCATCTGGTCCTCGGCTTACGAATACAGCGACGGGCAGTGGACGCGGATCGACGCGGCGTTGGACCGCATCTATGCGGACTTCACGGCCAAGGTGGCCGCGGGGCGGGACCTGCCGCTCCAGAAAGTGCAGCGCGTCGCCCGCGGTCGCATCTGGAGCGGCACGGACGCTCTCGAGCTAGGGTTGGTCGACGCCCTCGGCGGCTACGACGAGGCGCTCGCCGAGCTGCGGGCGCAGCTCGAGCTCGAAGAGGACGCGCCGCTGAAGCTCGAGCCGTACCCGCACCCCAAGACACCGTTCGAGGCCCTGATGGCCCGCTTCAGCGGCGAGACGGAGACCGGATTGGCGGTCGCGGCGCGCCGGATCCTGGAGACCGCCCGGCCGCTGATCCAGCTCGCCCGGCGCCTCGGCGTCCTGGAGAGCGACCCCCAGCCCCTGCGCGCGCCTCTCTAATCCGCTCGAAGCGGCCGGCCCGTCGCTTCGCGCCGGGCCTCAGCGACGTTGTTTCCTGTGGCCTCGCGCAAGCGCTCGGCCGGCCGGCTGTTCGGGCCGGGCTCCAGGCCGCCACCTCGGCCGGCACGGAGGCCGGCCGCTTTAGATGAGACGGGCGGTGAGCTGGATGTCGGTGCCGGCCAGCGCCTTGGAGACCGGGCAGCCGGCCTTGGCCGCGGCCGCCCGCTCTTGAAACGTCTCCTCGTCGATCTCCGGCACCTCCGCTTCGCAGGTCAGCTCGATGCGGCTGATGGCGAATCCCTGGTCCTGCTTCTCCAGGTGTACGCGCGCCGACGTGGCGATCCGCCGGGGGGTGAAGCCGGCGCCGCCGAGACCCGCGGACAGCGCCATCGAGAAGCATCCGGCGTGGGCCGCGCCGATCAGCTCCTCGGGGTTGGTTCCGGGATCCTCGTCGAAGCGGGAGCCGAAGGAGTACTTCCCCTCATAGGCCCCGCTGCCCAGCTTCATGGAGCCCTCGCCATCCTTGAGGGTCCCCTCCCATACGGCGGATGCGGTGCGAATCGCCATCGTTTCCTCCTAGTCGCTCGTTTCCGAGGCCGGAGGCACCACGGCCGCCGGATCCTCCTCGGTGTAAAGCCAGGTCTGCGCCACCCCGTCGCCGTCGATCTGGCCGCGCAGCATGCCCGGCGTGTTGAAGGCAAAGGTCCAGCTCCCGTCGTCGGCGACGGCGATCACGCCGGCGTCGGCTCCTTCGCCGGCAACGATCTCGACCTCGCCGGCCGCGTTCGTGACCTCGCGCGCGGCGTCTCCGAGGCTCCCTCCCTGGTGCTCGAAGCGGAAGCAAACGTCGCGCGCCACGTTGTAGCGGATGAAGTATTCACCGGTCCCGGTGCCTGAGACGGCGCAACGGGGGTCCGCCCAGTTGCCGGCGCCAGGAATCGGCGAGTCGCCGACCCGGCCGGGGAGCTTGCCCGACAGCCCGCCCGTCGAGGTCGCCGCGGCCAGACGCCCCTGGCGGTCGAGCGCCACCGCACCCACGGTGCCGTGGTCGCCGGCACCCTCCGCCATCCTCTCCTGCAGCCAGCGCAGCCGGCGCTCGGTGTAGAAGTAGGCCCCCTCGACCGTCTCCAGGCCTTGCTGCGCGGCCCACAGATCTGCGTCCGGGCCGACCAGCAGCACGTGCGGTGTGCGCTCCATCACCGCGCGCGCCGCGGAGATTGGATTCTTGATCCGCGACACCGCGCCCACGGCGCCGGCGTCCTGCGTCTCGCCGTCCATGATCGAGGCGTCGTGCTGCGGCCGGCCGTCGCTGTTCAGGACGGCGCCGCGCCCGGCGTTGAACAGCGGCGAGTCCTCCATCGAGCGCACCGTCGCCTCCACGGCGTCCAGCGCGCTGCCGCCGCCGGAGAGGATCTCCCAGCCGGTGTAGAGGGCGGCCGCCATGGCCTCCCGGTACGCCTGCTCGTCTTCCTCCGACATCTGGCCGGGCCGCAGCGTTCCGGCCCCGCCGTGGATCACCAGCACGGGCCGGGCTGATTCGGCGGGCGAGGAGGCCTCCTGCCCGACAGCGGGAAGGCACAAGATCCATAGCGTCAAGGCGGTCGCGAGCGTGCGTGAGTGTCCCATGGCAAGGGGATTGTAGCGTTCCGGGTCGCGCACTCCACGCCACGGCCACAGTCCGGTCCAGACCGTGTGACGAGATCGGCGGGCCGCACACTCACGCGCGAACGCGGCGCAGCGATGCCATGGCGAGCGCCGAGAGCGCCGCCACCAGCAGGAGGACGGCGAGAGGCGGCAGCGCCGGCACCGGGGGCACCGGCGGGAACGTCGCCGTGTCCTCGTCGGTCGGTGGTGGGAGCCCGCCAGGCCGGACGCCGGTGACCGAGGCGGTGTTCCGGATCAGCCCGGCGCCGACGTCGGCTTGAATCACCGTGTAGGTCGCCGTGCAGGTCATGTCCGAGCCGGGGGCCAGGGTGTCGGTCGGCCAGTCGTCCCTCCTCCCATCAGATCCCGCGAGGGATGAAATAGATTACTGCTCAACAATCGTGGCACGTGGGACATCAGTGCCGTGAACGGGCAATCGGGGCAGGATGGGCGCTGCGGAGAACTACGATGCGCGGCGAGCCGGTCGCGGCGGTACAACCTCGTCGGACGGGCTCATAAGATGACGCCATGGCCGCTGCCGCTCCGACCGTGGAATCCGTCGTCGAGTCGCTGCGGGCGGACTCCGACATCGGGTCCGAGATCGCGGGGGCCTTCTTCCTCGAACCGCGGATCGAACGGCGGACGTCCTGGGAGCCGGCGCTGCCCGGATCGCTGGCGGCGGCACTCACCCTGGCGGGCGTCGACGCTCCCTGGAGCCATCAGGCAGGGGCACGGGCGGCGTTGCGGCACGGCGAGAACGTCCTGGTCACCACGCCCACCGCTTCGGGCAAGTCGCTCGTGTTCCAGCTCCCGGTGCTGGAAGCGGCGGCCGCCGGAGAAGACGGCTGCGCGCTCTTTGTCTACCCCCTGAAGGCGTTGGGCCGGGACCAGCAGGAGCGATTTCGCGCCCTCGCCGAGGCCGCCGGCTTGGCCGAGGCAGCCCCCTGCGAGGTCTACGACGGCGACACCCCAGCCAGCCTGCGGCGTCGCATCCGGGCCGATCCGCCGCGCGCCCTGATCACCAATCCAGACATGCTGCACCTCAGCATGCTCGGGTACGCCGAGAGCTGGGAGCTGCTGTTCTCGCGGCTGCGCTGGATCGTGCTCGACGAGCTCCACGCCTACCGCGGCCTGTTCGGCGCCCACGTGCATCACGTGCTGCGCCGTGTGTTGCGCCTGGCGCGGCTCAAGGGGCGCCAACCCCAGCTCATCGCCTCGTCGGCGACTGCCGCGGAGGCCGACGACTTCGCCGCGGCGCTCACTGGCGAACAGTTCACCTGGATCGAGGAGTCGGGCGCGGCGAGCCAGGGGCGGCATCTCCTGCTCCTGCAGCCGCAGGCGAGCCCGTATACGACCACGTTGAAGCTCCTCGTCCGCCTGCTGGACGAGGGCCTCAAAGTGATCGCCTTCACCAAGGCGCGCCGCATCACCGAGCTGCTCTACGCCTGGCTCGGCCGCCAGCGGCCCGATCTGGCGCGCCGGGTGGCCAGCTACCGCTCGGGGTTCCTGCCCGAGGAGCGCCGCAAGATCGAAGGCGACCTGTTCGCCGGCCGCCTGTCGGGCGTCATCTCCACCTCCGCCCTCGAGATGGGCATCGATGTCGGCGGGCTCGACGCCTGCATCCTGGTCGGCTACCCCGGCTCCATCATGGCGACCTGGCAACGCTCCGGCAGGGCGGGACGCCGCGGCCGGCCGGGACTGACGGCCCTGGTCGCCCTTCCCGACGCTCTCGATCAGTACCTGCTGGACCACCCGCAGATGCTGCTCGAAAGCCCCTGCGAGCGCCTCGCCGTCGATCCCGACAACGAGACCGTGGCGCGAGCCCACCTGATCTGCGCCGCGGCCGAGGCGCCGCTCCACCGCGAGCGCGACCGCGCACTGCTCGAGCGCCACGCCCCGCTGATCGGCGAGCTGCTCCAGGAGCACGAGCTCAAGGAGGCCGCCGACACGGGGGAGCTGCTGGCGGCACGGCGCCGACCGCACCGCCAGGTCGACCTGCGCCACACCCGCGACACCGTGGTCATCCGCGACGCCGACGGCACCACCATCGGCACCGTCGACGGCGTGCGGGCGCGCCTCGAGTGCCACCCGGGGGCGATCTACCTGCACGCCGGCCGCCAGTACCAGGTGCGCGAGCTCGATCTCGACGCCGGCGAGGCACGGGTCCAGGAGACCGACGCCGACTACTACACGACCGCCCTGACCGAGAAGGAAACGGAGATCCTGGAGGTGCTGGAGGAGAGGCGCGGTGAGGCCCCCGCCGCCTCGTTCGGCCTCCTGCGCGTCACCGAGCGGGTGGTCGGATTCGAGCGACGCCGCATCTACAGCCGCGAGCTCCTCGGCCAGGAACCCCTTGAGCTGCCGCCGCACGAGTTCGAGACCCAGGGCCTGTGGATCCCGGCGCCGCGGGCGGTGACCGCGAATCTGGAGGCCGACGACCACCACGTCATGGGCTCGCTGCACGCCGCCGAGCACGCCGCCATCGCCCTCCTGCCTCTGCTGGCAGTTTGCGACCGCGGCGACCTGGGCGGCATCTCCATTCCCATGCACCCCCAGCTCGAGCAGGCCGTCGTATTCGTCTACGACGCCATGGCGGGCGGCGCCGGCATCACCCGCCGCGGCTTCCGCGAGCTACCTCAGTGGCTCGAAAGGGTCCGCGAGCTGGTCGCGCGCTGCGATTGCGAGGAAGGCTGCCCGCGCTGCATCCAGTCCCCCAAATGCGGTAACGGCAACCGCCCGCTGGACAAGGCCGGCGCCGTCCGCCTCCTGGAGCTGCTCGCCACACCCCAAGAAACTGAAGCGGCCGGCCTCCGCGCCGGCCGTGTGGTGCGGCCGGCCGGCCGAGCGCTTGCGCGAGGCCACGAGGAACCACGTCGCCGCGGCCCGGCGCGAAGCGACGGACCGCCCGCTTCAGACCCGGGCTCCCGTCGGCCGGCAGAGACGCCGGCCGCGTCAGTGGCGCGAGACCATCCCGCGTCCACCGTCCTCTTCGACCTAGAAACACAATTGTCGGCGGAGGAGGTAGGCGGCTGGGGCAACGCGCACCGCATGCGAGTGGCGATCGGCGTGGCGCTGTATCTCGAGGAAGGACGCTTCGAGACGTTCGAGGAAGAGCGTGTGCCCGAGCTGGTCGAGCAGCTCGAGAGCGCCGGCCTCGTCGTCGGCTTCAACGTCAAGCGCTTCGACTACCGCGTGCTCGCGGGCTACACCGGCATCGACTACGCCCGCCAGCTCCCCACGCTCGACCTCCTGGAGGACATCTACCGCCGCCTCGGCTTCCGCCTGGGCTTGAACCACTTGGCCCAGGCGACCCTCGGAGTGGAGAAGTCCGCCGACGGCCTGCAGAGCCTCGAATGGGTCCGCCAGGGCCGTCTCGACCTCGTCGCCGCCTACTGCCGCCGCGACGTCGAGATCCTGCGCGACCTCTACCTCCACGGCCGCCGCACCGGCCAGATCGTCTACCTCGACCGCGACGGCCGCCCCATCAACCTGCCGGTCCATTGGTAGGAACACGTACCGTGGTCGTTGCCGCCGGCGCCTTGCGCCTACTGCCAGTCCTCCAGGCGCAATCCCGGAACACGGCCGAACTCGTTGGTATTGTGCGTCACGAGAACCAGCTCGCGCGCCCTGGCCTGGCCCGCGATCAGCACGTCGTACGGTCCAATCGGCGTTCCCTGCTTTGCCAGGAGGGCCCGGACCTCTCCCGCCTGCCGTGCGTCCTCGTGATCGAACTCCACGACTTCGAATTGGAGCGCGTCGACGAGGGCTACATTGCGCCTCGCCCGCTGGCTCTTGAATGCGCCGTAGTAGAGCTCATGCGCGACGACCGCCGAGATGCCGACGTCCCGAGGTCGTTGCTGCCTTGCCCGCTGTGCCGTCGCGGAGTCGACGTCGTTCAAGAGCGCGATGACGGCGTTGGCGTCCAGCAGATACTTCATCTCGAGAAGAGCTTCTCGAGGCCGGGCCGTTCAGTCGGCTCGGGCTGCTCTCGCACCGCCGCGACGAAGTCGTCGTCCAGAGCACCGGCTATTTCATCGAGCCACGCCCACGATTCCGGAATCGGCTCCAGGACTAGCGTGCTCCCTCGCCGCGCAATCCGCACCTCCTGTCCCTCGACCCGAAACGCCTTCGGCAGCCTCACCGCCTGCGAGCGCCCCGACCAGAAAACCTTGGCTGTCTTCATGGCGTCCTCCAAAGTATATGCCAATGATATGTATCACGGATCTCTCTTCGCCGCAACCCATGCTGCGCTCACGGAGCCCGGCAGCAGCCATTGACAGACTCGCTTCAGAGCCGCGGGGCCTTCTTCACACACCCTGACGGCCGGGACGCCCCAGCTCGCCACTGCTGCTGCAGGTGCTCGGCCACGCGCCCCATCTCTTCCAGCCAGTCCAGCCGTTCACTCAGCGTCAGGCTCGCGCTCATCAGCAGGGTCGACTCCGATGCTCCCTCCCAGGTCGCCGCCTGCCACGGGTCTCGGTCGCGTCGCTTCCGGGCCATGTCCACTACGCTAGCATCGCCGGCGATCAGCGTCCTCGGGGATACAACGGCCGTGGAACGCAAGAGCATCGAAACCGTCTTCCGCGCGCTCAACGAGCTCGAGGTCCGCTACCTCGTCGCCGGTGGCCTGGCCGTACTGGCCCACGGTGCCGCCCGCCTGACCCAGGACATCGATCTCATCGTGGCGCTCGAGCCGGACAACGCCGCGCGAGCGCTGCAAGCTCTCTCGCGGCTCGACTACCGGCCGCTCGTTCCCGTGGCGCTCGAAGACTTCGCCCGACCCGAGCTGCGGCAGACCTGGATCGAGGAGAAGGGTGCCAAGGTCTTCCAGCTCGTCAGTGAAGCGCACAAGACCGCTCGCGTGGATCTCTTCCTCGAAGAGCCGTTCGATTTCGACGCCACCTGGAGTCGCGCCTACTGGGCGGAGGTGGCGCCGGGGCTGCGGGTCTCCTTCGTCGGTCTCGACGACCTCATCGCGATGAAGGAAGCGGCCGGCCGGCCGCAGGACCTGCTCGACGTCACGAACCTGCTCCGGCTGCAAGGCCGCTGACCTTCGGCTGACAGAATCCGGCAGTCGCCGCTGATAGACTCCCCGGCGTCATCGAAATGCGGAAGCGGGTGGTCCTGGAGCGGGAAGGTGGGGGTTCTGCCCGAGGGCGTGGCAGCAGACTCGCGGAGCACGACCGTCCGTAGCCCGGAGGGAGACCTTGGCCAAGCGCAAGAAGAGCTCGACCGCGAAGAAGAGCACCGGCGCCACCGTCGGCTACGAGGCCCAGCTCTGGCAGATGGCCGACGCGCTGCGCGGCAGCATGGACGCCGCCGAATACAAGCACGTCGTCCTCGGGCTGATCTTCCTCAAGTAATGTCTGCCGCCGCGGGCCTGGCGAAGCCCGACATCTCGATCCTGTCCGACGAGTTCCTAGCCGAGGTGCGCGAGCTGCCCCATAGAAACCTGGCGGTCGAGCTGCTGCGGAAGCTGCTGACCGACGAGATCAGGACCCGGTCGCGCCGCAACCTCGTCAAGTCACGGGCGTTCTCCGAGATGCTCGAGCGCTCGTTGCGCAAGTACCAGAGTCGGGCGATCGAGACGGCGGCGGTCATCGAG
>JBOGJI010000172.1:0-29995 GCA_050747865.1 Thermoanaerobaculia bacterium
AAGATTGATGGCCTGCACCGTAGACAGTGCAGTGACGTCTGTGCTACATTGCCGCCGCTTCGAGGGCAAAGAGAGATCGATCAAGGCGAACACGACGGATCCGGCTAGTGGCGATAGGAGGGAGCAGGACAAGTCGCGCGAGACGTCGTGCGTTCCGTGTCGCCATACCTGTCGCCCTCCTCGTCTGTGTGCTCGGCCTGTTGATCTGGACGCAGGCACGCCGCCGGAGCGCGGTGTCCCCCTACCCGCTGCAGGCCGTCCGGCCGTTCGATGCGGGGCTCGTCGAGCCGTCGGTCGTCGTCGATGGCACGGCCAAGTGGGCCGAGATGGCGGTGCCCAGGCGAGGCACGCTCGGCCGCGGCCAGACCCTCGGTGAGCTGCTGGCCGAGCTCCGGCTGGAGCCCGCAGCGGCCATCGAGATTTCGGCCACCGTCGCCCAATACGCCAATCTGAACCGCCTGCGCGCGGGAGATCCGTACGTCGCCTACCTCGGCCCGGGGCAGAATCTCGAGGCCCTGGAGCTCGAGTTCCCGGCGCGCGGCCGCGTCAGGGTGGAGCGCAGCTATGGGGCGTGGCGCGGGGCGTGGCATCCGGTGCAGCGCAGCACGGCGCTGCGTACGGTGCAAGGCGAGGTCGACGGCGCGTTCGAAGCCGCCGTCACCAGCAAGGGGGTTCCCGCCTCGTTGGCCTACAACTTCGCCGACGTCTTTCGCTGGGACATCGACTTCAACCGCGACCTGCGGGCGGGGGACCGGTTCTCCGCCGTCTACGAGCTCGTCTCCCTGGACGGCGAGCCGTCGCTGGTGGGGCGGGTGCTGGCGGCGAGCTACACGCTGGGCGACCGGTCGCTGGAGGCCTACCGGTTCGAGGACGGCTACTACGACGCCGAGGGGCGGCCGCTGAAGAAGATGTTCCTGCGCTCGCCCATGAAGTTCACGCGCATCACGTCCGGGTTCACCCACCGGCGCTTCCATCCGGTGCTGAAGCGCTACCGGCCGCACTACGGCGTCGACTACGGCGCCCCGACGGGGACGCCGGTCTACGTCACGGCCGGCGGGGTGGTGGAGTTCGCCGCCTATTCGGGTGGCTCCGGCAACCTGGTGAAGGTGCGGCATCCCAACGGATATCTCACCGCCTACCTGCACCTGTCGCGCTTCGGCCGCGGCATCTCCGCCGGCGCCCGCGTGCAGCAGGGCGACCTCATCGGCTACGTCGGCTCGACCGGCCTGGCGACCGGTCCGCATCTGGACTACCGCGTCCAGATCAACGAAGAGTGGATCGACCCGCTGTCGCTGAAGAGCATCCCGGCGGAACCGATCGCCGAGGAGCGGCTGGCCGAGTTCCGCGAGTGGCGGGATCAGCTGAGGGCGACCCTCGTGGCCGGCCGGTCCATGGGCCGCGACGAGCAGCAGCTCCTGGCGGCCGTCCAGTCGACCCTCGCCGAGCTCGAGGCCGCCGCAGTCTCCACTGGCGGGTAGCGCCTCTTTCCGATGCAAGAAGCTCGGGCGCGTGCCTGGTGTCGCGTCGATCTGGCCGGCGGCACGCTGGACATCTGGCCCCTGGGGCTCCTCCACGCCGGCCCGACGGTCAACGTGGCCGTCGACGTCGCGGTGCGCGTGTGTCTGCGGCGCCGCGACTCGGGCTGGTCCTTGCGGCAGGGAGAGACCCGGCACGAGGCGGGGCGGCCGCAGGAGCTGCTCGCCGATCCGGCGACCGCGCTGGTGGGCGAGGTGATCGGCGCCCTTGCGCTCCCCCCGGTGGACGTCGACCTGGAGAGCGACTCGCCCCGCGGCGGCGGGCTGGGCGCCAGCTCGGCGCTGACGGTGGCGCTGCTGGCCGCCGGTCGCCGGCTCCTCGGCCTGGCGGAGGCGCCGCCCCGCGAGCTGGCCGCCACCGCCAGGGACCTCGAGGCGCGCCTGATGCGCCTGCCGACGGGGACGCAGGACCACTACCCGGCGCTCCTCGGCGGCGTCCTGGTGCTCGAGCACCTGCCGGGGGGCGAGCGCGTCCGGCGGCTCGACCTCGACCTGGACCGTCTGGGTGAGGCCCTGCTCGTCGTCTACAGCGGCGTGAGCCACTTCTCCGCCGCCAACAACTGGCAGGTCATACGGGGGCGGCTGGACGGGGACCCCGGCATCACCGCCCGCTTCGACGCCATCGCCGAGGTCGCGCGCTCGCTGGTGGGGGCGCTCGAGGCCGGCGATCTGGAAGCGGCGGGCCGGCTGCTGTCCGCCGAGTGGGACGAGCGCCGAAACCTGGCGCCGGAGGTCAGCAACGAGACCGTGGAGCGCCTGCTGTCGGCGGCGACCGAGGCGGGAGCCTGGGGCGCCAAGGCCTGTGGCGCCGGAGGGGGAGGCTGTCTGGCGGTCCTGGTCGAGCCCCGCCGGAGGCGCGCGGTGGCAGAGGCGCTGGCGGCGGCGGGGGGCACGCTGCTGCCTTGCCGGCCGGTGGCCTCCCCGTTGTTCGTTGAATCCACCTAGCCGCCGAGAGGCCTCGCGGTGGCCGGCGGACAGGACGGCACCGCATCCGCAGAGGACGATCGACGCGCGCGGGTCGAGAGCCCGAGGCCGTCGACCGCGCATGCCACATCCATCCAAGGTCAATATCCCCTGTGACTTGTGCCGCCGCCCGGGCGAATGGCCCGCGGTTTGCTAGCATCAGGAAGGCGTAGTCATGAACCGGAAACCACATACAGGACTGCTGCTGGCGGGTGCCCTGCTGGTGGCGACCGCAGCGCCGCTCGAGGCGTCACCGCAGCGCGACGGGGCGAGAGCCACCCGTCCCTCGTCGTCGAGCAGCTCCAGCTCGAGCGGCAGCGTGTCGCGATCGAGCGGCAGCGTATCGCGGTCGAGCGGCTCGCAGGCGGTCTCCAGGGCGCCATCGTCTTCGCCCTCACGCCACGGCGCAAGCGCCACGCGGCCTCCGTCGGGCGTCGGCGGTGGTGTCGTCGAGCGCGATGAGCGGCGCGGCGGGGGCAGGGTGATCTTCCATCCCGGGTTCCATCACCGCTACTGGCACTTCGGTTTCGGGCTGGGCTATCCGTGGGGCTATTACTGGGGTCCCTACGGCTACTGGGGGTCCTACGGCTACGGCCCGCCGTATGGACACTACCCGGGCTACGGCGGTTACCCGCGGGTAACCCGCTACCAGGAGCCGGGGGCGATCGATCTCAACGTCAAGCCGAAGCGTGCCGAGGTCCATGTCGACGGGGAGCTGGTGGGCTCGGCCGGACAGTTCGACGGGTTCCCCGACTACCTGTGGCTGACTCCGGGGTCCCACGAGGTGATCCTCTACCATGACGGCTACGCCACCCAGCGGCGCGTCGTGAACATCCGCCCCACTTGGGTCCTGGACCTGCGCATCGCGCTGGAGGCCGGCGAGGCGCTCCCTCCGGAGCAGTTGAGCCGGCCGCTGGAAGGCGACGGCCAAGACAACCAGGCCTGGCGCGAGCGCGACGGCACCTACTGACACCATCCCACCGAGACGCGGGGCGATTGCCGCCGCCGGATGACTCTGTGTCCGAAGTCGGGCTCAGTTCTCGTCGGCGTGTTGTGATTCGAGGCGTAGGAGCTGGCTCTTCTTGCGGCTGCCGCCGATCCAGGTGCCGATGTCGGAACCGGCGGGGACCACGCGGTGGCAGGGGATGATCAGGGGCAGGGGGTTGACCAGGAGCGTTGCCAGCACCTGGCGGTAGCCGTCCCGTTTGCCGGCCGCGGCGGCGATCTGCTGATGCGTCCGCGTCCGCCCATAGGGGATCCTGGCCGTCTCGCGCAACACACGGCGGGAGAAGGGGTCGAGATCCGGCGCCACCAGCGCGTATTCCAGATCGAGGCGCAAGCGGGCTCCCGCGAAGTACTCGGAGAAGCGCCCGGCGACCTCGTCGACGTAGTCGTCCGGCGAGATCTCGGTAAACGGGACGAAGGACCTGCGCTCCTTGCCCGCCGGCGCGATCACGACGCGGATCACGCGGGCGTCCGCCAGCTCCAGGCCGAGCGCGCCCAGGGGAGAGGGGATGAGGACCCGTATCGACTCGGGGGTCATATCGTCTCGAGTCTCTGGGTTGGGGTCCGGATGCAGCATAGAGAAATGATCGTATCACGTGCCATTCCGCGGCTCGGGCAGGTGCCGGCCCCCGTTCAATCGGAGCCGCCGGGCTCGGCGGTCGCCTGACGCTCCCGGCGCCAATACTCCTTCTGCCACCGCGCCACGTTGCGATTGTGCTCGCTCAATGTCTCGGCGAAGACATGGGTGCCGTCGTTGCGGCTGACGAAGTAGAGGAACGGCACGTCTGCCGGCTGCGCCGCGGCCTGGAGGCTGGCCAGGCCTGGGGAGCAGATCGGTCCCGGCGGCAGTCCGCTGTACCGGTACGTGTTGTACGGGGAGTCGAACTGCAGGTCGCTGCGGGTGAGATTGCCGTCCCAGCGGCCGGCGCGGCGCAGGGCGAAGATCACCGTGGGGTCGGCGTAGAGGGCGATCCCGCGGTCGAGGCGATTGCGGTAGACGCCGGCGATGACGCCGCGCTCTCCGTCGACCGCCGCCTCGCTCTCCACCAGCGAGGCCAGGGTCACCAGCTCGCGCGGCGGCGGGGCGGGCACCTCCGAGATCCGCGGCAGCACCTCCTCCTCCAGGCGCCGGCGGAAGGTGTCCACCATGGTGTCCACCATGGTCTCGGCGTCGGTGTTGCGCGTGAAGTGGTAGGTGTCCGGGAAGAGGTAGCCTTCAAGATCCTCCGCCTCCGGGTCCAGGTCGCGGATGCGCTCCGGCCGCCGCATGGCGGCGAGCAGGGCCTCGGCGGAGACGAGCCCGGTCGCCGCGAGCGCCTGCGCCGTCTGCTCGAGCGTGCGTCCCTCCACCACGGTGA
This sequence comes from Thermoanaerobaculia bacterium, assembly GCA_050747865.1. GTDB lineage: Bacteria > Acidobacteriota > Thermoanaerobaculia > Multivoradales > JAHEKO01 > JBOGJI01. Next base: position 4,862 of record JBOGJI010000172.1, read on the forward strand.
CGGCATGACGGACCACGTCGCCCCGGATCAGCCGGTCTAGGGCCTGCGGCGTCGTCAGCTCGCCTTCGAAGCGGTATTCGCCGGCCTGCAGGGGCGGGTCGTCGAGCACGTGGATCAAGTAGAGCCTGGCGAGACGGGCGTCGGCGATCACTCCCTGCTCTTCCAGCTCGGCCAGGATCCGGCGCGCGCTGGCTCCCTCGGCGATGACCAGCCGCTGCCGCGGCTTGGTGTAACCCTTGAACGGCTGCTGCAAGCGCTGCCACGCCAGCCATCCTGCGGCGCCGGCGACCAGGGCGAGGAGGAGGACGATCGCCGTCGCCCAGAGGAGCAGGCGCCTCACCCTTGCCCTCCGCTGTGGGGGCGTGCCTGCTGCGAGCCGGCGGCCATGTCATCGCGCCGATCGAGGGCCTCCTGCAGCAGGATCTGGGCCGCCAGCGCATCGACCACACCGCGGCGTGCCGATCGCCTCATGCCGGGGAGCCGATGCTCCGCCTCCACGCTGGTCAGCGTCTCGGGGATCATCTCGACCGGCAGCCCCGTTGCCTGCGCCAGCTTGCCGCCGAACGAGCGGGCGCGGAGAGCCGCCTCCCCGGTGGAACCGTCGACCCGGATCGGATCGCCGACCACGATGCGGGCGACGCGTTCGCGTTCCGCCAGCTCGCCGATCTCGCGCACCGCCGTCGCATCGTCGCGGCGCTCGAGGACCGCGAGCGGGACCGCGACACGGCCTCGCTCGTCGGAGATCGCGAGGCCGATCCGGCGTTCGCCGAAGTCTATGCCGAGGCAGCGCCCGACCATGGTAAGAGCCTGTGACTCCATCTCTCGTGGGTCGCGTTGCGAGCGCCGGACCAACGCGCTTCGCGCCTCGGTGCCCGCCTGCTGGTAGGAGCCGCGACGCAGGCGATGCCATTGTATCGTCGAGGAGCGGCGACGCGGCAGCAGGCCCCACGCCGCCGCAACCCCCTGGCGCGCGACCCACGAGAGATGGAGTCACAGGCTATCTAAACCTACTCTCGCCGCCTTCCGACGGGCCTGTCAACCGCCGTCGCTGTGCTACGATGCGGCGCCCGAAACGCTTGCCGCGGCGAGGCCTGAGGAAGCTAGTGGGCGCCACGGAATCGCCTATATGCAGGACATCGTCATCGTAGGTGCCGCCCGGACTCCGATCGGGGCGTTCCGCGGGGCGCTGGCGGAATTGCCTGCGCCGGAGCTCGGCGCCGTCGCGATTCGCGGGGCGCTGGCACGCGCCGGTCTCGAGCCCGAGGACGTCGACCAGGTCGCCATGGGGTGCGTCCTGCCGGCCGGCATCGGCCAGGCACCGGCCCGCCAGGCCGCCCTCGAGGCCGGCTGCCCGCCGGCGACCGGGGCGATCACCCTGAACAAGGTCTGCGGCTCGGGGATGCGCGCGGTCATGAGCATCGCCAACGACCTGCGCTGCGGCGAGTTCGGCATCGCGGTCGCCGGCGGCATGGAGAGCATGAGCCGCGCCCCCTATCTCGCGGTCGGCGTGCGGGAGGGCCTGCGGCTGGGCGAAGGCCGGCTGGTCGACTCGATGATCCACGACGGGCTTTGGGATCCCTACGGCGACCAGCACATGGGCAATTGTGCCGAGCTCTGCGCCCGGGATCTCTCCATCACGCGCGAGGACCAGGACGCCTATGCCCTGGAGAGCTACCGGCGGGCGCGCGCGGCGACCGAATCCGGCCTCGCCGCCCGCGAGATCGAGCCGGTCGAGGTGCCGCAGCGCAAGGGAGGGCCCCTGCGCGTGGAGCGGGACGAGGAGCCGTTCCGCGTCGATCTCGAGCGTATGGCGAGCCTGAAGCCCGCGTTCGAGAAGGAGGGTACCGTCACCGCCGGCAACGCCAGCAAGATCAACGACGGCGCGGCGGCGCTGGTGCTCACCACGGCCGAGGAGGCGAGCCGCCGCGGCCTCAAGCCGCTGGCCCGGCTAGTGGCACAGGCCTCGCATGCCCAGGAGCCGGAGTGGTTCACGACCGCACCGGCCGGCGCCGTCAAGAAGGTCCTCGAGCGCGCCGGCCTGACCGCGGCGGACATCGATCTGTGGGAGGTCAACGAGGCCTTTGCCGTCGTCGCCGTGGCGTTCATCCGCCGCCTGGGGCTGGACCCCGAACGAGTCAATGTGCGCGGGGGAGCCGTCGCCCTCGGCCACCCCATCGGCGCTTCCGGTGCCCGCATCCTGGTCACCCTGCTCGACGCCTTGGTCGAGGCGGACGCCCGACAGGGCTGCGCCGCCATCTGCCTGGGCGGCGGCGAGGCCACCAGCGTCATCGTAGAGAGGCTCCCTCATTAAGGCAGTGAAGCCCATCCGGGCCTCGTGGCCGCGGGTTCTCGCGCCCGGTCTCGCCGCCCTGCTGTGCGCAACGGCGGCCGGCGCGCAGACCGGCGTCGCGCCGCAGGAGGAGCAGCCTCCGGAGGTGCGCAGCCCGGTGCCGCTTCCGGTGCCCGAGCTGGAGGAGGTCGAGGACGATCGGCTGTCCTTCTCCTATCCGGTGCCGGCCGAGCGCGGCGGCGGCACGGTCACCGGGCGCGCCGGGAGCCTCGAGTCTCCGGCGCCGCAGCAAGTCGTGCTCAGCGACCGGGTGGAGGTCGGCTACCGGGACATGGTCGTCCAGGCCGACCGGGTGGAGCTCGACTTGGAGGTCAACCAGGTACGGGCCTCGGGCAACGTCATCCTCGATCAGGGCCCCCGCCGGGTCACGGCGGAGACCATGGAGTTCGACCTCGATACCGAGACCGGCATGCTCTACGAGGCGACCGGGTATGTCGACCCGGACTTCTATTTTCGCGGCAAGACCGTCGAGAAGGTGGACGAGGACACCTATATCGTCCGCAACGGCGTCTTCACATCCTGCAGCGACGAGGTGCCGGACTGGAGCTTCCGCGTCGCCCGCGCGCGGGTGACCCTGGGGGGCTACGCGCGGGCCCTGCACACGGCGATGCGCATCAAGAAGCTGCCCTTCTTCTACCTGCCCTACATCCTGTGGCCGGTCAAGGAGGAGCGCACCTCGGGATTCTTGATCCCCAAGATCGGTTTCTCGGACCATCGGGGAACGGAGGTCGGTCTCGCCTACTACCAGACCTTCGGCGACAGCTACGATGCGACGCTGGACCTCGACCTCTACGAGAAGCTGTTCACCGGCTATGGCCTCGAGTTCCGCTACCGGCCGACCGGAGGCACCTCCGGCAAGCTGCGCGCCTATCGCGTCGACGAGCGCGATACCGACGGCTCCGAGCAGCGGATCGATTTCCTGCACGACAGCCGCGATCTGCCGGGCGGCCTGCGCGGCGTCGTCCGCATCCAGGACTACTCGGACTTCTCGTTCTTCTCCCAGCAGTTCGAGCGCGAGCTGAGCAGTATCACGCGTCGCAATCTCTACTCCTCGGCGTACCTGACGGGGAGCTGGGGCGCCCACTCGCTCAACGTCTTGGTGGACCAGCGGGAGAGCTTCCGCGGCGAGGAGACGACCAGCCAACGGCAGCTTCCGGAGCTGGAGTACCGGCTGCGCACGGTGCAGATCGGTCCGACGCCGTTCTATTTCAGCCTGCGCAGCTCGGCCCACGTCTTCGACGTCGAGCCGGCTACCGCCGAGACGTACCAATACGAGCGCAGCGACTGGATCCCGGAGCTCTCCTTCCCGTTCAGCCGGCTGCCGTGGCTCTCCATGACGGCCAGCGTGCGCGAGCGGTTCACCTGGTACAGCGACAGCCTGGATCCGGAGGATACGACCCAGTTCTCCGGTGAGAGCCTGACGCGTAGCGTCCCCAGCGGCGACCTGGAGATCGTGGGACCCTCGTTCTCGCGCATCTACGATCGGGAGGCGGGCTCGTTCGCGCGCTTCAAGCACGTGGTGGAGCCGCAGATCACCTACACGTACACGGACGAGGTCGATGTCGCCGACCAGGAGAGGACCCCGCTGTTCGACGAGGTCGACCGTCTGGGCGTGGCCCGCAACGTCGTCCGGGTGGCGGTCGTGAACCGGCTGCTGGCCAAGCCGAAGCTGCCGCGCGAGTTGCGCGAGAAGCTGGAGGCCGAGCGGGCGAAGGCGGAGGCCGAGCGGGCGAAGGCGGAGGCCGAGGCGCGGGCGGAGGGAACGGCCGACACGGATGAAGAGCCGGGCGACGAGGAGATCGACCTGTCGGAGCCGATCTTCGAGGACCCGGCGGAGGCCCCGATCGCCCCCAGCGTCACCGAACAGCTCGATCGTGAAGCGGACATGGAATCGGGCCTCACCGGGGCCGTGGGCGCCTTCGACACGCTGTCGGAGCAGGCGGCGGCGCTGGCGGCCACCAGCCCGCGCGAGATCCTCTCGTTCACCGTGGCACAGGCACGCTCCCTCGACGACGACTGCCCCCTCGAGCGGCCGTCGGGCTTCGGGTTCACCTGCCCGTTCGTCTTTCCCCAGGAGCCGGAAGAGGGCGAGCCCCTGCCGGAGGCCGACCTGTGGGGGCCGGTGGCGGCGAACCTGCGTTTCAATCCGAGCAGCCGCGTCAGCTTCGACACCCAGGTCAACTACAGCCCGCTGTTCAGCAACCTGATCTCCACCTCGATCTCCGGCGGTCTCGGCTTCGGGCGCTACGCCCAGCACAGCGTCGGGCTGACCTGGTACAAGGCCTTCAACGATGAGGAGGGGGAGACGACGTCCGATCAGATCAAGCTGCGCTTCGGGATCGAGCTCTGGCCCGAGCGGCTCCGGCTGGGTGCGAACATCAATTACAACGTGCTCGGCTTCGGGCCGGACCTGGCGGAGCACCTCCAGAGCCAGAGCTACACGCTGAGCTACACCGGCCAGTGTTATGGATTCGACCTGACCTACTTCGAACGGCAGATCTCGGGCGAGCCGATCTCGGAGATCCGATTCGCGCTCTCGCTGAAGAACGTGGGCACCTTGCTGGATCTCAACACGGGCCTGCGCGGGAGCTACTGACATGCGTGCACTGATCACGGGAATCACCGGCTTCGCCGGTTCACATCTGGCGGAGTACCTGCTGGCGGAGCACCCCGAGGTCGAAGTGTGGGGGACCTGCCGCTGGCGCAGCCGGATGGACAACATCGAGCACGTCCAGGACCGGATCCGGCTGGTGGAATGTGAGCTGCGGGACGCCGTGTCGACGCTGGCCACGGTCGAGCAGGCGCGGCCGGACTACGTCTTTCACCTCGCTGCCCAGAGCTTCGTGCCGACCAGCTGGAGCGCACCGCACGACACCCTGACCGCCAACGTCGGGGGACAGGCGCACCTGTTCGAGGCGATCCGCCGGGTGGGGCTCGATCCCATGATCCAGATCGCCTGCTCGAGCGAGCAGTACGGCCTGGTGCTGCCGGATGAGATCCCGATCCGCGAGACCCATCCCATGCGGCCACTGTCCCCCTATGCCGTCTCCAAGGTGGCGCAGGACCACCTGGGCTATCAGTACTTCAAGAGCTACGGCCTCAAGGTGGTGCGCACCCGCGGGTTCAACCACACCGGCCCCCGGCGCGGCCACGTCTTCGTCACCGCCAACTTCGCGCAGCAGATCGCCAGGATCGAGGCGGGCCAGGCCGAGCCGGTGATTCGGGTAGGAAATCTGGACGCGATACGCGACTTCACGGACGTCCGCGACATGGTGCGCGGCTACTGGCTGGCGCTGGAGAAGGGCACCCCGGGGGAGGCCTACAACCTCGCCTCCGGGGTCGGCATCAGCATCAGGGAGCTGCTCGATCGGCTGCTCGCCCTCTCCCGCGTCGACGTGCGGATCGAGGTGGATCCCGAACGGCTGCGCCCCTCGGACGTCGAGATCTTGATCGGCGACGCCTCCAAGTTCCACGCCGACACGGGCTGGGAGCCGCGCATCCCCTTCGACCAGACCCTGCGCGACACGCTCGACTACTGGCGCGAGCGGGTCGCGCGCACAAACGCCGCGACCCGCCTCTAGGTGCCGGGCATGCAAGATGCAAGATGGAGGGCGGCTGCTGGCGAGCTCTGCGCGCTCGATCGGCATCTTGCATGCCCGGCACCTCGGTAACATGCGCGTCCTGATCACCGGGCTGGCGGGATTCCTCGGGCGCCACCTCGCCCGCGAGCTGCAGGCGCACGGTTGGCAGGTGGCGGGGACGGTGCTGGCGGAGCGCGCCGGCCTGCCCGGTGTCGAGGAGCTCCACGCCGACGTGACCGAGGCGGCCGCCCTGCGGCGCGTGGTCGAGAGCTGGGAGCCCGAGGCCGTCGTGCATCTGGCCGGCCTGACGCACGTGGGCTCGAGCTGGCAGCAGATGCCCGAATATTTCCGGGTCAACGTCGAGGGGACCGCGAACCTGCTCGACGCCTTCGCGGGCGAGCCGGTCGAGGCGCCCGGCGGGCGCCGGGTCGTGTTCGCCTCCAGCGCCGAGGTCTACGGTCGTGTTCCCGAGGCGGAGCAGCCGATCGGCGAGGACCGCGCGCCGGCGCCGCGCAGCCCCTACGCGCTGACCAAGGCCGCCGCCGAGCTGCTGATGCGGCGGGCGCGGGCGGTGACCGTCCGCTCGTTCAACATCGTCGGCCCGGGCCAGGCGGAGAGCTTCGCCCTTCCCTCGTTCGCCCGCCAGCTCGCCGCCATCGCGCGGGGCGAGTCCGAGCCGACCCTGCGCGTGGGCAACCTCGAGGCCCGACGCGACTTCCTGCACGTGGCGGACGCGGTCCGCGCCTTCCGGCTGCTGCTCGAGCGCGGCGAACCGGGGACGACCTACAATCTCGGCAGCGGACAGGCCTTGTCGATCCACGAGGCGCTGGGGCGGCTCATGGCGGTGAGCGGAGTCGCAGCCGAGGTGGAGGTGGATCCCGAGCGGCTGCGCCCCGTCGACGTTCCCCTCCTCGAGGCAGACACCTCGCGACTGCGCGCCCTGGGCTGGCAACCTGAGGGCACGCTGGACGACGCCCTGCGAGCGCTCTGGGAGTCCGTGCGCTGATGCCGACCGGTGCGAGAGCCTGCGACCGGAGGCGGCCCGAGCTCCGCCGCTAGACGTCCCATGCGGATCCGCCTGCCGTCCGGCGAAGGGCTACGCCAGGCGGGACACATCGGCGCCGGCCTCGGCGCTCTGCTCATACGCCCTCTCGGGCCGGGTCCGGTTCTGGCGCTGGTTCTCGCCGCGTTGCTGTTCAACGCCTTCATCCTGCCGAGCTGGCTCGGCAGCCGCCTGCGGCGGCCGGGCGAGACTGGCTTCCTCTGGGGTCCGACCGCCTACGCGGCGGCCGTAGCCGTGCTCCTCGTGGTGTTCTGGCATGTGCCCGACGTGGCGGCGGCCGGGTGGCTGCTTCTCGCCGTGGGGGACGGCGCCGCCACTGTCGTCGGCCGTCGCTGGGGGGAGCGCAAGCTGCCGTGGAACCCGGACAAGAGCTGGGCGGGCTCGTTGGCCTATTGGGTGGCGGGAGCAGCGGCGGTCTTCGGCATCCTCTGGCCGACCGCCGCCCGGATCATCGCGCAGCTACCTGATGAGTTGGTGCGTGTAGTTGCGGTCTTCAGTGTGGGCGCTGCGGCGGCGGCGCTTGCCGCCGCAGCGGTGGAGTCGGTGCGTCAGCCGCTCGATGACAATCTGCTTTCTCCGCTGGTTGGCAGCTTCGTTCTCTGGGGACTCGCCACAGCCCCGATGTACGGTTCGGATCTGGTGACGGGCGAGGCAACAGGCCGCCTGGTACTCGCCGTCGCGGTCCATCTGCTGCTGGCGTGGCTCGCGTGGCGGCTCGGCGCCGTGACGCGGGGCGCAGCCGTGGTGGGCGCCCTCCTGGGTGTGCTCTTCGTCTGGGGAGCGGGTTGGCAGGGCTGGCTGATGCTGGCGGCGCTCGTCGGTTGCGGCCTCGGGGCCACGTTCGTTGGGCGGGCGATCAAGCGATCACGGGGAGTCCTCGAGGGCCGGCGTCACACCGGCCAGGTCCTCGCCAAGGGGGCAGTGCCCACCGTCGCCGTGCTGTTTGCCAGCGCTGCTGCCCTGGGCCCGTGGAACGCCGCTGCCGCGGCGGCACTGGCCGCGGCACTGGCCGACACCCTGGCTTCTGAGCTCGGCGTGCTCGGCCGCGGCCAGGCCTGCCTGTTGCCGCGTCTGCGGAGAGTCGCTCCTGGGACCCCCGGTGCCGTCTCGCTCCTGGGGACGCTCGCCGCCGCCGCCGGAGCGGCGATACCCGGTGCGGTCGGTTTGCTTGCGGGACTGCTGCCCGCGGCCACGGCCGTTATCGCGGCGGTCGCGGGTCTCGTGGCCACGCTGCTCGAGAGCCTGATGGTCGGCTGCCTCGCCTCGCGGCCCGACCCGGTCGCGATGAACTTCCTTTCCACTCTCGCGGCCGCCCTCCTAGCCGCCGCCCTTGCGATCCTCGTCCTCTGAAGCTCTGACGCTACAATTCGGCTGATGGAAGACGTTGGACGTGACGACCATCCGGATCCGGAGCGCGTCCTCGCCTTCTACGATCGGCTGCGCGCCCGCGTGTCGACGGCGCTGAGTCGTCGCGGCGGCCGCTGGGGTGAGCGGCTCAGCAACGTGCTGCTGCTGGCGCCGGACGTCTTCATGCTGCTCGCCCGTCTGGCGCTGGATCCGGAGGCGCCACGCGAGACGCGCCGGCTCGTGGGCGGCGCGTTGCTCTATTTCCTGATGCCGGTGGATCTGCTGCCGGAAGCCCTGACCGGCGTGGTCGGATTCACGGACGACGTGGTCCTGGCGTCCATCGTGCTGACCGAGGCGCTGCGCGCCGACCTCCAGCCGCTGGTGGAACGCCACTGGAGCGGCTCCGGACGGGCCCGCCTGGTGCTGACCGACGTCGCCCGCAGCGCCTCGACCCTGCTCGGCGAAGACCTCTTCGCCCGCCTCAGGTCCCTGCTCGCCCGTCGCGGCGTTCCCGTAGAGAGTTGAAGAGCTCGCGTACCGCCGCGAAGCCGCCGTCGACGAAGTTGTCGGGGTTCTTCCAGAACTTCTCCAGCGCTCCCACTCCCCAGCCCTCGTAGACGGATGCCTTGACCATCAACTGCAGCTTGTCGCAGGCCTTCACCAACCTGGCCTCCGGGCTCTCGCCCGCGCGGTACTCCTCGAGGAGAGCGCGGTCGCTGTCGGCGAGGGGCGCCAGCAGCTCGGCCTCCGCGTTTGTCTCGGCCGCCGACTTGGCCCCAGGTGGGAAGTAGCGGCCGGCGACCCGCGGCAGGTCGCCGAGGCGCACCTCGGCGAGATCGTGCAGCAGGGCCATGCCGACGGCCCGGCCGGCGTCGACCTCGGGGATCCGCGGTGCCAGCTGCCAGACCAACAGGGCCACGTGGAAGGAGTGCTCGGCAACGCTCTCCGCCTCGGGCACGCCGCGCAGCACCCACCCCATGCGCGGCACGCGGTCGAGAGTCTGGAGCTCGAGCAGCAGATCGAGGAGGCTGTCGTTGGTTCGCATCCGGGTGACGATACAATTCTTCACCAGCCGGTCCCAATGGAGGAGGGGGGTCATGGTCAAGTACGCGACGGAGCTGATCGGAACGTTCTTCCTGGTGCTCACCATCGGCCTCGTGGTGCTCGGCGACGCGCCCCTCGGCGCGCTCGCCATCGGCGCCGTGCTGATGGTGATGGTCTACATGGGGGGTCACATCTCCGGCGCCCACTACAACCCGGCGGTCTCGCTGTCCCTGGCGCTGGCGGGCGAGTTCCCGACCAAGCAGTTGGTGCCCTACTGGATCGCGCAGCTCGCCGGCGCCCTGGCGGCCGCCTGCGTGGTGTGGTCGATCCACGGCCGCACGTTCGCCCCGGCGCCGGATGCCCAGGCCCCGGCGCTGGCCCCGTGGTTGATCGAGATCCTCTTCACCTTCGCGCTTTGTCTCGTGGTCTTGAACGTCGCGACCCACAGCGCCACCAAGGGAAACTCCTACTACGGTCTCGCCATCGGCTTCACCATCGCCGCCGCGGTGATCGCCGGCGGCCCGATGTCGGGCGGTGCGTTCAACCCGGCCGTGGGTGTCGGGCCGACGATCCTGCATGCGGCGTCCGGCGCCGGGAGCTGGGCGCCGTTGCTGCTCTACATCGTCGGTCCCGCCCTGGGCGGCGCCCTGGCGGCCTACGTGTTCCGCGCCCAGGAGTAGACCGACCGGTCGGTGTCCGCCGCTGGTACGATGCGAGCATGGTGGAGCCGAAGTCGCAGGCGGCCTCCAAGCCGCTCACCTACGCCAGCTATCTCAAGGTGGAGGAGCTGCTGTCGCTGCAGCAGCCGCTGTCGGAGGGGCCCGAGCACGACGAGATGCTCTTCATCCTCATCCACCAAGTCTACGAGCTCTGGTTCAAGGAGGTCCTGCATGAGCTCGACTATCTCAAGGCTCGGCTGACGGCCGGAGACGCCACCACCTCGCAGGCGACGCTGAAGCGAATTCTCACCGTCTTCAAGACGCTGGTGGCGCAGATCGACGTCCTGGAGACGATGACGCCGGTCGACTTCAACTCCTTTCGCTTCCGCCTCGAGTCCGCCTCGGGCTTCCAGTCGGGACAGTTCCGCGAGCTCGAGTTCGTGCTCGGACGCAAGCGCGAATCGATGGTGCGCCATTTCGGTGGCACTCCGACGGCCGAGCGCCTGGCACGACGGCTCGGCGAGCCCACGGTCTGGGACGCGTTCCTGCGCTTCCTCGCCCGCAAGGAGCACCCGGTGCCGCAAGAGCTGCTCGACCGCGACGTCTCCGCCCCCGCGCAACCCGATCCGAGGATCCAGGACATCCTGATCGGGATCTATCGCGACGACCCCGAAGTGTCGGCGGTCTGCGAGCGCCTGGTCGACCTCGACGAGGGCCTCCAGGAGTGGCGCTACCGCCACGTCAAGATGGTCGAGCGCACCATCGGCATGAAGCCGGGCACCGGCGGCTCGGCGGGCGCCGACTACCTGCGCACCACCCTCTTCGAGCCCGTATTCCCCGACCTCTGGGCGATCCGGTCCCGCCTGTAGTGCCGTGGCGCGCCCGGCGGCACGAAGCGCTCAATCACCGCCTCACAACCCGCACAAATCGCCGTGCGAGCAACCCCAGCACCGCTGCTTGCCAGCCGAGCCCAGCGACCGCGTATACCGGTACCGCCAGGGTCGCTCCCTCATCGAATAGCCAGAACACCTTCATCGACCAGTAATGCGGGACCACGCCGAAGGCGGTCTGCCAGGGTCCCGTCACGAGGTACGCCGCGATGCACGGCACCATGACGATGCCGGCCACCTTGACCAGCGCGAAGCCTTGTACCTTGTTGGCCGCGAATGACCCGAGGAAGAGGGCGTAGATCGGGGCGAGCGGCGCCGCGACGACGGACGCCAGCGCGGCTTGCAGCGAGGTCGTCTCGGTCAACCCCGCGAGCGGGATGCAGATCCATGATAGCGCGACGCAGAACAAGAGCGGCCCGATCATGCGGTAACGCAGGTAGTCGCTGAAGCTCAGCGGCGTGACCAGCAGCGCCGACAGGGTCTGGTCGTCGCGCTGATCGAGCAGCAGGAAGCCCACCACGGTCCCGATCATTCCGGCGGCGATGAGCGGCAAGAAACTCATGAGGAGCGGGTAGTACCTCGTGAGGTCGAACCCGAACCGCTCCTCGAGCGCGGCCGCGATCGGCGGAACGCCGAACCGAAACAGCAGACCGAACGCCGGCGTCAAGATCACCACCCAACGGAGCAAAGCGTCGTGCGCCACATTGCGCAGGTCGATGGCACCGAGCGACCGATAGGCGGCAAGTGCTCTCATGCGTTTCTCGCCCGGTCGAGCGCTCGTCGGCTCCAGAAGTACGCGAGGACGATCCAGAGCAGTGGATAGGCGATCGCATAGGCGAACTGCCCGCTGTGAGAGGGGCGTCGATCCGCATCAGTGTAAGCGGCCCGTGGATCGGATGCGGCAGGTACCACGAGGGCGCGCCGAACCCGAAGACGCCGAGTACGGGCAGCGTGAGCAAGAACGTGTAGGGCACCGACGGCATCAGAAACGCGTTGACAGGCTCCGTCTTCACGTAACCCGAGGGCTTCCAACAGCGCCGCCGGGGCACGCGTCTCGCGTCTGTAGAGCGCGGCGAAATAGCGCAGATTCTCGAGGCCCGTGAGCTTGAGGAAGTGATTCGGTGTCTCGAAGGAGACACCGATCCACTCGTAGTCGTCGGCCTTCCACGTCACGACCTCCTTGCCACGCACGCGCGCGTGGCCGGTGTAGCCCTCGAGGAGGCCGACGAGGATCTTCTGTGTCGTGGACTTGCCGGCGCCGCTCGGCCCGAGGAAGCCGAATATCTCGCCTCGCTCGACGGTGAAGTCGAGCCCGCGCACAGCCGCAACGTCGGACCCCGCATACGTGAAGTGCAGGCCGGAGACTTCGATCATGATGGACCGGCACCGCGAGTGTTGGAGACACAACACTAAAGCCGGGCTTGCGCCGCCCTCGACAGCCCGAGGATAGCGCGCGAGCGCCACACAGCTGCGACACCTCCGGCTGCCGGCACTGCGAATGTGGCGGGCGAGCATTGCCAGCGCTTCTGTCCGGCCCGCAAGGCCGCCGCTCTCGACCCGATCGAGGCTCTGCGCACGAGCAGGGCCGGTCGGGCTGGTAGGATTCCCGGGGATGGCCAGGCACGTTACGCCGGAAGGTCGGGCCGACCGAGTTCAGGTCGAGCTGCTCCGGGCCGCCGGCTTGAGCCGCCGTGTCGCCCTCTGCCGCTCGCTCAGCGTTTCGGTGATCGCGCTCGCGCGCCAGGCGATCCGCACCCGGCATCCGGAGTACTCGGATCGTGACGTGGCACTCGCCTTCGTCGAGCTCCACTATGGCAAGGAGCTCGCTGCGAACGTGCGACGCTACCTCCAGGCTCGCACGGCATGATCCAGGCGGACCTGCTCGCGGCCGTCTCGCCGGTCGTCGACGCCCTGGAACGCCTGGGGGTCGCGTACAGCGTTGTCGGCTCTATTGCCAGCTCGGCCCATGGGATCGCGCGAGCCAGCATCGACGCCGACCTGGTTGCCGACCTGCACACTCCCCACATCGATCCTTTCGTCCGCCTCCTCGAGCAGGACTACTACGTCGAGCGCGAAGCCGTCCTATCGGCAGTCGAGCGTCGATCCCAGTTCAACGTAGTTCATCTCGCCACCATGCTGAAGGTCGACCTCTACATGCTGACCGAGCGCGCCTTCGATCGCGAGTCGTTTGATCGTCGGCAACCCGGAGCGCTCGACCCGGAGGCCGCGCGCCTGTACCGGATCGCGACCGCCGAGGACACGGCGCTGCACAAGCTCGAGTGGTATCGCGACGGTGGAGAAGTGTCAGATCGACAGTGGAGCGACGTGGTCGGGATCCTCAAGGTTCAGGACGATGACCTGGACCTCAAATACATGCGCAGAGTGGCGGCAACCCTGGGCATCGAGGACCTGCTGGCCAGAGCATTGGAGGATGCTCGTGCATGATCACGCGGCCCACGGCCGCCCGAGCACGCCGACGCGGAGGCTTTGCGCTACTACTTGGGTCACAAGTCTGCGGTATGCAGTTGCTTCGCTACTACCCGGCTGACCGCGACCCCGATCTGCGGGGCGGTACCAGGAGCCAGGCGCTGGCAACCGCCACGCCGAAGGCCGTGTAGGCGGCGGTGAACACCCAATCGGGTGCGTCGAAGTAGAGCAGCCGGCCGAGCCAGTAGGCGATGAAGCCGCCTTTGTAGGACGTTCCGCCCGAGACCTCGCGCAGGCGCATCTCGATGTTCGTAAGGGGACAGACGACCCCAAGCCACGCCTGGGCGACGACCACGCCGATCGCCGCCAGGTGGAGCCACCGGAACCGCCGGTTCCTCACCCAGCTCCACCCCCGGACGCCTCCGATCAGGATCAGCACGAGGCTGACGACGACGAAGGCCACGAACAGAACGTGGAGCGCCAGGACGAGGTCGGCGAGGAGCGCCATGAATACACGCTGCCTCTCAGAGAGTTCGGGCGATCTTGCCGAGATGGGCCATTGCGTCACGGAGCTGGCCGTCGGAGAGATAGGGCGCGGGACCGAGGCGGAGGACTTGAGCGCGGTAGTCGGTGTAGACACCGCGGGTGAGGAGCCGGCAGTGGAGCTCACCTGCGTGAGGGGATGCGACGGCCAGAAAGCCGCCGAGGGCTTCCAGCGGCAGTGAGCGGTCGCGGCGCACGATCGTCGGATCGAGGTCGAGGGCGTCGAAGCGCTCGGCCAGCAGCCCGATCTGGTGCTGGCTGATCTCGCGCAATAGGGGCGGCGTGAGGTGCTGCTCGGCGAAGAAACGGAAGACCGCGGCGCCGCGGTAGTGGCTGGTGGGGTCGTAGGTGCCGCCGGCGAAACGGTTCTCCGAATCGTAGGCGACGCGGGTCTCGTCGTGGAGTGCGCTCAGCTCGGCGAACTCCGCGAACCAGCCGGTGGCGACGGGGCGCAGGGCGCAGTCCGCGGGATAGCGCAGGAAGGCGCACCCCTCGCCGAGCTGGCAGTACTTGTAGCCGCCGCCGACGACGTAGGCGTCCTCCAGAGCCTGCTCGCGGAGCGAGAAGGGTACGACGTTGAGCTGGTGGTAGACGTCGAGCACGAGCACCGTGCCGTGGCGGCGGCAAGCGTCGGCAGCGGCCGTCAGACCGCCGGCAATGTGCGCGTTCGCGTAAAACACGGTGGAGATCAAAGCCGCCGCCGTACGGTCGTCGACCGCCGCGGCCAGCCGCTCGCCGGCGTCCGCCGCCGGCAGCGCCGGCACCCGCACGATCTCCAGTCCCGCCTCCGCCAGGCGGTCGAGCTGGCGGCGCAGGGAGTGGAACTCGAGGTCGGTGGCCACCAGCTTCGGCCGCTCGGCGAGCGGCAACGCCGACAGGAGCTTCACCAGCAGATCGTGTGTGCTGGCGGCAAGGGAGTAGCGTCCGGAAGGATCGTCGAGCAGCCGCCGGTAGCCCTCCTTGACCGCATTGGCCTGCGCCATCGCCCGCTCCCACTTGCCGTCGACGTGCTCCGCCGCGTCCAGCCACGCCCGCTGCTGCGCCTCGAAGCCGACGTCCGGCCACGCCTGGTGCGAGTGCCCGGAGAGCAGCAGCCGCTCGGCGACGCGGAAGTGCGCGTAATGGGCGCTGAGCGGGTTCGGATGCTCGGCCAGGTCCTCGACGCGGAGCGGCATGCGGCGCAGTCTACCGGCGAACCCTGCGCACGTTGGACGACCTCACGCCCTACGGCCTGCGACGAGCGGGTCCGAAGCTAGCTGAGGAAGCCCTGGCCGACGTAGTCCATCCAGGTGAGGCCGAGGAGGAGGGCGAGCCAGAAGAAGCCGCCGATGACCACGAACTTGATGAGCGGCGTCGAGTGCTTCACGTGCATGAAGAACAGCACCACGATCGTGGCCTTGGAAACGGCGATGGCGAGGGCGACGACGTCGTTCAGGTAGCCGAGTTCCAGGAAGGCGGCCCAGACGGTGATCGCCGTCAAGACCATCAGCGCCGCAAAGACCGCGACGTAGATGCCGACCGAGGTGACGTGGGGCTTGTCCGCCGTCATGCGCCGTTCCTTCCCAGCAGGTAGAGGAGCGGGAAGAGGAAGATCCAGATGATGTCCACGAAGTGCCAGTAGAGGCCGGTGCCCTCGACCAGGTTGTAGTTGTCGGGCGAGAACTTGCCGCGCCAGGCGAGCACCGCCAGCGGCGCCAGGATGCCGATGCCGACGATCATGTGCAGGGCGTGCAGGCCGGTCATCGCGAAGTAGAGGTTGAAGAACATCTGCACCCGGCCGGCGTCGCCCGGTCCGTCCCACTCGAAATGGGGGCCGGGCACGTGATGCTCGTGGAACTTGTGCCCGTATTCGACCACCTTGACGCCGAGGAAGACGCCGCCCAGAAGGATAGTGGCGATCAAGAGCAGGGCCGTGACCTTGCGCCTGCCGGTCTGCGCCGCCCACACCGCCAGCGCCATGGTCAGCGAGCTGGCGATCAGCACCGCGGTGTTGAAGCCCCCGAGACCGATGTCGAGCGTATGGCTGCCGGCGTGGAACGCCTCCTGGTTGTGGGTGCGGTAGATCAGGTAGGCGAGGAACAGTCCGCCGAAGAACATGATCTCCTGGGCGATGAAGACCCACATCCCGAGGCTCGCCGACTCGCGCTGCTGCGCGTAGCTGTCGAACTGGTGGTGCAGCCCCGGCAGCTCAGCGTGGGCGGCGTGGGCCTCTGCGGCAGACATTGCGTCAGGCAATCTCTCGCGCCTCCTTCAGGCTCGGGTAGTCGTAGGCCTCGTGGGTGACCACGGGCGGCGTGTCGAAGTTGAAGGTCGGCGGCGGCGAGGGGCTGTCGGTCCACTCGAGCCCGAAGGCCCCCCAGGGGTTGCGCGACGCCTTCTCGCCGTAGCGCATCGACCAGGCGAAATAGACCATCGGCAAGAGGTACCCGACCAGCAGGATGGTGGCACCGGCCGACGACATGACGTTCAAGACCTGCCACTCGTCGGGGTAGGCGTGGTAGCGCCGCGGCATGCCCATGTAGCCGAGCAGGAACTGCGGGAAGAAGGTCAGGTTGAAGCCGATGAAGACGATGCCGGCGGAGAGCTTCGACCAGAACCGCGGGTACATGCGGCCGGTGATCTTGGGCCACCAGAAGTGCAGCCCGCCGAGGTAGCCCATGATCGCGCCGCCCACCATGATGTAGTGGAAATGGGCGACGATGAAGTAGGTGTCATGGACGTGGATGTCGATGCCCAGCGTCGCCAGCATCACCCCGGTCAGGCCGCCGATGGTGAACAGCCCGATGAAGCCCATGGCGTAGAGCATCGGCGTGTCCCAGGACACCGAGCCCTTGTAGAACGTCGCCGTCCAGTTGAACACCTTGACCGCCGACGGCACCGCCACCAGCATCGAAAGCACCGAGAAGACGGTCGCGGCGTAGGGCGAGATGCCGGCGACGAACAGGTGGTGGGCCCAGACCAGGAAGCCGACCACGGCGATGGCGATCGAGGCGTAAGCGACAAAGCGGTAGCCGAACACGCGCTTGCGGGTGAAGCAGGTGACGATCTCGCTGATCACGCCCATCGACGGCAGGATCATGATGTAGACGGCGGGGTGCGAGTAGAACCAGAACATGTGCTGGAACAGCACCGGATCGCCGCCGTAGGCGGGATCGAAGATGCCCAGGTGGAGCACCCGCTCGGCGACGACCAGCAGCAGGGTGATCGCCACCACCGGAGTGCCCAGGATCATGATCAGGCTGGTCGCGTAGTGGGCCCAGATGAACAGCGGCAGGCGGAACCAGGAGAGCCCCGGGGCACGCATCCGGTGCACGGTGACCAGGATGTTGACGCCGGTCAGGATGGAGGAGAACCCGGACAGGAAGATGCCGAAGATCGCCAACACCACGTGGGTGTTGGAGAAGCTCGAGGAGTACGGGGTGTAGAAGGTCCAGCCGGTGTCGACGCCGCCGGTCAGGAGCGCGTAGAAGGTGAAGATGCCGCCGGCGGTGAACAGATACCAGGAGAGGAGGTTGACCTTGGGGAAGGCCATGTCCTTGGCGCCCACCATGATGGGCACCAGGAAGTTGCCCAGGGTCGCGGGGATCGAAGGCACCAGGAAGAAGAAGACCATCATGATCCCGTGCATGGTGAACAACCGGTTGTAGGTGTCCGGCTGCACCAGATCGCCGGCCGGCGTTGCCAGCTCCAGGCGCACCAGCGCCGCCATCAGTCCGCCGACGGCGAAGAAGGCGGTGATGGTGAACAGATAGAGGATGCCGATGCGCTTGTGGTCCTTGGTGAGGAGCCAGGAGCGCGCGCCGTAGGCGGCGTTCAGGTAGTTCATTGCATCCCCTTGATGTATTGGATGAGCTGGATCATCTCCTCCTCGGTCACCTGCCCTTGAAAGGTCGGCATCACCGGCGCGTAGCCGGCCACGACCTTCGCTCCCGGATCCAGTATCGACTCGCGCAGATAGGCGTCGTCGGCCGTCGCCGTCGAGCCGTCGGCCAGTTGCACCTGGGAGCCATAGAGACCGTCGAGGATGGGGGCGGTGGCCGCCGAGTCGGGGTGGTGGCAGGTGGAGCAGGTCTTCTGCACGAACAGCTCTTCGCCGGTCGGCAGCGCCGTCGGCGACACCCCACCCGTGACCAGCCACTCCTGGTACTCGTCCGGCTCCATGACCACGATGCGGCCCATCATCCGGGAGTGCTCGGCGCCGCAATATTCGGCGCAGAACAGGTAGTACTCACCGGTCTTGGTGGCCTCGAACCAGGCCGTGGTGTAGCGGCCGGGGATGGCGTCCATCTTCATCCGGAAGGCCGGCACGTAGAAGGAGTGGATCACGTCCTCCGAGGCCAACGTCAGCTTGATCGGCTGGCCGCGGGGGACGTGCAGCTCGTTGATCTCCCGGTTGCCGGCCGGGTGCTGCATCTTCCACATCCACTGCTTGCCGACCACGTAGTACTCGGCGGCGCCCGCCGGGGTGCGGAAGGCGAAGAAGAAGACCTTGGCGCCCCAGGCGAACATCACCAGCAGGATCCCCAGCGGGATCACCGACCAGGCGATCTCCAGCCACCAGGCGGCGTGCTCGCGCTGGCCGACCTCGTCTTCCGCGCGCCGGCGGTAGCGCAGGCCCAGGTAGAGGACCAGCACGGCGATCAGAGTGGAGAAGACCACCGTCACCCCGACGGTGAAGGCGAAGACCGCGTCGACCTGATCCGCCAGCGTCGAGGCGCGCTCGGGGAAGAGGGGGAAGTTCCGCCACATGGTCTAGGTCGACTCCCCCGGATGCGCGGCCGCGTGTCCGCGGCGCCAGGTGACGAACATGAACAGGCCCAGGGCGGCGAGCGTCAGCACGCCCCCCGCGCGCACCAGGTTGAGCACCGCGGCGCTGTACTTGCCGGTCGCGGGGTCGTATTGGAAGCAGTAGAGCAGCACCTGGTCGACCACCGAGCCCAGCTTCTCCTCGGCTGACTCGACGAGGCCGAGCCGCAGGTCGCGCGGGGCGTACTCCAGCCCGAAGAAGTAGCGCGAGATGCGGCCGGAGGGGGTGAGCAGGGCGATGGCCGCCGTATGGGCGAACTGCCGCTGCTCGGCGTCCCAGCGGTAGCGGAAGCCGATGGCGTTCGTGAGCCCCCGGATCGAGGCCTCGTCGCCGGTCAGGAAGTGCCATCCCGGGACATCGTCGGTGCCCAGGTAGCGCCGCGTCTCCTCGCGCTTCCGTCGCGCCTCCGCGGGGCCGTCGGCGGGGTCGAAGCTGAACACCACCACCTCGTAGTCCCGCCCCGGCTCGAAATCGACCACCCGCAGGGCCTTGACCACCCCGCCGGTCACCATGCTGCACAACATCGGGCAGGTGTAATACGCCGGCACCAGCACCACGGGCTTGTCCCGCACCAGGTCGCCCAGCGCCCGGCGCCGCCCTTCGACGTCGACCAGCTCGACATCAAGCGGCACGCTCCCCCCGATCTTCGGATCGACCCCCACGCCGGCGAGCGGCGCCGGCGTCTCGCCCGCCTTCTGGCCGCGCTGGAAGTCGCTGTCCCGGTACCCCAGCATTCCCGGCGGCTGCTGCGCGGGGAGCGCCGAGGCCGCGGCCCCGAGCACCGCGAGCACCAGCCAGGGCCTACGGCGTCGCATCGGCCTCCTCCTTCGCCGACGGCACCCGCTCGCCCGACGTGGCGGGAGCGGCGTCGACCGCCGAGGACGATGCGGGCAGGCCGCCCTCGGCAACCAGCGCCATGGCCCGCTCGATAGGGACGCGGACCCGGCCGGCGGCGCGGTCCACCCAGGCATAGCCAGTGAGCAGCGCCTCCTCGATCTGCCGCAGCCGTTCGACATCGGTCGTGAACTCGGTCTGCAGCCGCGGGCCGGGAGGCGTGTGCGGGCGGCGCGCTTCCGGCAGAGCCGGAGGCGGGGGATCGGCCTCGACCAGACGGTCCCGCAGATAGTCGCTGAAGGCCCACATGAGGAACGCGCTCGCCAGGATCAGGGTCGCGAGGCCGACGGCGAAGATGCGCAGCCCCTTGTAGCTGATCTCGCGATCGTATGCTCCTGGGGCCTCGCGCAAGCGCTCGGCCGCCTGCGTCGCGCCGCTGCCCGGGCCGTGGCTCTCAGCCATGTTGCAGCGCCTCCTCCAGATACGGGTCGCGCACCGGCAGCAGCGAGCGCCGGGACAGGAGCCGGAAGAAGAGCCCCAGCCACAGCCCGCCTATCCCCACCAGGGTCGCCGCGTCGATCCAGGTCAGACCGAGGCGGCCGTGGGTCACGTTCGGTGCCACCTGCCAGTAGAAGTCGAGCCAGCGGGCGACCAGCAGGATCAGGACGACAGCCGCCAGCCGGCCGCTGTGGCGCTTCAAGCCGCGCGACAGCAGCAGCAGGAAGGGGATGAAGAAGTGCGCCAAGGCGAGCAACACCGAGACGGCCAGCCACGCCCCCTCGCGGCGCTTCAGGAACCAGGTGATCTCCTCCGGCAGGTTGCCCGACCAGATGATCAGGTACTGGGAGACCGCGAAGTACCCCCACAACATGGTGAAGGCGAAGAGCAGCTTGCCGTAGTCGTGGAAATGCTCCGGCCGCAGCACGCCGGCCAGCGGCTCGCGCTGCGCCAGGTAGTTGCCCACCAGGATGAGGAATGCGAGCGCCGCCACCCCCTGCCCGGCTAGCAGATAAGCCCCCCAGATGCTCGAGAACCAGTGCGGATCGAGCGACATCACCCAGTCGATGGCGGCGAAGCTCAGGGTCAAGACGTAGATCAGCGCCCCGCCGGAGCTCACCCGCTGCATGCGCGTGAACAGCCGCGCTTCCTCCCCCGGCGCCTCGTCCTGCCGCGCGGACATGCGGGCCAGCAGCCACGCCAACACGACCCAGATCAGGAAGTACAGCCCGGTGCGCAGGAGGAAGAACGGCACGTTCAGATAGCCGGCCTTGTGCTGCAGGATCTCGTCGCCGGCGACGACCTCCGGCCGCGCCCACTCATAGAGCGCCGGCAGATCGAGCAGGATGGGCAGAAACAGCACGGCGACCAACGGGAGCGTGCGGAACGCCGCCTCCCAGATGCGCCGCGCCATCAGCCCCCAGGCCCCGCGCGACAGATGGTGGACCATCGCCAGCGCCAGGCTCCCCAGCGCGATCGAGAACCAGAACAGCCACGCCACCAACCAGGACTTCAGGAACTGCTCCTTGGGCGCCACGAAATACGCGATCAGGCAGCCCACGGCCCCCAATGCGCCGATGATCCAGGCCCGCCGCTCGAGCCGGCCCAGCGCATCCGCCGGCGGCGCGAACCGGCCGTCGCGTCCGGAGGGCGTCCGCATCTCACTCATCAATGCACGTCCTCGCCTTCACCGTGGGCCGGCTCGCCCTCCATTGCCGCGTCCGCCGCCGCGGCTTGTTCCAGTCGCCGCCGCTCGTCGGCGGTCAGGTCGGTCACGGCGGCGTCCTGCGACAGCTGCAGCGCGCGGATGTAGGCCGCCACCGCCCACCGGTCCTCCGCTTCGATCTGCGCCGCATAGCTCGACATTTGCCCGAATCCGTTCGAGATGATCCCGAACACGTACCCCGGCGGCGCCTCCCGCAACCGCGTCTCGTGCATCGACGGCGGCTGCTTGAACCCCCGCTGCACCACCATCCCGTTGCCGGTCCCGGCTCGGTCGTGGCAGGGCGCGCAGAATCCGTCGAACAGGAACCGCCCCCGCTCCAGCGTCTCGAGATCCACCTCCACGGGAATCTCCGCGACCGGCGCCCCCGAAGCATCCAGCCCGCGATAGAGCGCGGCATCCTCCCGCAACATCCCGCGCGCCACTGTCCCCTCCACCGGCGCCCGCGATCCCCGCCCATCATCGAAGAACCCCGAAGCCTCCAACGGCTCCAACCGAGGCTGATCATGCATATCCTGCCGGCACCCCCCGAGGACGCCGGCCGCCAGGACGGCCAGGCACAGGATCCGCTTCGCCCTAGTGCTCAATCGCGGATACCTCCACGGCCTCGAGCTGCTCGAGAAAGCGCCGCGTCCCCTCGGCCTCGAAGCGCTCGTCCTCTGCCTCGATGCACAGGAAGTAGCGATCCTTCGACGCCAAGGCGAAGCGCTTGGAATGGAACACGGGGTGATACGGCTGCGGCAGTCGGTTGAGCGCCAACATGCCCAGTACCGCGGACAGCGCAGCGAACAAGATGGTGCACTCGAAGGTCACCGGGATGAACGCCGGCCAGCTGAAGAACGGCCGCCCGCCGACGTTCAGCGGCCAATACACGACGTTGATCCAGTACTGGAGGCCGAAACCGAACAGGCAGCCCACGATGCCGCCGCCCAGCACGATCATCGGCAGCCGCGAGTGGTGGTGCCCGAGCGCCTCCCACACCTCCTCGATCGGATACGGCGTGTAGGCGTCGACCTTGCGGTAGCCGGCGGCATGCGTCGCCTCGGCGGCATGCACCAGTTGCTCGGGCGTGTCGAACTCGGCGAGCAGCCCATAGACGCCCTCGGGCGCCTGCGCGATCATGCTCACACCTCACCCTCCCGGGGCTTTGGCGGGCCGGCCGGCGCCTTCGCCGGCACCAGGGTGCGCATCTCGAAGATCGAGATCATCGGCAGGAAGCGGATGAACAGGAACAGCAGCGCCAGGAACAGCCCGATCGAGCCGATGAAGATCGCCCAGTCCCAACGCGTCCCGGCGTACATGCCCCACGAGCTGGGCAGGAAGTCCCGATGCAGGCTGGTGACCACGATGACGAAGCGCTCCAGCCACATGCCGAAGTTGATGAACATGGCCACGATCCACACCGCCAGCGGGCTCTGCCGCACGCGCTTGAACCAGATCGCCTGCGGCGCCAGGATGTTGCACAGCATCAGCGACGCGTAGTGCCACTTGTAGGGCCCGGTCAGCCGGTTCCACAGCATGAACCCCTCGTAGCGCACGCCGCTGTACCAGCCGATGAACGCCTCGATGGCGTAGCCGTAGGCGACGATCAGCCCGGTCACCAGCATCACCTTGGCCATGTTCTGGATGTGGCGCTGGGTGATGAAGTCCTCGAGCCCGAACAGGCGCCGCAGCGGAATGGCCAGGGTGAGCACCATGGCGAAGCCGGCGAAGATGGCGCCGGCCACGAAGTAGGGCGGGAAGATCGTCGTGTGCCAGCCGGGCACGATGCCGATCGAGAAGTCGAAGGAGATCACCGAGTGGACCGACAGCACCAGCGGCGTTGCCAGCCCGGCGAGCAGCAGGTACGCCGTCTCGTAGTTGTGCCAGTGCCGCGCCGAGCCGCGCCAGCCCATGGCGAACATGCCGTAGACGATCTGCTTCGCCTTGCTCGTGGCACGGTCGCGCAGCGTCGCCAGGTCGGGGACCAGCCCGACGTACCAGAACATCGCCGACACCGTGGCGTAGGTCGAGATCGCGAAGACGTCCCACATCAAGGGACTGCGGAACTGCGGCCACATCCCCATGGTGTTGGGAATGGGAAGCAGCCAGTAGGCGAGCCACGGCCGTCCCACGTGGATCAGCGGGAAGAGCCCGGCGCAGGCCACGGCGAACAGCGTCATGGCCTCGGCGAAGCGGTTGATCGAGGTGCGCCACTCCTGGCGCAGCAGCAGCAGGATTGCCGAGATCAGCGTGCCGGCGTGGCCGATGCCGATCCACCAGACCAGGTTGATGATGGCGAATCCCCAGCCGACCGGGTTGTTGACGCCCCAGATCCCCGTCCCCTCGAAGAACAGCTTTGCCAGGGAGTACATGAGGACCATCACGATCAGGAACGAGACACCGAAGGCGGCGTACCACCACTTCGGCATCCGCTCGAGGACGATCGAGCTGATCTTGTCGGTGACTGTCGCCGGGGTGTGTCCCGGCCCCACGACGGGCGGCTTGTAGGGTGCCGCGGGGACGGCGCCGGGGTCGCGGAACGTCACGCGCCTTCCTCCATCGCGGGATTGGGATTGCGGATCTTGGCCAGGTAGGTGGTGCGCGGGCGCGTGTTGAGGTCGGCGAGCAAGGCGTAGTTGCGCTCGCTCCGCCGCCAGCGGGAGATCTCGGAGTCGGGATCGTTCTTGTCGCCGAAGGCGATCGCCTGGCTCGGGCAGGCCTGCTGGCAGGCGGTGCGGATGTCGCCGTCGGCGAGCTGCCGATCCGCCACCCGTGCCTCGATCTTGCTCTCCTCGATGCGCTGCACGCAGTAGGTGCACTTCTCCATCACGCCGCGGGTGCGCACCGTCACGTTCGGGTTGTGCAGCAGCTTCAAGACCGGCGTCTCGTAGTCGCTGTAGTGGAAGAAGTTGAACCGCCGCACCTTGTAGGGACAGTTGTTGGCGCAATAGCGGGTGCCGACGCAGCGGTTGTAGACCATGTCATTCAAGCCTTCGTCGCTGTGCACGGTCGCCGCCACCGGGCAGACCACCTCGCAAGGGGCGTTCTCGCAGTGCATGCACATCACCGGCTGGCTGTGGATCTGAGGATCGGCGAGATCCCCCTCGAAGTAGCGGTCGATGCGGATCCACTGCATCTCGCGCCCCATCGCCACCTGCTCTTTGCCGACCACCGGGATGTTGTTCTCCGCCTGGCAGGCGACGACGCAGGCGTTGCAGCCGGTGCAGGCGTTCAAGTCCACCGCCAGCGCCCAGGCGTGGCCCTCGTAGGGATGGTCCTCGTTCCTGTAGAGGGTCATCTCGGGGCCCGGCTCGTGCCCCATCTCGTGGATCATCTCGGGGTGGCGCCGGAGCTCGTCGAGGGTACCGACGCGCAGGACGTGCCGCTCGTGCGCCTCCTTGGAGGCCAGCTCCATGTCGTGGTGGAGCTGCGTGCTCACCAGCTGATGGCGCCTGCCCGCGGGGGCCACCGACACCCCCTCGATCGTCCACGGGGCGGCGGTCGTGCGCAGCGGGTAGACGTCGACGCCGACGCCGTTGCCGACCCGGCCGCAGCGGGTGCGGCCGCCGCCCAGGTGCACCGTGAGGCAATCGTCGGCCTGGCCGGGCTGGACCCAGACCGGCAGCTCCGCCGACCGCTCGCCGGCGCTCACCCGCACCACCTGCTCGGTCTCGATGCCCAGCGCCTGCGCCGTCGCCGGGCTCACCAGCAGGGCGTTGTCCCAGGTCAGCTTGGTGACCGGCTTGGGGCATTCCTGGAGCCAGCCGAGATTGGCGAAGCGGCCGTCCCATACCGTGGGGTCGGGACGGAAGCAGAGCGCCACCTGCGGGCGCTCCCGCTGGCGGGCGACCAGCCGGCTCGCCGCCTGCCGCACGGCCGGCGCATTC
>JBOGJI010000173.1:0-3834 GCA_050747865.1 Thermoanaerobaculia bacterium
GATCACCGCCGACGACTTCACCTACGACTCGCCGGGCGCCGGAGCATCCGACATCGGCGCCCGCGAGTGGTTTCGGTTCCAGTCCTGGCCCGAGCGCCGGGCGATCCAGGGCAACGCCTCGGTGTTCATCGCAGACCGCGCGGCCGAGTTCCGCGGCGACCATCCCTGCCTGCCGCCGGTTGGCTCGCCGGGTGCCTCGGGGCCGGCGCGGGTGGTGGTGATGGCGGGCGACCCGGACGACTTCCTCGGCAACGACCTGCTCGACGTGCGGGTCGATGCGGTGGAGCAGTTCGCTTACCTGCGCTAGAAGGCCAATCAGGGCGCCCCGATTCACTCCCCCCGGCTGCGGGTGGTCAGCATCGACCGGGGCGGCCAGGGCTATGAGCTGACCGACCGGCGCGATGCTCGAGCTCGCGCCGTTCTTCAGCGCTCAGCGTGATCGTCAGACCGAACTTGCGGCCCGTGGGTACTAGCGAGCGCTCGCGTCCCGATGCGAGCGGTCAGGGTCCTGGTCTCGCGCCGGCATCTGCGCAAGGGGCCTATCCCGAGTTATGCCGTCGCCGGGATAACCGGTCAGCACGGACGCCGGCTACGGCCGGGTGAGGGTGGGCCCGGCCGTAGCCCGCGTCCGTGCCTTCCGGCGAGTAAGCCTAGCCCTCGTCGGAGAGGCCACCGACGGCGACGCCGTAGGTCTGTTCCTCGCGCTCCCGCTCGCGGCGCTTCTTCGCCTCGGCGTCGCGCTTTGCCTTCGCGGCTTCGCGGAGGCGGAGCCCCTCGCGCAGATGAGCCTCCAATTCCTCGGCGTCGGGGTCGACTCGGTCAAGCTGCTTGGTCACCGAACCGAGCCTGTAGCCCTGTACCGAGCCGATGCGCTCGGTCGGCACGCCGTGGCGGCGGGCCAAGCGGTCGATCGCTTCGAGCCGCTCGGGGCTCAGGGCGATGACCTCCCGCCCGACGCGCAGCAGGGTGTAGGCCGCGTGGGGGTTGAGCTGCTTGGCGATGGGCCGGCCGTAGAGCTTGCGGTGTGCCTTGCCGGCGTCCCTTGCGATCCGCTTGTGCTCGGCCTCGACCGCGCGCGCACGAGACGCCTTGCGCTCGCGGTCGTCGGCCCTGGCCTGTACGTCGGCGACCACCCTTGCAGCAGCGACCTCCAGGGCGCGCTCGAGCTCGGGGGCCCAGTGCTCCCGAACCAACTCGAGCGCGCCCTCGAGGTCGATGGTCTCGGCCTCCGGCGTCGGGCGAATGGAGATCAGCGCGCGGAATGGTGCCGTGACGTCCGGTTTGCTCGCGATCGGTGCGGTGCGCATTAGTTCCTCCTAATTCGTGGGTTAGACGGCCCGCGCCGTGTCGAGTGCCGCTTGCAGTTTTTCAATTTCCTCGACGTAGGCCGTCGCCGACTCGGGATCGCCGTCGGCGATGCCGCGCGCCTCGACCGCAGCCGCGGCAATCGCGTCGAGGTCCGCTGCGCTTACGCCCCCGGGCTCCGGCGGGCTCGACAGCCTCAGCGACCCATCGGGCTCGCGACCGAGCGTGCGGGCCAGTTCCGGAGACCGCTCCGGCTCGATATCCTCGCCGGCGGCCAGGGCATCAGTCACCCGTTCGTACGCCGCCGTGTAGTCGATCTGCTCGCGCTCAGCCGTCGCCTCGATCACCTGATGCAGCCGCCAACGATCCGGGTCGACGTCCTCCGGCGGCCCTCCGAGAGTGGTCGCGGCAAGCGGAGTCGGGTTGGCCCACGAGGGGTCAATCTCGCCGAAACGCTCGGCGGAGCCATCGAAGTCGATGACCGGCACGCCGCGGTGTGTTCTCATCTCTGCTCCGCGGCGATGGCCGCTCGGGCCAGGGTCCGCACCTCGGCCGACACGGTGCGCTCATGGGCGCGGGCCAGCTCCTGAAGCCGCGCCTTCAGCTCGGGGTCGACCCGCACATGCAGATAGGACAGCTTGTGTGTTGCCTGACCCATTCTTCGGGGACTATCACCGAGTGCGCATCAGTGATAGTCCGCCCGGCAACGCCTCCCGGCGCAGATCGGAAACGGTCGCGAGCAGCTCTCCGGCCCGGTGACGGCTACAGAGTCGAGGACGTGAAAGCGAACGAGAGCGGAGGGCTTTCCAGAATCCACTCGAACCCCCGTTCTGCTGCCGCAAGGCAGGGCAGGTCGAGCGAACCGGCGGCAACGTCGTGCGCGATAACGGCAGGCCTGGACGCGCTGAAGCTCGACGCCGAGACCCCGGACACCTCCGTCCCGGTCCATACGGCTACTGCTCCTCCGCCGGGGGCAGTACGCCTCGACACCCGAACGTGTCCTCGAACCCGATCCATCAGCTAGAAAGACGAGAGCTTGTGTGGGATCCGCCCGACGGTAAAGGCCGTCGAGGAAGCAGCCCGCCTCGCCCGCATCTCAGACGTAATCGTGGCCTCGCTGGCCCGGGTGCGGCTGCGGGCCAAGCGGCGCTATGGGGAGCTGCTGGGGGTGGCGGAGGTTGGCAGGCCGGGGGGAAACGTTAGAGCGCCTAACATAAACGGCTCCGACCGCGTGGCTCGCAACAGCGCCCGCAAGCTCGCCGCCGTCCCCGAGCCCGTCTTTACGGCCCACCTCGAGCAGTCCGACCCCGACCGGCTCACCGAAGCGGCGGTGCTGCGGAGCCGGATGGACGTTCACTACTCGTCGGTGACCGATGAGTGGGAGACACCGCAAGACCTCTTTGACGAGCTGGACGCCGAGTTCCACTTCGAGCTCGATGTCTGTGCGCTGGACTCATCGGCCAAGTGCGAGCGCTACTTCACGCCGCAGACCGATGGCCTTGCCCACGACTGGAACGGGCGCTGTTGGATGAATCCGCCCTACGGCGGCGCCATCGCGACGTGGGTCCGCAGGGCGTGGGAGCAGGCGAAGCTCGGGACGACGGTTGTCTGTCTGGTGCCGGCCAGGGTGGACACCGCCTGGTGGTGGGACTACTGCCGTCATGGCGAGATTCGGTTTCTGCGAGGACGGCTCAGGTTCGGTGACTCGCCGCACAGTGCCCCCTTCCCGTCGGCGGTGGTCGTCTTTGGCCCGAACATCGAGCCGACCGTCAAGTGGTGGGAGCGGTGACCTACAAGCCGAACTTCGACAAGGACTTGCGTTTCGGCGAAGCGCGAGAGGATGCCTTCGTCCATGTCCTGCTGCGCTCGCGCATCGAGCACAAGAGCGACCGCCAATGTCAGTCAACGGGCAACCTCGCGATTGAGTTTGAGCAAGTCTGCCGCGACGGACAGACGCGGGGTTCCGGTATTCAGCTGACCGAAGCTGATCGGATGGTCTTCGAGTATGCGGACGACTGCTGGCTCGTCGTCCCCACCGGGGTAGTCAAAGCGCTGGCCCGTCGCGCCTACGCACAGGGTAAGCACAAGTGGATGGGCGATGGCGACAACCATCACTGCGTCCTCATTCCGATCGAGCGGTTCGTCCACCGCCCACCGGTGGAGGCGGCCTAGATGCCCGGCGCCTCCGGTCGCTTCCTCGGCATCCGAGTCCCCAGGCTCCCCGACTCGATGCGAAAGCCCGAGGCGATCAAGGACGCTAAGTGTAAGAACTGCCTCGGCTCTGAGCCCTGCGAGTGCCGCATCCCCGCCGACTGTCGGTGTGGATGCCGAGACGCCAGCGCGCCGCCGACGAAGCGCGCGGCCCGATAGTCCGACAGATGGCCCTGATCGACCGCTTCCGTCGGCGCCCGCCGGCGCCCGATCGCCCCCGCTCACACTCCGGGCGCGCCCACACCGACGGCTTCCTTGAGGTCGACGAGCTAAACGCGAAGCTGATCGGCGTCGCGGGCCTGCGGGTCTTCGATGAGA
>JBOGJI010000174.1:0-10665 GCA_050747865.1 Thermoanaerobaculia bacterium
GCTCGCCGGCGCGGTCGCGCAGGACGCGCAGCACGGACTGCAGGGCCGCCGCGGCCGGCGGCGCCTCGGGGTCGAGCCAGAGGCGGATGAGCTCGCGGCAGGCGTCGTCGCCCCCCGCCGCCTTGCACAGCCCGGAGCGCAGGCCGCGGATCTCGTCGGCGCCGAGCTCGCCGTCGGCCCAGGCGATGTAGATGAGGGGCAGGAACGGCAACAGGCGGGGATCGTCGAGCGACGACTCGAGTGCTGCTCGTGAGCCTGCCATGGTGCGGTGACCGGCGTCGACGCCGGGGCGGATGGCAGTTTATCAGCGAGGGGTCAGGGGTTAGGGGCTTGTCCCTGGTCCCTGACCCCTGGGCGGGCGGGCGGGCCCGTCTGGTAGCATCGGATCAGCCCGGGTCGAAGACCTCACACCTCGCGCCTCGGACCTCGTACCTGGGTGCGGCCGGACACCAGGAGGATCGACGTCATGACAGGAGCATCAGAACAGGCATTCGTCTGGTTCGACGGGGAGCTCGTGCCGTTCGCGGAGGCGCGCGTGCATCTGCTCACCCACAGCCTGCACTACGGCTACGGCGTGTTCGAGGGCACGCGCGCCTATCGCCAGAGCGCCGGCGGCACGGCCATCTTCCGGCTCGACCGGCACCTGGAGCGCCTGGAGTCGTCCAGCCACATGCTGCAGCTGCCGCTGCCCTTCAGCCGCGACGAGCTGGCGGAGGGGACCGTGGAGCTGATGTGGCGCAACGAGCTGGCCGCCGGTTACATCCGGCACCTGGTGATCCTCGGCCACGGATCGATGGGGCTGCTGCCGCGCGACAATCCCGTGCAGGTGGCCATCCTCACCTGGCCCTGGGGCGCCTACCTGGGGGAGGAGGGCCTGGAGCGCGGCATCCGCTGCAAGATCTCCAGCCATCTGCGGGCGTTTCCCAACAGCGCGCTGACCAAGGCGAAGACCACCGGCGGCTACATCGCCTCCATCCTGGCCAAGCGCGAGGCGGTGGGACTGGGCTTCGACGAGGCGCTGATGATGGACACCCAGGGCTTCGTCACCGAGGCCTCCGGCGCCAATCTGTTCCTGGTCCAGGCCGGCCGCTTGCTCACGCCGCCGCCGATCAATATCCTGGAGGGGATCACGCGGGAGAGCGTCATGCGGCTGGCGGCGCTCGACGGGCTCGAGATCGTCGAGCGAGCGATCCCGCGCGACGACGTGTACACGGCCGACGAGGCGTTCCTCACCGGAACCGCCGCCGAGCTGACACCGATCCGCGAGGTGGACGGGAGGGCGCTGCGCGCCGGCGGCCGCGGGCCGATCACGGCGCGGCTGCAGGAGCGCTTCTTCGCGCTGACGCGCGGCGAGATACCCGAGCTGGCCGAGTGGCTGACGCCGGTGGAAGAGCCGGCGGCGCTGCCGGCGGCGAAAGCCTAGAGAACCTGAAACCGCCGGCCTTGCAGTTGGCCACACGAGGGAGTACCCAGACGCCGGCCGCCGCGGGCGGCGACGGCAGGAGATGGAGAAGTCATGGGCGCGATAGACGCGAACCAGTGCAGACCGGGAACCAAGCTGCTGCTCAACGGCGAGCCCTACACGGTGCTCGGGCGGGATCACCACAAGCCGGGCAAGGGAGGCGCCTTCGTGCGCTTCAAGCTCAAAGGGGTCATCAACGGCAAGGTCATCGACCACACCGTGCGCGCCGGCACCAAGATGGAGACCGCCGACGTCAACGTGCGGCCGATGCAGTACCTCTACCACGACGGCAGCGCCTACATCTTCATGGACCAGGAGTCCTACGAGCAGATCGGCATCGACGAGGAGCTGCTCGGCTTCGCCGCCAACTTCCTGGTGGAGAACGCCGAGGTGGACGCGACCCTCTATGAGGGCCAGCCGATCGGCGTGCAGCTGCCGCAGAAGATGGAGTTCACGGTGGTGGAGACGATCGACAACCCGGCGATGGGCAACACCGCCACCAACGTGACCAAAGACGCGCGCATCGACACCGGCTACACGGTGCAGGTGCCGCCGTTCATCAAGACGGGGGAGCGCATCCGCGTCCTCACCGAAGACGGCACCTATCTCGAGCGCGCGTAGCGCTTAGATGAAGCGCTCGATCGCCGCCTTCTGCTCGAGTTCCTCGACCTTGCGGTTGAGGACTTCGCCCAGCTTGCGCTGCTTGAGGTAGTTCTCGATCCGCTCGCGCGCGTCCTCGAAGGGCGACGTCCCCGCGGCGCGCTTCTCGTCCAGGCGGATGATGTGGAAGCCGAACGGGCTCTCCACCACCTCGCTAGTGCCGCCGGGCTCGAGGGCGAAGGCCGCGTTCTCGAACGGCTCCGCCATCTGCCCGCGGGAGAACCACCCGAGGTCGCCGCCGCGCTCCTTCGAGCCCGGGTCCTCGGAGTTGGCGCCGGCGAGCTCGGCGAAGTCGGCGCCTTCCCGGATCTGCGCCAGCAGGCCCTCGGCCTTGGTGCGGGCCGCCGCCTTCTGCTCCTCATCGGCGTCGCGGCCGGCGCTGATCAAGATGTGGCGCGCCTTCGCCTGCTCGGGCCGCTGCATGCGCTGCTGGTTCTCGTCGTAGAACGACTTCGCCTCCTGCTCGGAGACGGTGACCGCCGGCGCGACCTTCTCCTCGATGAAGCGGTTGACCGCGAGGTCCTCCTTGAGTCCCTGGCGCAGCTCCTCGCGCGTCATCTGCTGCTCCGCCAGGCGCTGATCGAGCTGCTCGCCGCCGCCGGTCTGCTGCTCGATCGCCTGCACCTGCTGCGTCACTTCCTCCGCCGAGACCGTCGTTCCCTGCGCCTGGCTCTCCTGGTAGAGGAGCACGGTGCTGATGAGCTGGTCGAGGACGTTGCGATAGAAGTCCGCGTTGCGCGGCGGCGGCGCCTGGCCGGTCGCCTGCAGGCGCAGGAGGAGGCCCTCCGCCGAGCCGATCAGGTCCTCGCGCGGGATCTCCTCGCCGTTCACCTTGGCCACGATCTCGGGATAGCTCGCGGGATCGACCGCCTCGGGAGCGGCGGGCTGCGGGGCCGCCTCGCCTGCGGGCGGGGCCTGCGGCGCGCTCTCCTGGGGCGACGGCTGGCCGCTCTCGGGTGTCGCCTCGGCGGGCGCCTGGGCCTGCGGCGCGGCCTCGGCGGGCCGAGACGGCGCCAGCAGGCACGCCGCCAGAGTGATCGTGAAAGCGATCGAGAGAGTATGTCGTGTCATGGGAGTTTCCTTGCTGCACGGGGCCGGTCCATGGCCGGCGGTGGATGGATGAGTGGCGTTCATTCAGTTCAAGAGGTCGAGGTTCCGCGGGTCGAGGCGCCAGGTGTCGGTCGTGTCGTCGAACGTGAGGCGGCCCGCGAGGTCCATGATGAGCTCGAGCTCCGTCACCGCGTCTTCGTCGACGGTGAAGGCGCCCGAGGCGGTGACCGTCGTCTGGGTCACCACCAGGTCCTGGCTCAGGCTGCCCGGCGTCTCGCGGACGAAACCTTCCTCGGCGAGCTCGACACGGAGGCCGGTGAACTCTCCCGCGGCGGCCTCGCCGCTCACCAGGTCGATCGGGGCGCCTTCGATGGCGACCAGGTTGATGTCGTCTTCAGCCCCGCCGAGCTCGACGTTGGCGCCGCCGTCCGACAGGGCGGTGACGCCGACGACCTCGATGACGATCTCGGCCAGCCCGTGGTCAGCGGCGTTGACGCTCGAGAACGCGACGGCGATGCCGGCGTCCAGCGGCGGTGGGGCCGACGGCGGGGTGCCTTCGCTGCAGCCGGCGAGCGCCAGGGCCAGCACGGAGACGGCGCGAAGCGACAACTGAGCAGGCGTTCTCCTCATTTTTCGTTCCCCGCCTGCAGGCGCTGCAAGGCCTCTGCCAACGGCGTGAAGCCGCCCTCGGTCTGCTTCTGGCGCCGTACGTAGGCCCGGTAGTCGGCCTCCGAGCCGCCGAGCTGGGCGCCCTCGCGCGCCAGGCCGATGCGGCGCTTGCGCGGCTCCACCTTCAGGACCTGCACCTTGACACGCTTGCCGGCGGGAAAGGCGCGCTCCGGCGTGGTGTCGGCGGGCAGGGCCATGGCGGAGGACGGGAGCAGGCCGGTCACGCCCGGCTCCAGCTCGACGAAGGCGCCGGTGCGCTCGCTGCGCACCACCGTGCCTTCGACCACCGCCCCCTCGGGAAAGCGCGCCGCCACCTCGGCCCACGGGTCGGGCTCCAGGGCGCGCAGCGAGAGGCCGATGCGCCCGCCCTCTTCGTCGATCCGCAGGACCTGCACGGTGACCCGGTCCCCCACCGAGAGCACCTCGGCGGGATTCTCGACCGCGCGGTGCGAGAGCTCGCTCTTGTGGATCAGGCCCTGGACGCCGCCCAGGTCGACGAAGGCGCCGAAGTCGGTGAGGGAGACGATGCGGCCCTCCACCTTCGTCCCCAGCTGCAGGCGAGCCAGCGCCTCGGCGCGCCGCTCGCGGCGCTGCCGCTCCGCCACGCCCTTGCGCGACAGCACGATGCGCTTGCCGCGGTTGCGCACGTTCAGCACCTGGAAGGCGAGCTCGCGGTCGACGTAGCTCTGGGGCGCGCGCGGCCGGCCGGGCTCCATCTCCGAACGGGGGCAGAAGGCGGTGAGCCCGTCGACGGCGACGTGGAAGCCGCCGCGGTTCCAGCCGATCACCGTACCGGTGACCTCGGCGCCGCTGTCGCGCGCCTGTTGCAGGCGCTCGACCCGGGGGTCGAGGCGGGGCGCCTCGCCGACTGCCTGCGGCGATTCCGGGGTCTCTTGAGTCGATGTCACGAAGCGGGGATCCTCGTCGCGGTGGAACAGTCTAGCAGGCTACACGGACGCCAGGCGGCCGTCCAGCTCCAGCGTCCCGGCCGCCCACCGCATCGCGGTGAGCACGTTCTGCACGTGGTCCCAGAGCTCCAGCCCGCCGTCGAAGCAGGCGCGGCTGAAATCGCCGCTGACCTGCTCCACGTGCTCGCGGTCGACGCCGGCGGCGAAGGCGCGCTCCTTCCAGCGCTTCTTGATTGATTTGAGCTCCACGCCGCGGACGTCTTTGCTCGGGCGCACCAGGGCGGCGGCGATGATCAGGCCGGTGACCTCGTCGCAGGCCAGCAGGGCGAAGTCCATGGGATGCCGCCGCTCGACGCCGGTGCCTTGGGTGTTGTGCGACAGGATCGCCTGGACGACCTCCTCCGGACATCCCGCCTGGCGTAGGACGGGCGCTCCCTCGGCCGGGTGCCGCTCGAGGTCCGGGTGGATCTCCCAGTCGAAGTCGTGCAACAGGCCGGCCAGCCCCCAGATCTCCGGGTTGCCGTTCAGGCGCCCGGCGTAGAAGCGCATCGCCGATTCGACCGCCAGCATGTGGCGGCGCAGGCCGGGCGCCTGCACGTGGGCCGACACGAGCTGCCAGGCCTGGTCGCGATCCATGTCCATGGCGCCCGCCATTCTAAGACCGCCCGCCGGCCCAGTAGTCGCCGGGGTCGCCGACGAAGAGATCGGGGATGAGCGACGCGCCGGGATCGACCGCGTAGCACCCGAAGTCCGTGATCCCCTCGTCGCGCAATACGTCCTCATCGAGGAAGAAGTTGCTGCTGCAGGAGGCACTGTCGCGCGTCAAGATGGCGTGGGCGGCGTCGGCCAGGATCTCGGGTGTGCGGCAATGTGCCGGCGGCACCTTGCCTCCCAGCATGGCCAGGGCGGCGGTGGCGATGACCGTGCGCGGCCACAGGGCGTTGACCGCGATGCGGTCGCGGCGCAGCTCCTCGGCCATCCCCAGCACGCACAGGCTCATGCCGTATTTGGAGATGGTGTAGGCGACATGGGGCGCGAACCAGCGCGGATCGAGGTCGAGGGGCGGGGAGAGGTTCAGGATGTGCGGATTCCCGGCCTGGCGCAAGTGAGGAATGCAGGCTTGGCTGCACAGGAAGGTGCCCCGCATGTTGACCTGCCACATGAGGTCGAGGTGCTTGACCGGCGTCTCGGCGGTGCCGGCCAGGTAGATGGCGCTGGCGTTGTTGACCAGGATGTCGATGCCGCCGAAGCGGCGGGCGGTCTCGTCGACGGCGTGCTCGACCTGTTCGAGCTCCCGGATGTCGGTGGCCACCGGCAGGGCGCGACCGCCGGCGGCTTCGATCTCCTCGGCGGCGGTGAAGATGGTTCCGGGCAGCTTCGGATGTGGCTCGCTGGTCTTGGCGACGACGGCGATGTTGGCGCCGTCGCGCGCCGCCCGCAGGGCGATGGCCTTGCCGATGCCGCGGCTGGCGCCGGTGATGAACAACGTTTTCCCTTGCAGATCGGCCATCGTGACTCCTTGGACGAGGAACCGTGATGGTATCGGGTGCGCCGTGTCGCTGGCAAAGGGCTTGCTTGCCTGGCTGCAGGGCACGGGACGCCCTGTCAACGACTACGGAGGTAGATCATGCGGCATAGAGCCATCGTCGGAATCGCGGCGCTCCTGATGTTGGTCGGGATCATCGCGGCGACTCCTGCACAGGCGGCGGAGAAACGGCTGGGCTTCGGGGTCCACTACTGGCGGACGGTGGACGACATCGACGACGAGGGGCTGGGTGACATCGAGGACGACGGGGTCTCCTACCTCGGGTCCTACCAGATCCTCCCGGGCGGGTTGCTCAGCTTCGAGTTCGACCTCGAGTACTTCGAGGCCGGCTTCGGCGGCTCGGAGGACGCGGTGTTCTCGCCGCAGGCGTTCCTGCTCGTCGGACACGGGCTCTATGCGGGAGTGGGCGTGGGGGTCGGGTACTCCGACGGCTTCGAGGACGATGTCTCCGACCCGTTCTACATAGCCCGCGTGGGGTTCAACATGGAGCTGCTGCCCAAGCTCTTCCTGGACATCAACGCCAACTACCAGGCCAACGCCTTCAGCGAGCTGGATCAGGCCGACACCGACGCCATCACTCTGGGGGCGTTGCTGCGCTTCGGCCTCGGCGGCAGTCGCTAACCCCCGCCCGGGGATGCCCACCCTCCCCCCACCCGGGGATCAGGGGTCAGGGAACAGGGACCAGGGGACGAAAGCAACCTCCCTGACCCCTGGGTAGGCGTGTCGTATGCTTGCCGCATGGAAGTGTTGGGTAGCCGCCGCCCGCACCGGGTGCTCGTGCTCTGCACAGGCAACTCCGCCCGTTCCCAGATGGCCGAAGGGCTGCTGCGCGAGCTGGGCGGGGACGCCGTGGAGGCGGCGAGCGCCGGGGTCCGCCCGTGGGAGGTCCATCCGCTGGCGATCCAGGTGATGGCCGAGCGTGGCATCGACATCGGCGACTATCGCTCGAAGTCCGTCGACGAGCTCGCCGGCCGGGAGTTCGGCACGGTGATCACGGTCTGCGACCATGCGGCGCAGACCTGCCCCGCCTGGGTGGGCCGCAGCGCCCGGGTGCACTGGAGCATCCCCGACCCGGTCGAGCTCGAGGGCCGCGAGCGCGAACAGCTCGAGGCCTTCCGCGACACCCGCGATCTCCTGGAGGAGCGCCTCTCCTCCTGGCTCACGGACAACGACCTCCTGCCGCCCCGCGCGGCCTCTTGAGGCCTGGAGCGACCGGCAGTCGGATTCCTCGAGTCAGAGCCTGTGAATGAATCTCCCATGGGTCGCGTTGCGAGCAACGAACGGATCCTCCGGGCTTTCATCAGGCGCCCGCCAGGGTCCATTCGGAGGGCGCCGTACTCTCGTCCGCGGCCACCACCGAGGCGAAGATCGGCGCCAGGATGCGGAAGAGCTGCGCCGGCAGGGCGCTGGTGAAGCCGTAGCCGGCGGCCTGCGGGCCCGCCACGTAGGCCGTGATCGTCCCGAAGTGACGGTACCCGATGGTGAAGACCAGCGTCGCCGTCCGATTCACCGCCCGAGACTCGATCAGCCGTCCGCCGGGGCCGTAGACGTGGAATCGATTGTCGCCGGTGCCGGTCTTGCCGCCGACCGCCATGGGCTTGCCGTCCGGCCGGACCACGGTTCCCAGGGCGCGCCGCGCCGTGCCCCGCTCGACGGTGTCCAGGAGCGCCCGGCGTAGCGCCGCCGCCACCTCCGGCGACATCACCCGTTCACCCGCCGCCGGAGCCCGCTCGACGAGGGTCTCGTATGGCGTCTCGGCGGCGAAGTGCAGGGCCTGCGCCTGGACGGTCGGATAGCGCAGGCCGCCGTTCTGGATGATGCCGGCGAGCTCCGCGAGCGCCGCCGGCCGGTCGCCGGAGCTGCCGATGGCGGTGGCGAGCGAGGGGACCAGTCGGTCGAACGGATATCCCTTCTCGCGCCAGGAGCGATGCAGGACCTCGAAGCCCTTCTGCTCGATCAGCGTCCAGATCCGGATGTCCTGCGCGGCCCGTCGATGCGGCTTGCGCAGCCAGCCGTAGATCTCCTGTCGCACACCGGCGCTGGCGGCGACGACGTCCCTCCAGGTCGCCTTCGGATGGCTGAGCCGGTAGTGGAGCAGCCACAGCTCCAACGGATGCATATCGGCCAGGTAGCCCCGCTCATGCCATGAGAAGCTGCTCACGTCGGTCTCGTCGTACAGCGCCTCGGCACGGCCTGCCTCCAGCCGGTCCGTCAGCTCGGCTAGCAGCGCCGTGAACGCATCGCGTCCCACATCCGGCACCACGCTGCGCAGGGCCCAGGCGAACCGGCGGGGTGTCGGCTGATGGTGGGCGGCCAACGCGTTGACCAGGTCCTCCCGCCGCGTCTCACCGTAGCGGTCCCAGGAGCGGCGCAGGAACACCCGGCTCTCCCGGGCCACGAAACGATCGAGATACTTCGCGCGCCGCGGATCCCCGGCATCCTCCAGCATCGTCGCCGGTGAGCCCGGCAGCCGGCCGATGTGGTAGCGGATGATGTCCCGCATCAGCCGGATGAAAGGCAGGTTGATGGAGTGGAGGAAGGCGTCGCGCACGGATACCGCGCGCCCGTCGTAGGTGTCGTCGAAGTTGCGGAAGACATGGAGCCCGCCGCCGGTGTAGAAGCTCTCGTACCGGCTGGCCGAGTAGCGATGTTCGAGCGCCGCCTCGAGCATCGGCGCCAGCTCCCGGTCGGCGGCCCCCGCGAGGTGGTCGATCGCCCAGCGCGTCAGGGGATCCGGCGCCGCGGCGCGCGCCTCGCGCAGCCCGTCGACCGTCAGGCCGCCGTACTCCCGGTGCAGGGACTCGACGATCTCGAGGTAGGAGACGAGCGTGCGCAGCTTGGCGGTCGATCCCAGCTCGAGCTTGGCGCCCTGGTTCAGATCGAAGGGTTGGTCCAGGGTGTCGACCTGGACGCGCACCAGGTTGCCCTGCGCCGCGCGTTCGTAGAGCACCACCGCATAACGCACCGGCGCCGGGTCCGAGCGTCCGAGGAGCCGCGGACCCTCGAGGCCGGCGCGGCTCGCGTGCTCGCGGTCAGCCAGCTTGCGCAGCTCGGCGTCGACCGCCGCCTGGGCGCGGAGGTCGAAGGTGGAGCTCACCGTCAGGTCCAGCTTGTCGAGGGCGTACAGCTGGCGCAGGCCGAGCAGCGCGAGGAGCTCGGTGCGTACGGACCGGGCCGCCTCGCGGTGGCCGCTCGGAGCCGCCGACAGTGCGGGCGCTCGCGTGCGCAGTGCCGCCCGCCGGCGCAGCGCCGCGTCAGCCAGCGCCGGATCGATGTGCCCCTGTCGCGAAAGGAGCCGGAGGTAGGCATCCGTACGCCGGTCCAATGCCGCCCGGCCTCGTGGGGTCGTCAGATAATAGGTCGGCCGCCGCTGGGCGAGAAACAGGCTCAGGACCCGCCGGAACGCCTCCGCCCTCTCGCCTGGCGAGAAGGAATGCGGCTCGCCCAGCGCGCGATGGAGATCCTCGAGCTCCACGCCGTACCAGGCCCACAGCCCGTCGCCCAGCCCGATCACCTCGCCGTGGCCGGCGATGCCGGCGAGCGGCATCGAGCTCAGATAGCTCACGACGATGCGGCGCTGCGCTTCTAAGGTCTGGTCGCCGTCTCGATAGCCGCGCAACGAGGCCGAGACCATCTGCCGCAGCTTCTCGGCGGCGCTGGCGGTTCGACCGCCGGGAGAGTGCCGGAGCTTCTCGAGCTGCGTGGCCAGGGTGCTGGCGCCCGGCGCCTCGCGCCGGCTGTCGAGCAGCCGCAGCGAATGCTCGGCGACCGCCCGGCCCAGCCGGGGCCATTCGACGGCGGGATTCCGGCGCGGGTAGCGCTGGTCCAGCAGCTCGCGGTTCTCGATGTAGAGCAGGGTCTCCCAGACGATCCGCGGCACCTCGTCGAAGCCGCGGTACACCCGGGAAGGATGCGGACGCTCGAACAGCTCCCGGCCCTTCCGATCGACCACCGCCAGCCCCGCCTGATCCTTCTCGTCGTAGATGGGGAAGAGCCCGCCGCGAACCAGATCCCGCTGCCATCCGGAAGGCCGCGCCTGCGCGACGATCCGATAGAGGCTCGGATCCAGGCGCGCGAGCGTCGCCGGCAGCCGTGTGTAGCCGAGGCGTTGGTCGTAGGGACCCGCGGCCGCAGTCAGCGGTTCCGGCGCCGGTCCGGAGGCGAGCGCGGCGCCGAGCTCAGCGGCGACGCGGGAGAAGAATCGCGCCTGTAGCGCCGAGGTCCGCATCTCGGTTCGCGCGGCGGCGAGGGGGACCAGCAAGGCGGCGACGGCTTCAGCGCAGCCGAGAAGGAGCCATCGACGCCGCCAGAGCCGCGAGCGAGCGCGTGCCCAGGTGCCGCGAAGGTCCATGGCATGGGTCATCCGGCGG